>NZ_VATN01000013.1:0-211366 GCF_005781105.1 Escherichia sp. E2586
GTTATCGATCTGGTCGAATGCACGAGCAGCACCGCCGTAGGTTTTAGCCAGTACGGTGGTGATTGCAGCGGTCAGAGTAGTTTTACCGTGGTCAACGTGGCCGATAGTACCAACGTTAACGTGCGGTTTTGTACGTTCAAATTTTTCTTTAGACACGGCTATATTCCTTACTATAGTGCTCTCCCCTTCAGGAGAGAGCACGGGACTTTGGTATTAACCCTTAGGCTTATTTACCACGGGCTTCAATTACGGCCTGAGCAACGTTACTCGGCGCTTCATCATACTTCAGGAATTCCATGGTGTATGATGCACGACCTTTGGTCAGAGAACGCAGCTGAGTTGCGTATCCGAACATTTCAGACAGCGGTACTTCAGCGTGGATCTTAACGCCAGTAACTTCAGATTCCTGACCTTTGAGCATACCACGACGACGGCTCAAGTCACCGATAACGTCACCGGTGTTCTCTTCTGGAGTTTCTACTTCAACCTTCATGATCGGCTCAAGCAGAACTGGTTTCGCTTTCTTAAAGCCTTCTTTAAAGGCGATAGAAGCAGCCAGTTTAAACGCCAGTTCAGAGGAGTCAACGTCATGGTAAGAACCGAAGTGCAGACGAACACCCATGTCTACTACCGGGTAGCCTGCCAGCGGACCTGCTTTCAGCTGTTCCTGGATACCTTTATCAACGGCCGGGATGTATTCGCCAGGGATTACACCACCTTTAATGTCGTTGATGAACTCGTAGCCTTTCGGGTTTGAACCCGGCTCCAGCGGGTACATGTCGATAACAACATGACCATACTGACCACGACCACCAGACTGTTTCGCGTGTTTACCTTCAACATCGGTAACTTTCTGGCGGATAGTTTCACGGTAAGCAACCTGCGGTTTACCTACGTTCGCTTCAACGTTGAATTCACGCTTCATACGGTCAACGATGATGTCGAGGTGCAGTTCGCCCATACCCGCGATGATGGTCTGGTTAGATTCTTCGTCAGTCCATACACGGAAAGACGGGTCTTCTTTAGCCAGACGGCCCAGAGCCAGACCCATTTTTTCCTGGTCAGCTTTGGTTTTCGGTTCAACTGCGATGGAGATTACCGGCTCAGGGAATTCCATACGTTCCAGAATGATCGGCGCATCCGGGTCACACAGGGTGTCACCAGTGGTTACGTCTTTCAGACCGATTGCAGCAGCGATGTCGCCCGCGCGAACTTCTTTGATCTCTTCACGTTTGTTAGCGTGCATCTGAACGATACGACCGAAACGCTCACGTGCAGCTTTCACGGAGTTCAGTACGGTATCACCAGAGTTAACCACACCGGAGTAAACACGGAAGAAGGTCAGGTTACCAACAAACGGGTCGGTAGCGATTTTGAACGCCAGTGCAGAGAACGGCTCGTCATCACTTGCGTGACGTTCAGCCGGAGTGTCTTTACCGTCGTCCAGGATACCGTTGATCGCAGGTACGTCAACCGGGGATGGCAGGTAATCAATTACCGCATCCAGCATCGCCTGAACACCTTTGTTCTTGAACGCAGAACCACAGGTTACCAGGATGATTTCGTTGTTCAGAACGCGCTGACGCAGAGCACCTTTGATTTCTGCTTCAGTCAGTTCTTCACCACCCAGGTATTTTTCCATCAGCTCTTCAGAAGCTTCAGCTGCGGATTCGATCAGGTACTGGTGCCATTCGTTAGCCAGTTCAACCATGTCTGCCGGGATATCTTCGTATTCGAAGGTTACGCCCTGGTCAGCGTCGTTCCAGTTGATAGCTTTCATTTTCACCAGGTCAACAACACCGGTGAAATGTTCTTCAGCACCAATCGCCAGCTGCAGCGGAACCGGGTTCGCGCCCAGACGGGTTTTGATCTGGTTAACAACTTTCAGGAAGTTCGCACCCATGCGGTCCATTTTGTTAACGAACGCAATGCGCGGAACTTTATATTTGTTTGCCTGACGCCATACGGTTTCAGACTGCGGCTGAACACCACCAACTGCGCAGTAAACCATTACCGCACCATCGAGAACACGCATGGAACGTTCTACTTCGATTGTGAAGTCAACGTGCCCCGGGGTGTCGATGATGTTGATGCGATGCGGCTCATACTGCTTAGCCATACCGGACCAGAATGCAGTAGTTGCAGCGGAAGTGATGGTAATACCACGTTCCTGCTCCTGCTCCATCCAGTCCATGGTTGCAGCGCCGTCATGAACTTCACCGATTTTATGGTTTACACCGGTGTAGAACAGAATACGTTCGGTAGTAGTGGTTTTACCGGCGTCGATGTGCGCACTGATACCGATGTTACGGTAACGTGCGATGGGTGTTGTACGAGCCATTTGTTTCCTCGTTTATCTTTTAGGCGTTCAATTTAAGTAGCCCAAAGCGGGCTGCTTACTGGAAGCGCCCGCCTGGTGACTAAAACTCCGAAGGGATTACCAACGGTAGTGTGCGAACGCCTTGTTGGCTTCGGCCATACGGTGAACGTCTTCACGTTTCTTAACTGCAGTACCTTTGTTTTCTGCAGCATCGGAAAGTTCGTTCGCCAGGCGCAGAGCCATGGATTTATCACCGCGTTTACGAGCAGCTTCAACGATCCAACGCATTGCCAGAGCATTACGACGAACCGGACGGACTTCAACTGGTACCTGATAAGTAGAACCACCAACGCGGCGAGACTTAACTTCTACAGTCGGGCGCACGTTTTCGAGAGCTACTTCGAATGCTTCCAGTTCAGATTTACCAGAGCGCTGAGCCAGGGTCTCCAGCGCGCTGTATACGATAGATTCAGCAGTAGATTTTTTACCATCTACCATCAGGATATTTACAAATTTAGCCAGCAGTTCTGATCCGAACTTCGGATCCGGCAGAATTTTACGCTGACCAATGACGCGACGACGTGGCATGGAAATACTCCGTTGTTAATTCAGGATTGTCCAAAACTCTACGAGTTTAGTTTGACATTTAAGTTAAAACGTTTGGCCTTACTTAACGGAGAACCATTAAGCCTTAGGACGCTTCACGCCATACTTGGAACGAGCCTGCTTACGGTCTTTAACGCCGGAGCAGTCAAGCGCACCACGTACGGTGTGGTAACGAACACCCGGGAGGTCTTTAACACGACCGCCACGGATCAGGATCACGGAGTGCTCCTGCAGGTTGTGACCTTCACCACCGATGTAGGAAGTCACTTCGAAACCGTTAGTCAGACGAACACGGCATACTTTACGCAGTGCGGAGTTCGGTTTTTTAGGGGTGGTAGTATATACACGGGTACATACGCCACGTTTTTGCGGGCATGCTTCCAGCGCAGGCACGTTGCTTTTCGCAACTTTGCGAGCACGTGGTTTGCGTACCAGCTGGTTAACTGTTGCCATTAAATAGCTCCTGGTTTTAGCTTTTGCTTCGTAAACACGTAATAAAACGTCCTCACACAATATGAGGACGCCGAATTTTAGGGCGGTGTCGAAAAGGTGTCAAGAAATATACAACGATCCCGCCGTCACCAGGCCATCTGGCTGGTGTGCTTAACCGTAAGTCTGACGAAATCAGTATAGTCAATTGGGATGATATCGTTCGAAATTTGAGCACTCAAACCGCGGGCAATGAGGTCTTCGTTCAGGGCATAAACCTTAATGGGGGCATTACGCAGACTTTCAAGGTAGCGGTTGCCGTCAACTGCGGCAGTTACGCCATCCTGCAATAACAGCAGTTCGTCGCCCTCACTGAGCAGACGCAGCAGCGCAGGAAAATCTGTCAGCCAGGGTGAGCGATGTAATGTGTGCAGCATGTACGCCTCAAACTCTCAAAATAACATCGTAGTTGCCGAGTTCGCTGCGTAAGGCTTCTGCTTCAAGCGGCGTGGCTTCGACAACAAATGGTGTCTGCGGATCTAACCCGCGCTCGCGCAGAGAAGCCGCACAAACCCAGCACTGTTCAATGTCGTACAGATCCAACAATTTAAAAGTGGCAATGTAATCACGCGCCAGCACCGCATCGGGCTTTTGTCCTGGCAGAAGCTGAAAAACGCCATCGGCGATAAAGAAGACGGCGAGATCGTCAGTTAAAGCGGAAGTTGCCAGTAAAGCATCTAATCCCTCACGACCAGCCGCGGTGCCATGAGGCGCAGTAGAAAAGACAAACGCTATTCGTTTCATCAGAACTGTACCACCCTGTCACAGGTTAGCGAGGCTTCTGCCAGAGCGCCAAGTCCGCTTAAGGTAAATCCCGGCTGAAGGTTCGACGAGGCCAGCCCCAGTCTTCCTGCTTCAGTTTCATCGACGATACCGCGGCGTAACGCTGCCGCTACGCAGATATTCAGCGCCACACCATGTTGCGCGTTCAACTGTTGCCAGCCGCGCACAAAGTCAAATTCGTCACTTGCCGGAGAAGTTAACTGGTTAGCGTTATAGACCCCTTCCCGGTAGAAAAAGACACTACTCAACTCATGGCCTTCTGCTATCAGCGCCTGTGCAAACTGAAAAGCACTACTCGCCTGTTGCGTTCCATATGCAGGCCCGGTCACCACGATGGCAAAACGCATTACTTATCTTGCCCCTGGAAATCACCGCTCTTGAACTGACGGATATAGAGATAAACAGTATGTTTGGAGATGTTGAGACGATCAGCAACCTGGTTGATCGCATCTTTGATATCGAAAATGCCTTTCTCGTAAAGATTCAACACGATTTGACGATTTTTGGCGTTATTAGAAACATTACGATCGGCGTTCACTTCTTCAATGGTGAACTCCAGTGTTTGGGTAACCAGATCTTCAACCGAAGACGCAAAGTTGACACTTGAACCGACGTCCGGGGTTTCTGGCGGCACAAAAGTGCTCATAATCTGCGAGAAGGGAACATCAAGATTCATATTGATGCACAGCAGACCAATTACACGCTGTTCGCGGTTACGAATCGCGATGGTCAGGGACTTCATTAATACGCCGCTTTTGGCGCGAGTAAAGTAGCATTTAGAAACGCTGCTATCCGCTCCCGTCATGTCGTGCAGCATACGCAGTGCCAGATCGGTAATTGGCGAGCCAATCTTCCGGCCTGTATGTTCGCCGTTGGCAATACGAATGGCTGAACATTTTAAATCCTGCAAAGAGTGCAAAACGATTTCACAGTGGGAACCAATGAGCATCGCTAACCCGTCCACCACCGCTTCGTAGGATTTCAGAATATCAAAATCGGTCTGGTCGAAAGGACGTTGATCCAGTAAATCCAACTCACTGGTTTCGTTGGTTAAAAGCGACCTGGACATGAAAAAAAACACTCCTTTTCAGGAGCCTGTCGTTAACTTTTCAGGGCAGGCTCATTAATGATGCGGGTAATTAAATTAATACAGCGGAGGTTCCGCTTTCCAGCACTAATTATATCCGGCCTGCAATAAAAAAACCGCCGCCTGGTCAGGCGGCGGTTTTTAATGCTTATTTTTTAGCAGAATCTGCTGCTTTAGCATCTGCTTCTGGCTTCGTATCAGCCTTCGGTGCTGGTTTCACGTCCAGCAGTTCTACGTCAAATACCAGAGTAGAGTTCGGTGGGATCCCCGGAACGCCCGCTTTGCCGTAAGCCAGCTCTGGTGGAATAACCAGTTTGATCTTACCGCCTTTCTTGATGTTCTTCAGACCTTCAGTCCAGCCAGGGATCACGCCGTCCAGACGAAACGAGAGCGGTTCACCACGGGTGTATGAGTTATCGAACTCTTTACCGTCGATCAGCGTACCTTTGTAGTTCACCACTACAGTATCGCTGTCTTTCGGTGCTTCGCCTTTACCGGCTTCTACTACCTGATAAACCAGGCCAGTTGAAGAGGTTTTTACACCTTTCTCTTTGGCAAATTTCTCGCGGTACTCTTTACCTTTCGCTTCGTTATCAGCAGCATCTTTTTCCATCTTCGCCTGAGCGGAGGACTTCACGCGTGCTTCAAACGCTTGCAGAGTCTGTTCGATCTCTTGATCGGAGAGTTTGCTTTTATCAGCAAATGCATCCTGAACACCCGCGATTAGCTGATCTTTATCCAGTTTGATGCCCAGCTTTTCTTGTTCTTTCAGAGAATTGTCCATGTAACGACCGAGCGAAGCACCCAGCGCGTAAGCTGATTTCTGATCGTCATTTTTGAACGCTGCTTTGCTGTCAGCAGTTGCAGTTGGTTTCGCCGCTTCGGCAGCAAAAGTGATTGGTGCATGCAGGGCAACGGCCATTGTGGTCGCCAGCAGCGTTACTTTAAACAGTGATTTCATCCATATCTCCAGGATCGGGGCATCTCACCCCTGGGTTAACTATTATCAGAAAGGTACTATAAAACGTTGTCGAACAAATCTACATACAGATACGCCCTATTATCATCTATTTTCAGACTCTTTTTGTTTAAATTAGTTTCGATGACTGCGAAATGAGTGCTGTCTCGGGCAGCAAAGTTAAGTAGAATCCGCGGCGACCATTCGACAAAAGAGGTGAATCATGCAGGATTTAACTTTGGAAGCACGCCTGGCAGAACTGGAGAGCCGGCTGGCTTTTCAGGAAATCACCATTGAAGAACTGAACGTCACGGTGACCGCTCATGAAATGGAGATGGCGAAACTGCGCGATCATCTGCGTCTGCTGACCGAGAAGTTAAAAGCCAGCCAGCCGTCGAACATCGCGTCGCAGGCTGAAGAAACGCCACCGCCGCATTATTGAGGCGTAAAAAAAAGCGGGGATTCCCCGCTTTTTTGTCACTTTTTCGGTATTAGTGGCAACCGCAACCGCCGTTACCTTTACCGCCACAGCAGCCTTCGCCACCGTGTTCATGACCGTGATCGTGGCCATGACCGCCGCAGCAACCGTCGTGGTCGTGATCGTGGTGATGATCGTGCGCACCGTGAACGTGACCATGAGCCAGTTCTTCTTCAGTCGCTTCGCGAATCGCCACAACTTCAACGTTGAATTTCAGATTCTGACCAGCCAGCATGTGGTTACCGTCAACCACAACGTGATCGTCTTCAACCGCAGTGATTTCAACCGGTACTGGACCCTGGTCGGTTTCAGCCAGGAAACGCATACCTACCTGCAGTTCATCAACGCCCATAAATACGTCTTTAGGAACGCGCTGCACCAGGTTTTCGTCGTACTGACCGTAAGCGTCGTTCGCGCCAACAGCGACATCAAATTTGTCGCCAACTTCATGACCTTCCAGCGCTGTTTCCAGGCCAGAGATCAGGGAACCGTGACCATGCAGATAGTCCAGCGGCGCACTCACCGGAGACTCATCAACCAACACACCGTCTTCTGTACGTACCTGATAGGCCAGGCTGACCACCAGGTCTTTTGCTACTTTCATGATATCTCCTGAGCATGGGAAGAATAGTGGCGCAGATTGTAGCGGAATTCTGCAGCCGTGTACTCACTAGCTTAAAAAAACTCGGCGCATATCGCTAGTCCGGATGAAAAATCCCGATCACTTGTTCATCTTTGCGAACGTGATCGCGGGCTTCTTTATCGACTTCACGCATCTGGTGTCCACACTTAACACATTCAACAATATCAATATTATTTTCGCGCCACATCGCCATGGAATCTTGCGCCTGACAGGCCGGGCATTTTGCGCCCGCGATAAAACGTTTTCGGATTGCCATCTTTACCCTCTACTCAAATTCATCCCAGCCGTCCAGCTGGCGTCGTTCTTGTTGCATCTCACGCTGGAAAATCTCTTCCAGTTCGCGTCGGGCTTCCCTGGCGCGAGAAATTTGTACGGTATCAGCATGCATCGGGATTAACTCCCGCAGCATTCGCATATCCAGGCGGCGAAAATGCAGTTGCGCCCGCTGCGCCTGATGCGGATGCATGCCAAGCGTGACCAGAGTTTTGCGCCCCAGCTCTAACGCACTGGAGAATGTCTCACGGGAAAACTGCGTCACCCCTGCCTGTAATAACTCATGCGCTTCCACACGTCCGCGTGCTCGCGCAAGAATATGCAAATGCGGGAAGTGTTGCTGGCAAATCTCCACCAGCTTCATGGTGTCTTCCGGCTCGTTACAGGTAATGACAATAGACTCTGCGGCCTCTGCACCCGCAGAACGTAAAAGATCTACCTGCGTGGCGTCGCCGTAATAAACTTTGTAGCCATATTTACGCATCAGGTTAACAGCGCTGATATCCCGCTCCAGCACAGTAATGCGCATTTTATTTGCCATCAGCAAACGACCAATCACCTGACCAAAACGCCCAAAGCCCACGACAATGACCTGCGGTTTATCATCGTTGACCCACGGTTTTTCGTCTTCTTCTTCCGGTCCGTTAAACTGGCGGGATAGCCATTTATCCACCAGCTTCATCAGCAGCGGCGTGGTCATCATGGAAAGCGTCACCGTCACCAGCAACAGCGCCATCTGGTCGCCCTGGAATAAGCGTTGTGAAGAAGCGGTAGAAAAGAGTACAAAGGCAAACTCACCACCCTGACTCAATACACCAGCAAACTGCATTCGCTCTGAGCTACGCACGCCGTACAGTCGCGCCAGTAGATACAGCACGAGAATTTTCACCGCCACCAGCACAACCACGCTTATCACTACCCACAACAGATGGGTATAAAGCACCCCGAGGTTGAGCGACATCCCGACCGAGATAAAAAATAGCCCGAGCAGCAACCCCTTAAACGGATCGATTGCCGTTTCCAGTTCGTGGCGATATTCGCTTTCTGCCAGCAACACGCCAGCAATAAACGTACCGAGCGCCATCGACAGCCCCAGCGCATCCATAAATAACGCAGACCCCAGCACCAGCAGTAACGTCGCGGCGGTGAACACTTCTCGCACACCAGAAGCCGCAATAAAGCGAAATACCGGACGCAGCAAATAGCGTCCACCAATCAACATGCCGACAAACGCCAGCACCTTCATACCGACTTTCATCCAGTCGAAATGTTCGTCAGCCGATCCCGCCAACAACGGCACTAACGCCAGTGCCGGGATCACCGCCAGATCCTGAAACAGTAACACCGAGAAGCCTAACTGGCCGGATTCGCTGCGATTCATCCCTTTTTCGCGCATCAATTGCAACGCCATTGCAGTTGAAGACATCGCAAGGCCAATGCCACCGACCACTGCCGCCTGCCAGGCGAAATCCGTCAGCATCAATAATCCCGCCAGCAACGCCGCGCTTAACAGCACCTGTGCCGCGCCTACGCCAAAAATCGAACGCCGCAGTTGCCAAAGCTTGGAGGGATTCAACTCCAGGCCGATGATAAACATCAGGAATACCACGCCGAGCTCTGAAAAATGGAGGATCTCATCGACGTCGCTAATAAACCCCAGTCCCCACGGGCCAATTGCAATCCCTGCCAGCAAATATCCCAACACAGCACCAATACCCAGCCGCGATGCCAACGGCACCGCAGCCACCGCCGCGAAGAGAAACAGCACTCCTGCGAGTAAAAAATCGGAACCTTCCATCAGCGGCCTCCTGGAGACAGTGGATTTGCCAGCCAGTCACCGTAGGCTCTGGCGTGGCTCGCCAGCTCCTGTGCGCTTTGCCGTCTCGCCCAGTAAATAATGATGGGGCTTAACCAATGCATCCGGCACATGCCCGCCGCCAGTTCAAAGGGGCGCAGAACATCGCTCATCGGGTAGCGATTCAATGCGTCATAACGGTAAGCACTTTCCGGCTCGCCGGTGGTAATCACGCTACGCCAGTACTTTCCCGCCAGTTGGTTTCCCCCCGGCCCGCTGGCAAAACCACGACTTAATACACGGTCCAGCCACTCTTTCAGTAGCGCCGGGCAGCTATAGGTATAAAGAGGATGCTGAAAGACAATCACCTCGTGCTCGCGCAGTAATGCCTGCTCACGGGGGATATCAATAAAAAAATCGGGATAGTGCGCGTAAAGGTCGTGCACGGTAACATTGCTGAGCTGCGTGGCCGGTTTAAGCAGTACCCGGTTTGCCACCGAGTCCTGAGATTCCGGATGGGCATACAGCAGCAAAACTTTCGCTGGCTGAGACATCATCCCCCTCCCGGTATGGTTTTTGTGTATAGTCGCTGTTTTGGGCTACCATTGCGCCCGGTGCGGCAGCTCGCCCATACATTACATTATCATAATGATAAGTTAACATAGTCTGAACATACGGCGCCTTATGATTGTTTTCTCCTCGTTACAAATTCGTCGCGGCGTGCGCGTCCTGCTGGATAATGCCACCGCCACCATCAACCCCGGGCAGAAAGTCGGCCTGGTGGGTAAAAACGGCTGTGGTAAATCTACCCTGCTGGCATTGCTGAAAAATGAAATCAGCGCCGACGGCGGCAGCTACACCTTTCCGGGAAGCTGGCAACTGGCGTGGGTGAATCAGGAAACACCAGCGCTACCGCAAGCGGCGCTGGAATATGTCATTGACGGCGACCGTGAATATCGTCAACTGGAAGCGCAGCTACACGACGCCAACGAACGTAACGACGGGCACGCCATTGCGACCATTCATGGCAAGCTGGATGCTATTGACGCATGGAGTATTCGTTCCCGTGCCGCCAGCCTGCTGCACGGCCTCGGTTTCAGCAATGAACAACTGGAGCGCCCGGTAAGTGATTTCTCCGGTGGCTGGCGTATGCGTCTTAACCTTGCCCAGGCGCTGATTTGCCGTTCAGACTTGCTGCTGCTCGACGAACCGACTAACCACCTCGATCTCGATGCCGTTATCTGGCTGGAAAAATGGTTGAAGAGCTATCAGGGCACGCTGATCCTGATCTCTCACGACCGCGATTTCCTCGATCCGATCGTTGATAAAATTATTCATATCGAACAACAAAGCATGTTCGAGTACACCGGCAACTACAGTTCGTTTGAAGTACAGCGCGCCACCCGTCTGGCGCAGCAACAAGCGATGTATGAAAGCCAGCAGGAACGCGTAGCGCATCTGCAAAGTTATATCGACCGTTTCCGTGCCAAAGCCACCAAAGCGAAGCAGGCCCAGAGCCGCATTAAGATGCTCGAGCGTATGGAGCTGATTGCCCCCGCGCACGTCGACAACCCGTTCCGCTTTAGCTTCCGCGCGCCGGAAAGTCTGCCAAATCCGTTACTGAAGATGGAAAAAGTCAGTGCGGGCTATGGCGATCGCATTATTCTCGACTCGATTAAACTGAATCTGGTCCCCGGCTCGCGCATTGGTCTGTTAGGCCGCAACGGCGCGGGTAAATCGACATTAATCAAACTGTTAGCCGGTGAACTTGCGCCAGTCAGTGGTGAAATTGGTCTGGCGAAAGGGATCAAGCTCGGTTACTTCGCCCAGCATCAACTGGAATACCTGCGCGCCGACGAATCGCCTATTCAACATCTGGCACGTTTAGCGCCGCAGGAGCTGGAGCAAAAACTGCGTGACTACCTGGGCGGTTTTGGTTTCCAGGGCGATAAAGTGACGGAAGAGACGCGCCGTTTCTCCGGTGGTGAAAAAGCCCGCCTGGTGCTGGCATTAATTGTCTGGCAGCGCCCGAATCTGCTGCTGCTCGACGAACCGACCAACCACCTTGACCTCGACATGCGTCAGGCACTGACTGAAGCGTTGATCGAGTTTGAAGGCGCGCTGGTTGTCGTCTCGCACGACCGTCATTTGCTGCGTTCCACCACTGACGATCTCTATCTGGTTCACGATCGTAAAGTCGAACCGTTCGACGGCGATCTGGAAGATTATCAACAGTGGTTGAGCGACGTACAAAAGCAGGAAAACCAGGCCGACGAAGCGCCAAAAGAGAACGCGAACAGCGCCCAGGCGCGTAAAGATCAGAAGCGTCGGGAAGCGGAGCTGCGTGCGCAAACCCAGCCGCTACGTAAAGAGATCGCCCGTCTGGAAAAAGAGATGGAGAAGCTGAACGCGCAACTGGCGCAGGCGGAAGAAAAATTGGGCGACAGCGAACTGTACGACCAGAACCGTAAAGCGGAACTGACCGCCTGCCTGCAACAACAAGCGAGCGCTAAATCCGGGCTGGAAGAGTGCGAAATGGCATGGCTGGAGGCCCAGGAGCAGCTTGAGCAGATGCTGCAGGAAGGCCAAAGCAACTGATGGCGCAGATAACGACGACCGATGCCAATGAATTCAGCAGCAGTGCTGAATTCATCCCTATGCGCGGTTTCAGCAATTGCCATCTACAAACCATGCTGCCGCGTCTGTTTCGTCGTCAGGTGAAATTCACTCCGCACTGGCAGCGGCTGGAGTTGCCCGACGGCGATTTTGTTGATCTCGCGTGGAGTGAAGATCCCACACAAGCGCAGCATAAACCGCGTCTGGTGGTGTTTCATGGTCTGGAAGGCAGTCTCAATAGCCCTTACGCCCACGGCTTGGTTGATGCGGCGAAAAAGCGCGGCTGGCTGGGTGTGGTGATGCATTTTCGCGGATGCAGCGGTGAACCTAATCGCATGCACCGCATTTACCATTCGGGCGAAACCGAAGACGCCAGTTGGTTTTTACGCTGGCTGCAACGTGAGTTTGGTCATGCGCCAACGGCGGCCGTCGGCTATTCGCTCGGCGGTAATATGCTGGCTTGCCTGCTGGCCAAAGAAGGTAATGATGTCCCGATTGATGCGGCGGTGATTGTCTCCGCGCCGTTTGTGCTGGAAGCCTGTAGTTACCATATGGAAAAGGGCTTTTCCCGCGTTTATCAGCGTTATTTGCTGAACCTGCTAAAAGCCAATGCGGCGCGCAAGCTGGCGGCCTACCCCGGTACGCTACCGATTAATCTCGCGCAGTTAAAATCGGTACGTCGCATCCGTGAATTTGACGATCTGATCACCGCCAGAATTCACGGCTACGCCGACGCTATCGACTATTATCGTCAGTGTAGCGCCATGCCGATGCTGAACCGGATCGCCAAACCGACGCTGATTATTCACGCCAAAGACGATCCGTTTATGGATCACCAGGTGATCCCGAAACCGGAAAATCTTCCTCCGCAAGTAGAGTATCAACTGACCGAACATGGGGGTCATGTTGGTTTTATTGGCGGTACATTACTTCACCCGCAAATGTGGCTGGAGTCACGCATTCCTGACTGGTTAACAACGTATCTGGAGGCGAAATCATGTTGATTCCCTGGCAAGACATCTCCCCTGAAACGCTGGAAAATTTAATTGAAAGCTTTGTGTTACGTGAAGGCACCGATTATGGTGAACAAGAGCGTACGCTTGAACAGAAAGTCGCCGACGTCAAACGCCAGCTACAGTGCGGAGAAGCGGTACTGGTCTGGTCGGAACTGCACGAGACGGTCAATATCATGCCGCGCAGTCAGTTTCGCGAATAACCTGCAACCGTCGGCGGACGAAATAATAATGATAGCCAAGTCATGGAGTTACTATGTCTGCCAAACATCCGGTCATTGCGGTAACAGGATCCAGCGGCGCGGGGACTACCACCACCAGCCTCGCGTTTCGTAAAATATTCGCCCAGTTAAATCTGCAAGCCGCCGAGGTGGAAGGCGACAGTTTTCACCGCTACACCCGCCCGGAAATGGACATGGCGATCCGCAAAGCGCGCGACGCCGGGCGGCATATCAGCTACTTCGGTCCCGAAGCCAACGACTTCGGCCTGCTGGAACAGACCTTTATTGAATACGGCCAGAGCGGCAAAGGGAAATCTCGCAAATATCTACATACCTACGACGAAGCCGTACCGTGGAATCAGGTGCCAGGCACATTCACCCCATGGCAACCTTTACCGGAACCGACCGATGTACTGTTTTATGAAGGTTTACACGGCGGCGTGGTCACACCACAACATAACGTCGCGCAGCATGTGGATTTACTGGTTGGCGTAGTGCCTATCGTTAACCTGGAGTGGATTCAAAAACTCATCCGCGACACCAGCGAGCGCGGGCACTCACGAGAAGCAGTGATGGACTCTGTAGTGCGTTCAATGGAAGACTATATCAACTACATCACGCCGCAGTTTTCCCGCACCCATCTTAACTTCCAGCGCGTTCCTACCGTCGACACTTCAAACCCGTTCGCGGCAAAAGGCATTCCATCGCTGGATGAAAGCTTTGTGGTGATCCATTTTCGTAATCTGGAAGGAATCGATTTCCCCTGGCTGCTGGCGATGCTACAAGGCTCATTCATTTCCCACATCAATACATTAGTGGTGCCGGGTGGCAAAATGGGTCTGGCAATGGAGTTAATTATGCTGCCGCTGGTGCAACGACTGATGGAAGGGAAGAAAATCGAGTAGCGCCGCTAATAAGCCGGATAAAATACTATCCGGCGTCACAACGGGGTAGTTAAATCACGCGGCAACCACTTCATACGAGTGGGTAATATTCACGGCTTTTTCCAGCATCAGCGCCACTGAACAATATTTCTCAGCAGAGAGATCCACCGCACGCGCAACCGCTGCGTCCTTCAGGTCGCGACCGGTGACGATAAAATGCAAATTGATATGGGTAAACAGGCGCGGAGCCTCTTCGCGGCGTTCAGAGGTTAGTTTTACTTCACAATCAACCACATCCTGACGCCCTTTTTGCAGGATAGAAACCACATCAATGGCGCTACAGCCACCCGCCGCCATCAGCACCATTTCCATCGGACTTGGCGCTTTATCGCCAGAGTTGCCATCCATTAAAATCTGGTGACCAGAGGCGGATTCACCCAAAAAAGTTAACCCTTCAACCCACTTCACACGCGCTTGCATAATCGGAACTCCATTGCGTCAATTTTCCTGACAGAGTACGCGTACTGACCAAATCGCGCAACGGAAGGCGACCTGGGTCATGCTGAAGCGAGACACCAGGAGACACAGAGCGAAAGCTATGCTAAAACAGTCAGGATGCTACAGTAATACATTGATGTACTGCATGTATGTAAAGGACGTCACATTACCGTGCAGTTCAGTTGATAGCCCCTTCCCAGGTAGCGGGAAGCACATTTCGGCAACCCAGAGACAGCGGCGTTTTCTGGCTCTGGAGAAAGCTTATAACAGAGGATAACCGCGCATGGTGCTTGGCAAACCGCAAACAGACCCGACTCTCGAATGGTTCTTGTCTCATTGCCACATTCATAAGTATCCATCCAAGAGCACGCTTATTCACCAGGGTGAAAAAGCGGAAACGCTGTACTACATCGTTAAAGGCTCTGTGGCAGTGCTGATCAAAGACGAGGAGGGTAAAGAAATGATCCTCTCCTATCTGAATCAGGGTGATTTTATTGGCGAATTGGGCCTGTTTGAAGAAGGCCAGGAACGTAGCGCATGGGTACGTGCAAAAACCGCCTGTGAAGTAGCTGAAATTTCCTACAAAAAATTTCGTCAATTAATTCAGGTTAACCCGGATATTCTGATGCGCCTCTCCGCGCAGATGGCGCGTCGTCTGCAAGTCACTTCAGAGAAAGTAGGCAACCTCGCTTTCCTCGACGTTACAGGTCGCATCGCGCAGACGCTGCTGAATCTGGCGAAACAACCCGATGCCATGACTCACCCGGACGGTATGCAAATTAAAATTACCCGTCAGGAAATCGGTCAGATTGTCGGCTGTTCTCGTGAAACCGTGGGGCGCATTCTGAAGATGCTGGAAGATCAGAACCTGATCTCCGCACACGGGAAAACCATCGTCGTTTACGGCACCCGTTAACCCCATCGGAGTGGCGCGTTACCTGGTAGCGCGCCATTTTGTTTAAACCGATGTGGCGCAGACTGATTTATCATCCTGATATCAACTATGCACTACGACAAACACTGGTGCTATGTTTGCCCGTGGCCGTTGGTCTGTTGTTTGGCGAATTAAGACTCGGCCTGCTGTTTTCACTCGTCCCTGCCTGTTGCAACATTGCGGGGCTTGATACCCCCCATAAACGTTTTTTCAAACGCTTGATTATTGGCGCGTCGCTGTTTGCTACCTGTAGCTTACTGACACAGCTGCTGTTGGAAAAAGATATCCCCCTACCCTTTCTGCTGACCGGGTTAACGCTGGTACTTGGCGTCACTGCCGAGCTTGGGCCATTACACGCAAAATTGCTTCCTGCATCGCTGCTGGCTGCCATTTTTACCCTCAGTCTGGCGGGATATATGCCGGTATGGGAGCCATTGCTCATTTATGCGTTAGGCACACTCTGGTACGGGCTGTTTAACTGGTTTTGGTTCTGGATCTGGCGCGAACAACCCCTACGCGAATCACTTAGTCTGCTCTACCGTGAACTGGCTGATTACTGTGAAATCAAATACAGTCTGCTCACTCAGCATACCGATCCCGAAAAAGCGCTCCCGCCACTACTGGTACGCCAGCAAAAAGCGGTCGATTTAATTACCCAGTGCTATCAGCAAATGCACATGCTTTCCGCGCAAAATAATACTGACTACAAGCGGATGTTGCGCATTTTCCAGGAAGCTCTGGATTTACAGGAACATATTTCGGTCAGTTTGCATCAACCTGAAGAGGTGCAAAAGTTGGTCGAGCGTAGCCATGCGGAGGAAGTTATCCGCTGGAATGCGCAAACCATCGCTGCTCGCCTGCGCGTGCTGGCTGATGACATTCTTTACCATCGCCTGCCGACGCGTTTTACGATGGAGAAGCAAATTGGTGCACTGGAGAAAATCGCCCGCCAACACCCGGATAACCCCGTGGGGCAATTCTGCTACTGGCACTTCAGCCGCATCGCTCGTGTGCTGCGTACCCAGAAACCACTCTATGCCCGCGATCTGCTGGCGGATAAACAGCGGCGGATGCCATTACTTCCGGCGTTAAAAAGTTATCTTTCATTGAAATCTCCGGCACTGCGCAATGCCGGGCGACTCAGTGTGATGTTGAGCGTCGCCAGTTTGATGGGTACCGCGCTGCATCTGCCGAAGTCGTACTGGATCCTGATGACGGTGTTGCTGGTGACACAAAATGGTTACGGCGCGACCCGTCTGAGGATTGTGAATCGCTCCGTGGGAACCGTGGTCGGGTTAATCATTGCGGGCGTGGCGCTGCACTTTAAAATTCCCGAAGGTTACACCCTGACGCTGATGCTGTTTACCACCCTCGCCAGCTACCTGATATTGCGCAAAAACTACGGCTGGGCAACGGTCGGCTTTACCATTACTGCGGTGTATACCCTGCAACTGTTGTGGCTGAACGGCGAGCAATACATCATTCCGCGTCTTATCGATACCATTATTGGTTGTTTGATAGCCTTCGGTGGCACGGTATGGCTGTGGCCGCAGTGGCAGAGCGGGTTATTGCGTAAGAACGCCCATGATGCTTTAGAAACCTACCAGGAAGCGATTCGTCTGATCCTGAGTAAAGATCCGCAACCAACACCACTGGCCTGGCAGCGAATGCGGGTGAATCAGGCACATAACACTCTGTATAACTCATTGAATCAGGCGATGCAGGAACCCGCGTTTAACAGCCATTATCTGGCTGACATGAAACTGTGGGTAACACATAGTCAGTTTATTGTTGAACATATTAATGCCATGACCACGCTGGCACGAGAACACCGGACATTACCACAGGAGCTGGCGCAAGAGTATTTGCAGTCTTGTGAAATCGCTATTCAACGCTGTCAACAGCGGCTGGAATATGACGAGCCGGGCGGGTCTGGTGACGCCAATATCATAGACGCGCCAGAGATGCTGCCGCACGAAGGCGCGGCTGGTACCCTGGAACAGCATTTACAACGGGTTATTGGCCATCTGAACACCATGCACACCATATCGTCGATGGCATGGCGTCAGCGACCGCATCACGGGATTTGGTTGAGTCGCAAGTTGCGGGATTCGAAGGCGTAATCAATTCATTGCCAGAAGCGACACCCTTTGCCTGATACGACGCTGACGCGTCTTATTTACGCCCCGACCACCTTCGCCACCGCGTGGGCGAAACGTTGCATCCCTTCATCGATATCCGCATCATCCACCACCAGCGATGGCGCAAAACGCATCACATCCGGCCCAGCGTTCAGCACCATTACGCCAGCCTCGGCACCCGCATAAAGAAAATCACGCGCCTGACCTTTGTACTGAGGTTTCAGCTCCGCGCCAATTAACAACCCCATGCCGCGAATATCGCTAAACACATCAAACTGCTGATCGATCTTCTGCAAATGGTCAACAAAACGCTGGCGTTTCGCCTGAATGCCTTCCAGCACTTCAGGGGTATTGATGATATCAAATGCCGCACCCGCGACTGCACAGGCCAGTGGATTACCGCCGTAGGTGGAACCGTGAGAACCAGGATGAAACGCTGAAGCAATCTCCGCCGTGGTCAGCATGGCGCTAATCGGGAAGCCGCCGCCCAGGGCTTTCGCAGAGGTCAAAATATCTGGCGTCACGCCGTAGTGCATATAGGCAAACAAATCGCCAGTCCGCCCCATTCCACACTGCACTTCATCAAACACCAGCAATGCATGATGCTGATCGCACAACTCACGCAAGCCCTGCAAAAACGCTGGCGTCGCCGCCGTCACGCCGCCCTCGCCCTGAATCGGCTCAACCACCACCGCGCAGGTATGGTCATCCATCACCGCTTTCACTGCGTGAAGATCATTAAAAGGCACGTGGATAATATCTGCCGGTTTCGGCCCAAAGCCGTCGGAATATTTTGGCTGCCCGCCCACAGAAACGGTAAACAACGAGCGACCATGAAAGGCGTTATGGAAGGCGATGATTTTGGTTTTGAACGGACTATGACGCACGCAGGCGTAGTGACGCGCCAGTTTAAAAGCGGTTTCGTTGGCTTCCGTACCGGAGTTCATAAACACCACGCGTTCGGCAAACGTCGCCTCAATCAGTTTACGCCCAAGACGCAGCGCCGGTTCATTGGTGAAAACGTTGCTGATATGCCACAGAGTTTCCCCCTGGGTTTTTAACGCTTCCACCAGCGCCGGATGGCAATGGCCTAACGCCGTTACCGCAATCCCGCCCGCGAAATCGACATACTCTTTGCCTTGCTGATCCCAGACTCGGCTGCCCTGACCTTTTACCGGAATAAACTCTGCCGGAGCATAAATCGGCAGAATCACTTCATCGAAAGTCGCGCGTGTAATTGCTATTTGTTCAATTGCCATCTCATGATCACCCTGTTACGCATAAATCAATATGAAATTATAATCACAAAATATGCATAAAAAATCACTTGATAGCAATCAGAAATCAGCGATGCAGGAAATTAGCCAGCAGTTGATGTCCTTGTTCGCTAAGAATACTTTCTGGATGGAACTGCACACCTTCCAGATCCCACTGGCGATGGCGAATCCCCATAATCTCGCGGGTTTCGCTCCAGGCCGTCACGTCAAAGCACGCTGGTAATGAGTCAGGTTCCACCACCAGCGAATGGTAGCGCGTCACAGTGAGTGGATTCGCTAGCCCCTGGAATACGCCCTCACCGTTATGTGTAATCGGTGAGGTTTTACCGTGCATGACCTTTGCGGCGCGCACAACTTTACCACCAAAAGCCTGCGCCATCGCCTGATGACCGAGGCAGACGCCAAGAATCGGCAAGCGCCCGGCATAGTGACGAATAACGTCAAGGGAGATCCCGGCTTCATCTGGCGTACAGGGGCCGGGTGATATGACAATTTTTTGTGGTTTAAGGGCGTCGATATCCACCAGTGTCAACGCATCGTTGCGCTTAACCAGCACATCGGCCCCCAGTTCACAAAAGTACTGGTAGAGGTTCCAGGTGAAAGAATCGTAGTTATCAATAAGCAGGATCATGGCGGCTCCGGTACGAAAGAACCGCGCTATTTTACTCAGATTCCCCGGCTTCGCTTACCACTTTGCTAAATATCATCTGCAGCGCGGTAAGATCACCCATTGCCCCACTCTGATTCGCCTGATTCCAGGCCTCTTCACCAATACCTTGCCAGTTCAGTTGATATCCGGCATGAATCGCCAGTTGTTCGAAGAAGATCCGCTGCGCCAGACCGCTTCCCGCACGGAATGGATGCAGGACGTTGATTTCACAATAGTAGTGCGCCAGCCGCTCGACGAACTTCGCTTTCTCCAGGCCAACCAGATAACCTTCTTCCTCCAGATCCTGCATCAGGGCATTGCCCTCTTTTTCGATATAGGCAAAGTGGCAGAACGGCGTATCGCCCTGATAAATATCGACTTCGCGTAGTTGCCCCGCCCAGTCGAAAATATCCTGATAAAGCTGGCGATGAATAGCGCGCAAATGCGGTAAACCGCGCACCAGCGGACCAAGCTCAATGGCCGCAGCACGCAGCGCCGTCATTTCGTAAGCAGCCTGTTCCAGCCGCTGCTGCTGGCGGATATTCAACCGATTACGCATGATATCAAGGCCAGGATAAAGATACGGATCGCGCCCTTCGCCGAATTTATCGCTCATAGTGCCTCCTCAGCTCTTCAAGGCGTGCTAAAGCCTCTGCGGCAGTAAGAGTGACTAATGGCATCTCGACGCCTTCAAGGCGGCGGCTGGCCTGGAAATTACGATTACGCTGAAGCTCCCAGAGACGGGACTTTTGCTTATCGGTGAGTTTCTTCACTTGATGCCTCCCTGAACGTGTCCGTTTGCCACAAGTATAAGCGGCAAATCCAGGTTACGCCGGGAGAGCAGAGGCGCGGGCAAGATTACCCGCGCGAGAAATCATTACGGCAGGACTTTAGCGGAAAGGATAACTACCGGTTTTGACGGCACATTCTGGTACGGGCCAACATCATGGGTTGGGACCTGGGAAATCTTGTCAGCAACATCCATGCCTTTCACCACTTTGCCAAATACCGCGTAACCGAAATCACGCTGACCGTGGTCGAGGAAGGCGTTATCGGCAACGTTGATAAAGAACTGGCTGGTGGCGCTGTCTTTGTCGGCGGTACGCGCCATCGCGATGGTGCCACGGGTGTTACGCAGACCGTTATCAGCCTCATTTTTGATCGGCGGATTCGGTTTTTTCTGCTGCATCTGCTCGGTAAATCCACCACCCTGAATCATAAAGCCCGGGATCACCCGGTGAAAAGTGGTGTTGTTATAAAAGCCGCTGTTCACATAATCGACGAAATTTTGCACTGATACTGGCGCTTTCTGGCTATCCAGCTCCAGTTCGATATTACCAGCAGAGGTTGTTAACAATACGTGCGGATCCCCTTTCGCTGCCATTGCTTCAGGTGAGAGAGCAGAAAGAGCGAAAACAGCTACAACAGCTGCCAGGGTCGATTTGAACATGAGATTTCCTTAACAGAGCAGAAAAAAAGCAAGTGGAGAGATTCTAAATAGCCTTCAATGACAAGGCCATTCCTTTACCTAATTTTACGCACTTGAAATATATGTAACCTGATGATCACGTATATTTCGTGATGAGAATCACCTTAAATATTGCAAATTAGCAACCGTTTGCAATTAAATATTTAATCAGATCACAAAATCACCTAAAATCGCCCGCTCGCAGCATATCCACTATGCCATTTTATCTTTTAACGCAGGCCAATCATGACTAACAGCAATCGCATCAAGCTCACATGGATTAGCTTTCTCTCCTACGCACTGACCGGTGCGTTGGTTATTGTCACCGGGATGGTGATGGGAAACATCGCCGATTATTTCAATCTGCCTGTTTCCAGTATGAGTAATACCTTCACCTTCCTCAATGCCGGCATTTTAATCTCTATCTTCCTCAACGCCTGGCTGATGGAAATCGTCCCGTTGAAAACGCAGTTACGTTTTGGCTTTCTCCTGATGGTGCTGGCGGTTGCCGGTTTGATGTTCAGCCACAGCCTGGCGCTGTTCTCGGCGGCGATGTTCATTCTCGGGGTGGTTAGCGGCATCACCATGTCGATTGGTACGTTCCTGATAACGCAAATGTATGAAGGGCGTCAGCGCGGTTCCCGCCTGTTATTTACCGACTCCTTCTTCAGCATGGCCGGGATGATTTTCCCGATGATTGCCGCGTATCTGCTGGCACGCAGTATTGAGTGGTACTGGGTTTATGCCTGCATCGGGCTGGTGTACGTCGCTATCTTTATTCTGACCTTCGGCTGTGAGTTCCCGGCACTGGGTAAACATGCGCCAAAAACTGACGCTCCGGTAGCGAAAGAAAAATGGGGGATCGGCGTGCTGTTTCTCTCCATTGCGGCACTGTGCTACATCCTCGGCCAGTTAGGTTTTATCTCCTGGGTGCCGGAATATGCCAAAGGTCTGGGCATGAGCCTGAACGATGCGGGTACGCTGGTAAGCAACTTCTGGATGTCTTACATGGTTGGCATGTGGGCATTCAGCTTTATTCTTCGCTTCTTTGATCTGCAACGCATTCTGACCGTACTGGCTGGTCTGGCTGCGATTCTGATGTATGTCTTTAACACCGGAACACCGGCACATATGGTGTGGTCAATTCTCGCCCTGGGCTTCTTCTCCAGCGCGATCTATACCACCATCATCACCCTGGGTTCACAGCAGACCAAAGTACCATCGCCAAAACTGGTTAACTTTGTCCTGACCTGCGGGACCATCGGCACCATGTTGACCTTTGTGGTTACCGGACCGATTGTTGAACATAGCGGTCCGCAGGCGGCACTGCTTACAGCAAACGGTCTGTACGCTGTCGTCTTTGTGATGTGCTTCCTGTTAGGTTTCGTCAGCCGCCACCGTCAGCACAACACCCTGACCTCTCATTAATTGCTCATGCCGGGCGGCGCTATCGTCGTCCGGCCTTTTCTTCTCTTCCCCCGCAACGTGCCTTCATCTCTATAAAACCTTTCATTTTGTGTGTTTTTTACACAAACATGAAATATCAGACAATTCCGTGACTTAAGAAAATTTATACAAATCAGCAATATACCACTTAAGGAGTATATAAAGGTGAATTTGATTTACATCAATAAGCGGGGTTGCTGAATCGTTAAGGTAGGCGGTAATAAAAAAGAAATCGAGGCAAAAATGAGCAAAGTCAGACTCGCAATTATCGGTAACGGTATGGTCGGCCATCGCTTTATCGAAGATCTTCTTGATAAATCTGATGCGGCCAACTTTGATATTACCGTTTTCTGTGAAGAACCGCGCATCGCTTATGACCGCGTACACCTCTCGTCTTACTTCTCTCACCACACCGCCGAAGAGCTGTCGCTGGTGCGCGAAGGCTTCTACGAGAAACACGGCATCAAAGTTCTGGTCGGCGAACGCGCTATCACCATCAACCGTCAGGAGAAGGTGATCCACTCCAGCGCCGGGCGTACCGTTTTTTATGACAAGCTGATCATGGCGACCGGTTCCTATCCGTGGATCCCGCCAATCAAAGGTTCTGATACTCAGGACTGCTTTGTCTATCGCACCATTGAAGACCTCAACGCCATTGAATCCTGCGCCCGTCGCAGCAAGCGCGGTGCCGTTGTTGGTGGCGGCCTGTTAGGTCTGGAAGCCGCTGGCGCGCTGAAAAACTTAGGTATTGAAACCCACGTTATTGAATTTGCCCCTATGCTGATGGCGGAACAGCTTGATCAGATGGGCGGCGAGCAGCTGCGTCGCAAAATCGAGAGCATGGGTGTACGCGTTCACACCAGCAAAAACACCCTTGAGATTGTGCAGGAAGGTGTTGAAGCGCGTAAAACCATGCGTTTTGCCGACGGCAGTGAGCTGGAAGTTGACTTTATCGTCTTCTCTACCGGTATCCGTCCGCGCGATAAGCTGGCAACCCAGTGTGGTCTGGACGTAGCTCCGCGTGGGGGTATTGTCATTAATGATTCCTGCCAGACTTCCGATCCGGATATCTACGCCATCGGTGAATGCGCAAGCTGGAACAACCGTGTATTTGGTCTGGTAGCACCTGGCTACAAAATGGCGCAGGTCGCCGTTGACCACATTCTTGGCAACGAAAACGCCTTTGAAGGTGCTGACCTTAGCGCCAAGTTGAAACTGCTGGGCGTAGACGTAGGCGGTATTGGTGATGCACACGGTCGCACGCCTGGCGCACGTAGCTACGTTTACCTCGACGAAAGCAAAGAGATCTACAAACGCCTGATTGTCAGCGAAGACAACAAAACCCTGCTCGGCGCGGTACTGGTGGGCGATACCAGCGACTACGGTAATCTGCTGCAACTGGTGCTGAACGCTATCGAGCTGCCGGAAAACCCGGATTCCCTGATCCTGCCAGCGCACTCTGGTAGCGGTAAGCCGTCTATCGGTGTTGATAAACTGCCGGACAGCGCGCAAATCTGCTCCTGCTTCGACGTCACCAAAGGCGATCTGATTGCTGCCATCAACAAAGGCTGCCACACCGTTGCGGCGCTGAAAGCCGAAACCAAAGCGGGTACTGGCTGCGGTGGCTGTATCCCGCTGGTCACTCAGGTACTGAACGCGGAACTGGCGAAACAGGGCATCGAAGTTAACAACAACCTGTGCGAACACTTTGCTTATTCGCGTCAGGAACTGTTCCATTTGATCCGCGTTGAAGGCATTAAAACCTTCGAAGAACTGCTGGCGAAACACGGCAAAGGCTACGGTTGTGAAGTTTGTAAACCGACCGTCGGTTCGCTGCTGGCCTCCTGCTGGAACGAATACATTCTGAAGCCGGAACATACTCCGCTGCAGGATTCTAACGACAACTTCCTCGCTAACATCCAGAAAGACGGCACCTACTCGGTGATCCCGCGTTCTCCGGGCGGTGAAATCACCCCGGAAGGGCTGATGGCAGTGGGTCGTATCGCGCGTGAATTTAATCTCTACACCAAAATCACCGGCTCCCAGCGCCTGGCGATGTTTGGCGCACAAAAAGACGATCTGCCGGAGATCTGGCGTCAGCTGATTGAAGCAGGCTTCGAAACCGGTCATGCCTATGCGAAAGCACTGCGTATGGCGAAAACCTGCGTGGGTAGCACCTGGTGCCGCTACGGCGTTGGCGACAGCGTCGGCCTCGGCGTGGAACTGGAAAACCGCTACAAAGGCATCCGTACTCCGCACAAAATGAAGTTCGGTGTCTCCGGCTGTACCCGTGAATGTTCAGAAGCTCAGGGTAAAGACGTGGGTATTATCGCCACTGAAAAAGGCTGGAATCTATACGTTTGCGGTAACGGCGGCATGAAACCGCGTCATGCGGATCTGCTGGCGGCGGATATCGATCGCGAAACGCTGATCAAATACCTCGACCGCTTCATGATGTTCTACATCCGTACCGCCGACAAACTGACGCGTACCGCACCGTGGTTAGAAAACCTCGAAGGCGGCATTGATTACCTGAAAGCGGTGATCATTGACGACAAACTGGGGCTGAACGCACATCTGGAAGAAGAGATGGCGCGCCTGCGTGAAGCGGTAGTGTGTGAGTGGACTGAAACGGTCAACACGCCGTCTGCGCAGACTCGCTTCAAACACTTCATCAACAGCGACAAGCGTGACCCGAACGTGCAGATGGTGCCAGAGCGCGAACAGCACCGTCCGGCAACGCCGTATGAACGTATCCCGGTAACTCTGGTGGAGGACAACGCATGAGCCAGTGGAAAGACATCTGCAAAATCGATGACATCCTGCCTGAAACCGGCGTCTGCGCGCTGTTAGGTGACGAGCAGGTCGCGATTTTCCGCCCGTATCACAGCGATCAGGTGTTTGCGATCAGCAACATCGATCCGTTCTTCGAATCCAGCGTGCTGTCACGCGGGCTGATTGCGGAACACCAGGGCGAGCTGTGGGTCGCCAGCCCGCTGAAAAAACAGCGTTTTCGCTTAAGCGACGGCTTGTGCATGGAAGACGAGCAGTTTTCCGTCAAGCATTACGAAGCACGAGTGAAAGACGGCGTGGTACAGCTACGCGGTTAATGTTTTAACGGGAGGCGCAATGCCTCCCCTTTTTGCATTGTCCTGTAATGACCTTCGGTATATTGCAGGACATTTTTTAAACTTTTTGTTTTACTTTTTGTTTTTATTTTTTTAAAGGATAATCAAATGTTTACAGACACTATTAATAAGTGTGCGGCTAATGCTGCGCGCATTGCTCGCCTGTCGGCAAATAACCCGCTCGGCTTTTGGGTCAGCTCCGCCATGGCGGGCGCGTATGTGGGTCTTGGGATCATCCTGATTTTCACGCTCGGTAATTTGCTCGATCCGTCCATACGTCCTCTGGTGATGGGCGCGACTTTTGGTATCGCCTTAACGCTGGTGATTATCGCCGGTTCTGAACTGTTCACCGGACACACAATGTTCCTCACCTTTGGGGTGAAAGCGGGCACCATCAGCCACGGGCAAATGTGGGCAATCCTGCCGCAAACCTGGCTGGGTAATCTGGTCGGTTCCGTCTTTGTTGCCATGCTCTATAGCTGGGGCGGTGGTAGCCTGCTGCCGGTAGATACCAGCATCGTTCACTCCGTCGCGCTGGCTAAAACCACCGCACCGGCAATGGTACTGTTCTTCAAAGGTGCATTGTGTAACTGGCTGGTTTGCCTGGCAATCTGGATGGCGTTGCGCACTGAAGGGGCGGCGAAGTTTATCGCTATCTGGTGGTGTCTGCTGGCATTTATCGCGTCCGGCTATGAGCACTCCATCGCTAACATGACGCTGTTCGCGCTCTCCTGGTTCGGCAACCACAGCGAGGCCTACACGCTGGCGGGTATCGGTCATAACCTGCTGTGGGTGACGCTGGGTAATACTTTATCGAGCGCCGTATTCATGGGATTGGGTTATTGGTATGCTACGCCGAAAGCGAATCGTCCGATTGCGGACAAATTTAATCAAACTGAAACGGCTGCTGGTTAATTACTAAGGGGTTTTTACGTGGATCATTTGCCTATATTTTGCCAATTACGCGATCGCGACTGTCTGATTGTCGGCGGTGGTGATGTCGCGGAACGCAAAGCAAGGTTGCTGTTAGACGCAGGCGCTCGCTTAACGGTGAATGCATTAGCGTTTATTCCACAGTTCACCGCATGGGCAGATGCAGGCATGTTAACCCTCGTCGAAGGGCCATTTGATGAAAGCCTTCTCGACACCTGCTGGCTGGCGATTGCAGCGACGGATGATGACGCGCTTAACCAGCGTGTCAGCGAAGCTGCTGAATCTCGTCGTATCTTCTGTAACGTGGTCGATGCGCCGAAAGCCGCCAGCTTTATTATGCCGTCGATTATTGACCGCTCACCGCTAATGGTAGCGGTCTCCTCTGGCGGGACCTCTCCGGTTCTGGCGCGACTGTTGCGCGAAAAACTTGAATCACTGCTGCCGCTGCATCTGGGCCAGGTGGCGAAATATGCCGGGCAGTTACGCGGTCGGGTCAAACAACAGTTCGCCACGATGGGTGAACGTCGCCGTTTCTGGGAAAAATTGTTCGTTAACGACCGCCTGGCGCAGTCGCTGGCAAACAACGATCAGAAAGCCATTACTGAAACCACCGAACAGTTAATCAACGAACCGCTCGATCATCGTGGTGAAGTGGTGCTGGTTGGCGCAGGTCCGGGCGATGCCGGGCTGCTGACTCTGAAAGGTCTGCAACAAATTCAGCAGGCTGATGTGGTGGTCTACGACCGTCTGGTTTCTGACGATATTATGAATCTGGTACGTCGAGATGCGGATCGTGTCTTCGTCGGTAAACGCGCGGGATATCACTGCGTACCGCAGGAAGAGATTAACCAGATCCTGCTGCGGGAAGCGCAAAAAGGCAAACGCGTAGTGCGTCTGAAAGGCGGCGATCCGTTTATTTTCGGCCGTGGTGGCGAAGAGCTGGAAACACTGTGCAACGCGGGTATTCCGTTCTCGGTGGTTCCGGGTATTACCGCAGCTTCTGGTTGCTCTGCCTATTCGGGTATTCCACTTACGCATCGCGATTATGCTCAGAGCGTACGCTTAATTACCGGACACTTAAAAACCGGTGGCGAGCTGGACTGGGAAAATCTGGCGGCAGAAAAACAGACGCTGGTATTCTATATGGGGCTGAATCAGGCCGCGACCATTCAGCAAAAACTGATTGAACACGGAATGCCTGGTGAAATACCAGTGGCGATTGTTGAAAACGGCACGGCAGTCACGCAGCGCGTGATTGACGGTACGCTCGCGCAGCTAGGTGAACTGGCTCAACAAATGAACAGCCCATCATTAATTATTATTGGTCGGGTCGTTGGCCTGCGCAATAAATTAAATTGGTTCTCTAACCATTAATTTAAAAAAAATTAACTAAGGCCGGATATTTCTGGCCTTTTTTTATTTACAAACATACTTATATTAATGTTTATTTTCAGCATACATAAAACAAACTTTTAACTATACTCTAAATAAGTCGAGTTGCAGGAAGGCGACAAGCGAGTGAATCCCCAGGAGCTTACATGAGTAAGTGACTGGGGTGAGCGAACGCAGACGCAGCACATGCAACTTGAAGTATGACGAGTATAATTTATTTTAATAACGCCCTGCAGTTACAGCGGCTTACAAATATAAGCATAATATTCATAGTCCGTTCACTGACGCACAATAGATATTCCTGTATCGTCTTTAGCGAGCTGTTTGCTTATATTCACATAATCAATGAATATTACTCGATATATTTTACATAGGGAATGAAAATGAACAAGTTTATTAAAGTGGCACTGGTTGGTGCAGTCCTGGCAACATTAACTGCATGTACTGGTCATATTGAAAACCGTGAAAAGAACTGCTCTTACGACTACCTGCTGCACCCGGCAATTTCTATTTCTAAAATCATTGGCGGCTGCGGTCCTACTGCACAGTAAGTCTCTGACTGAAATTAGCTAACGCTGATTTAATTACCTGACGCCCTCGGGATTACCTGAGGGCGTATTTGTTTTTGTATTAACTCCGAAAACGTCATTCACAACGATTAAACGCTGGCAATACTCTCACGCAAAATCCGCAGCACCGTCTCTTCACCACTACGATTCGGATTAATGCGAATCGCACAATGTTCTAATTGTGGATTCGCCTGGCGAAACGTTCCGGAAAGGCGGTAAAAGAGCGGCGGGATTTCATATTTCGACTCCGCACCCACCGGGTAAGGCAACGCGCCGCGCTTTTGCGCCTCTTCCAGCACCCTGGCGGCAATCGGCTGATGAAACTCCACAATTAATACTTTCGACTGCGCATTAGCAATGACGGCGTTTTTAACTTCCGGCACCGCACCACCGTTAAGTAAAGCCAGCAACCGTTCAGAAACGCCCGCCTGCACCGCATGCATTACAGGCGCGAACACCAGCCCACGCAACACTTCCAGCGCCTGAGCACCCTGAATCTGGCTGCCGCCGGAGTAAAGCGTGGCGCGAATCCGACTAATAACATCGGCATCACCTACCACCGCGCCAACACCCTCTGGCCCAAACAGCTTGAAGCAGGAGAATGTCGAAACATTCGCCCCGCATTCGCAGCCGATTCGCGCTACCTTCATCACCGCATAGTTGTCATCGGTTAACGCTGGAACGCCAGACGAGCGCAACGTTGCCAGCACATCTGCCAGCATGTAGCTGTCCTGTGGCTGCTGGCGCGTATGCTGTACTAGCGCCGCATCCGGTTGTTGCTCTTCGACGACCTGCTTAAGTGCCGCCAGGTCATTGAAATCAGCAGTGATAAGCGTCAGCCCCATCTGCTCAACAATGACCTGCGTCGTCGGATAAACAGGCGCGTCATGCACCAGAAGACGCTGCCCCGGTTTGAGCAAAGCCGCCAGCCCGGCGCGAATTGCTCCAGTCCCCGCGCCCTGCACCAGCGCCGCGGCCTGTGCGTGAAATGCATCAGCCAGCACCTGCTCCACCCGTTGGGTAATACGCGGTTGATTCAGACCTGGAGTTAACCCTAAATCACCGCCAGTAAGAAACTCGCTGCCGGGGAAATGGCGGCAAATGCTATCCACCAGCGCAAACTGCTTTTGCTGCGCCTCAATAATCGTCAGGCTTTGCAGAGGAAACGTCTTCATCGATGCCTTCCTTAAGCCGGAACGAACAGGCCAAGCCAGTAAAGAACATTCAGCAGGATGCCGGTGATCATTACTGCCACGACTGGTGCCGCCATTTTCTGTACCGGACGGCCCAGGGATTCGTTGAGGAAGTAAATGGCAACCGCGATAGAGAATCCGGTATAACCCGCCATCTTAATTGCTGCGAAAATCGAACCGACCAGCAGCGCCACTTCCATCAGCATATTCATGGCGTTACGGATGTTATCCGACGCATTACGCACCGACGGGTAGCGCCCCAGCCATTTGCCGATCGAACGAAGCAGCAAGACTTCTGCCGAAATAACCACTGCGCCTAATACCGCTGCAACCATCGGATTCGGCGAGAGATAGCCCACCGCATAAACAAAGGTAAAGCCCGCAACTGCATATACGCCGGTGGCTAACGCGGTGGTGGCAATCAACGGCACAAACCCCAGCCCACGCATAAATTCCGCCAGTGCCGCCTGATTGATCAGCGTTTGCGATTGTTCCGGCGTTACGCCTGCGGAATATGCTTTCTCCAGTGTGAAGATCGACACTTCGCTACCAGCAAAAATCTTCATGCTGGCAACGGCAGCAATCAATGCCCCCACGATGGCGATATAGGGTAAATTTTTGATAATCCGCGACGTACGCTCTTCAAAGACGGAAAGTCCGCTTGTATCAAGATCATTTTCATCACGATGACGCAGGTCGTGAGTTATCGCGATCCCCAGCAGCATCACCATGCCAATAAAGATTTCGATGGATTCCGGATTGAGATGCGGGAAATAGCGCACTACCACCACACGGGTCATCAGCACAACCACGGCAGCGATCAGACTTTGCTTCCAGCCAAACTGGTAGAAAATCGCTACCAGCGGGAACAGTGCAAACGCTGAAACCACCGGTGAGCTTAATTCCCCCAGGCTACCTAATACATCCACCGGTAGCGCGGTCAGCAGCTGGTTTACCGGCAACAGGCATGTGAGGATCAATATCCCCCAGATAGCGCCAAGACCAAACGCCATCAGGCTGTTTATCGCCAGTACGCCGAGGATATCGGTAGGAAGAAAGAGTAACCATGCGTTGAGTAGCCCGGTTTTCAGGGTAAAAGAGATCCCCACCGAGGCCACAAAACCAATGCTCAGACCAAAAGCGATACTCCCCGCCTCGCGACGGTTCATATAGCCTTCAATCAGCTGCGGCAGGATCGGGCGGATACCGTCATGAAAAACAGCCGCCGAGCGATGCGCCAGAAGCGATGTCATACCCGTCAGGCACGCCACCACGATAATCTGAATATACAGATCCATAGTCGTGCCTTTTATTTCAGATGGTTAATCAACATCGGAATCGCGTGTTCGACGTGCTCAACGGAAAGCCCAAACGCCACTTTCCCTTCGGCGATCATTTCGGCGATATGCTCGTCTTTCGCTTTAATGCCCGGCTTGGCAATGGTGCAACTTTTGTTATAGCCAATCACCGCGATGGCAATCGACAATGCCGCGCCCGCACCGGTATTACACGCGCCGATGTAGTAATCCAGTTGCCCGGATTTCACCTTCATCGCTGCTTCCATGTCGTTATAAATGAAAACTTCAAAACAGCCTGGAGCCGTCGCTTCAATGGTTTTTTTAATCTGCTCACGCTGTAAGCCTGCAACGCCAATCTTTTTCATTAGTCTGTCCTTATTGGAAAAATTGAGAGGGATTTTCACGTAACATCACATCCACATCGGCCTGACTGAATCCTGACTGGCGCAATTGCGGAATAAAGGTGGTCAATAAATAGTCATAGCCATAACCACCGTTGGCTTTTAAATGAGAGCGGCGCGTAATATCCATCGACAGCATGACGCGGTTCAGCAACCCACGGTCGCGTAGCGCATGAAGCATCGCAATACGCTTTTCGTCCGGGTAGTAACTGTTCTTACCAATGGTGTCGAACTGCACGTACGCGCCGAGATCGATCATCTTCAAAATGTTGTCGAGGTTGTCTTTCAGATCGCAGTGACCAACGGTGACACGCGAAAGATCAACTCCGTGGGCGTGCAGTAGCGCCAGTTGTTCCAGCCCCATGGTGCTAAAAGAGGTATGTGTGGAGATCGGGCGTCCGGTCTGGTTATGTGCCAGCGCGGCGGCAATAAATACCTTCTCTTCCAGCGGCGTAATCTTTCCTTCGCTGGAACCAATCTCCGCGATAATCCCGGCTTTCAGGTCGGTGCCATCGATACCCTGTTCAATTTCATCGACCATCTCCTGCGCCAGTTCCTGCACGCTGCGGGTCGCCACATGTTCCGGGAAAAACGCGTCCTGGTAATAACCGGTACAGGCCACCACGTTGATCCCCGTCTCACGCATTACATCGAGCATAAATTGCGCATTGCGCCCCATGTAACGGTTGGTCATCTCAATCACATTACGCACGCCCTGGGCCATCAGGTCGTTCATCTCCTGGCAAATGAACGCATACTGATCAAGGCGGCAGTCCACGTTGTTTTTAAAGCCGGAGAGATCAATATGCAGATGCTCATGGGCCAGGGTGTAACCCGTCGGATCAAAACTCATAGGGTGTCTCCTGCAAACCGGAGGGAGGAAAGAAAAGAGCGACCATTTTGTGGCGGTGGCGCACGGAAAAATTCACACACGGTAGCCCCCACATCAGAAAGCGTGGTGCGCACACCGAGTTGCGTATGGATCAGCCCTTGCTGATAAACCAGCACAGGCACGACTTCGCGGGTATGGTGGCTGTGACCGATTGTCGGGTCGTTGCCGTGATCCGCCATGACAATCAGGCAGTCATCTGGCTGCATCGCCTCAACCAGGAGAGCAAGATTACGGTCAACGACCTGCAAACGTTCGGCATAACGTGCGACGTCTTCTGCGTGACCAGCGAGGTCGGTTTCCTGAATGTTGGTGCAAATAAACGCTGTCTGATGGGTGATAAATTCGTCGAGGGTGATATCCATAATCCGCTGGCTATCCACCAGGTTTTGCCAGCTCACGCCATAAGGATTGCTGACGATATCTGCCACCTTACCCACCAGCACGGTTGGCACGCCCGCTTCATACAGTTTTTGCGGCACCTGCACTTTTTCATCGACGCCATAGCCCATATGCACGACCTGGAAGCCGTTGTCATAAGCGCCAGAACGCGGCGCGTTGATGCCAATAAAGCGCCCTTCTTTGCTTTCTGCGGCATCGAGAATACGCTGACTGTCGGTTAACAAGCCGCCAAATGTAATGACCCGACCGACCTGTACCTGGTCACGCACGATACGACCAATTTTGATTGCGTCGTCAAAAGAGATCACAGAGAGATTGGCGGTGATGTTATAGACCTGGCCTAAATCCGCCTCGAGATTATCGCCAATCGCAACCGCCTGATTGACCCACAGAAATTGCAGATCATCGCCACGGCGCTCCACCTGCCAGCCAGCGTTAAGTAATGCTTGCTCAACACGGTCAAGCACATCGCGAAAGGGCATCCGTAGCGGCGGTAACGGGCGCGTGCCTAAAATTTCCTGATGCCCCATAAAGGTATCGCCACCTTCATGTTGCAGCTCTGCCACGCCCCAGGTTGCAGAATCTGACGGCTGCATATCTCCAGGCGCATAACCTAATGCGTTGATTAGCCCCATTTTCTCCAGCGTTGGCAGCTGCAAATGCGGCAGCTGGCTCAGAATGTGACCACAGGTATTCGCTCCCGCATCCTGCGGACGCACCAGCGTGACATCTTTCATTGCGCCTACGCCAAAGCTATCAATCACTAACACCACGAATCGCGCCATTACGCCCCCAGAGAGTTTCCAAGACTGTCATAACGACCGACGATCTCCGGTTCGCCACGCTGAATACCCGATACCAGCACGACATCACTGCGGGTAACAAAAATCTGCGTACGAAAACAGAGCACCACCGCGCTGCTCACCGGAAACTCACCTGCTAACGGCAGGGTGTAGTCGATACTGCTGTCATCTACAGTTTTGAGGTTAGTTTCAGTAATCTTTTGATTTTCTTTAGTAAAAACCAGAGCGCGGTGAGCATGACCACGCCGGTAGTAACCGCCGCCGTAGCAGTAGCTGTCGCCACGGAAATGATGGGAGATTTCACTTAACCAGAGCATGGCGATACGTTCAGGCTGATCGCCCTGCTGGTTTGCCGGAATAGTGCCCGTCAGTGCATGACCGGGTTCGGCATGAGTCACACCGTATTCCGCCAATAATGGCAGCGAAGTGCAGCTGGTCGCTGAAGGCGCGTTCAGTTGCTCAATCGCAATACCAGATTTCGCCAGTTGATCCCGTGCTTGTACCAGCGTGTGAAGATTCGGTGTCGGCAAAACTTTCCCGCTTGTTTCATCCCAAAGCAGGCAAGGGAAATGGGTAAGTCCCGCTAAATGTAGTCCCGGCAGTTTCTGGATTTCAGCGACAATGTCATGCAGCGTGTTTTGGGGAAAACCGCTCTCCTGGCCCGGATAAAGAAAATCATCATCGCTATAAACTTTGAGCAGCACAGACTGCACACGTCCAGCATTCACCGCTGCCGCAGAGACTTCCCGCGCTTTATCGAGAGTAAACACGGTGATGACGTCAGTTCCCTGTGCAACGGCGTCAGAAACCTGGTGACAAGGGATTTGCACCAGATGTCCCTGATGCGCCACCGGCAGACCGGCGCGGCGCATGACCCGCGCCTCTTTGTAATCCACCGCCACAATGCCGCTGTAGCCCAGTGCCAGAAGTTTTTCCGCCAGCCATGGATTACGGCCAAACTGCTTGGTCATCAGATACAGCTCAATGCCGTAAAGCCGCGCCGTCTCAATCAGCCTCTTACCGTTTTCCAGTAACTGATCCACGTCGACAACCCAACTGTCCGGGGCGATCTTGCCCTGTTGCCACAAGCTTAGTGCGGCGGAAATCAGCGCTGGGTTCTGGCGTTTCAATGCTTCTACAAACATCTTGTTGCCTCGTTTCTATTCCTTGAATTAAACATTCATTTTTTTGAATATTTAAGTTATGTGACGCGGATTTGCCGTATAACTCAGACACCTTCGTTGGCGGCCATCCATAATCCATAGAGATTGGCCAGCAAATACCCTTCTTCACACGGGTTAATTTCCAGCGCGAATTCCTTCAATAGCACCTGATGCAATTGCACAATCGCTGGCCAGTATGTGGATTGCGCCAGTTCCGCCAGTAATTCGTCATCCAGCGGCAGTATGTGTTCGCCCCGACGACTGCGCATCAGCGCACTCGCCATATGCGTCATCGCCATCGTTCCCTGCTCGCTGCGTATGGGAAGATGGCATTCTGTTTCCAGTACTTTGACGACCTGCATCATGCCTTTGCAGATGTCCTTATCAATGACGCCTGCCTCGCAAAGCAGGTTGAGTCTGTTTTCCATTTAAGACGCCTTTCGCTTAATAACTGGGTTCAAGTTCCCCACTGACGACTCGCTGTTGATGAGCAAGCAGGGCATGTTTATCAACAACCGCACGTAGCAATTGTTGCATCGGGTAATCATCGGCTCGCGTTAGCACCACGGCTTCAGTGGCCTGTAAAAATCGTGGATCGTTCGTCAGCGGCGTCGCTTCTAATCCCAGCATGGCCAGTTCGCTTTCCGCCACCACGTTCCAGATAACCGCATCGACATCGCCTTTTACAATGCGTTGTAAACTCTCGTGATATGAGAGGTCGACGCGCTCCACATCGCTATTGCCAAAAAAGACATCGGTCATGATTTTCTGATCCGCCGAGCGGTTATCCAGCCCCACGCGTTTCACGTTGCCAGACGCCCCTTTACGGCAAATCAGCTGGTGCTCGCCAACATAGGTATGCGGCCCAAGTTCCAGCGCCAGGCATAACCCTTTTTGCGTGAGATAACTTTCTGCCGCCAGGCGGGACACTACCGCCATGTCATAGACGCCGTTAAGTAAACACTCCACGCGAATATCCGCGCCGCGCATATGCGCATAATAAAAAGGAATGCTATCAAACTGAGCTTTCAGCCCGCTTGCCAGTCCTTCGTACAAACGGGTATAGGGCAAGGGCATCGCACATACCACGTTGTTGATATCCACATGAGTCAGCAATGCTTTGTTATTCATCTCGACCAGATAACTGCCATTGCGCCCACGGCGTTCAATTCTAATCGCGCCGCTTGATTCCAGCGTTTTCAGCGCGGCCTGTGTCAGACCAACCGATGAATGGCATTCAGTTGCCAGTTCATCTATGGTTTTCAATCGATTACCGCACTTTTCACCTAACAAATAACGAGCCAGAGTCGTGATGACGACGCCTTCTTTTTTGATAAACGTTCGACGCATAATATATTTTCAATAAAGTGAATATTTATATCTTCATTAAAATGAAGATAAGTGGCAACTAAGAGATGTGGAAACGGCGAGGCACTTCACATTTTTTCGGGTTGTTGCGAAAAGAGGATAAAAAAACCGGGTTTCCCCAGTTTCAGAGTGATGATAAAAGCAAAATTGCCTGATGGCGCTACGCTTATCAGGCCTACATTTCCTTGCAATATGTGCATTACTTTGTAGGCCGGATAAGGCGTTCACGCCGCATCCGGCATGAACAAAGCGCAATTTGCCAGCAATAGTGAATTACGGCTTCGCCACAAAACCAATCGCTTCATACACCGCTTTCAGCGTACGGGAAGCGTGCGCGCTGGCTTTTTCTGCGCCGTCTTTCATCACCTGTTGCAGGAAGGCTTCGTCATTGCGGAAACGGTGATAGCGTTCCTGCAATTCAGTCAGCATACCGGAAACGGCATCAGCCACTTCGCCTTTCAGATGACCATACATCTTGCCTTCGAACTGTTTTTCCAGTTCCGGGATGCTCTTGCCAGTAACTGCAGAAAGGATATCCAGCAGGTTGGAAACGCCCGCTTTGTTCTGCACATCGTAGCGAACTACCGGTGGCTCGTCGGAGTCAGTGACCGCACGTTTGATTTTCTTCACTACCGATTTCGGATCTTCCAGCAGGCCGATAACGTTATTGCGGTTATCGTCAGACTTGGACATCTTCTTGGTCGGCTCCAGCAGCGACATTACGCGCGCGCCAGATTTCGGAATAAACGGCTCCGGTACTTTAAAAATATCGCCATACAGCGCGTTGAAACGCTGGGCGATATCGCGGCTCAGTTCCAGATGCTGTTTCTGATCTTCACCGACCGGCACCAGATTGGTTTGATACAGCAGGATGTCCGCCGCCATCAGCACCGGATAGTCAAACAGACCAGCGTTGATGTTCTCGGCATAACGCGCAGATTTATCTTTGAACTGGGTCATGCGGCTCAGTTCGCCGAAGTAGGTATAGCAGTTCAACGCCCAGCCTAGCTGCGCATGTTCTGGTACATGGGACTGAACAAAAATGGTGCTTTTCTCAGGATCGATGCCACATGCCAGGTACAGGGCCAGCGTATCCAGCGTCGCTTTACGCAGCTTTTGCGCATCCTGGCGCACGGTGATGGCATGTTGGTCAACGATGCAGTAAATGCAATGGTAGTCATCCTGCATGTTTACCCACTGACGCAGCGCACCCATGTAGTTACCAATGGTCAATTCACCTGAGGGCTGTGCGCCACTAAAAACGATGGGCTTAGTCATTTTTCGATTCCTGATTTTCGCTATGCGGAAGCCCTAATGCGGGCAGAAGGTCATTTATAGAGTGATAAATTACATCAGGCTGGCTGAGATCGATAGCCTCGCCGTAGTTATATCCGTAGGTTAAGCCAACTGATGGGCAACCTGCCGCTTTTGCCGCCTGAATATCATTGCGTGAGTCGCCAACAAACAGCATCTGTTGTGGGGCAATTCCCATCCGCGCAGCCACCAGTAACAGCGGGTCCGGATGCGGTTTTTTGTTTTGCACGTCATCACCACCAATCACCACGCTGAAGTATTTGGCGATATCTAAGGCTTCGAGCAGCGGCGCGACGAACGGCGTCGGTTTGTTGGTAACCAGGCCTAGCGGCAGGCCTTTAGCCTGCAACGCGCCCAGAGTATCGGCAACGTGCGGGAACAAAAACGTCCCCTCTTCGGCAACCTCGCCATAGTAGCGATCGAACAGTTTACGCAGAATACGTACCTGTTCTTCTGCCGGAATGTCGTCATCAACGGGCGGTTTACCCATTGTTTTACGCAGGGTCGCACGTTCCTGACGCGCCCAGGCCAATGCCCGCTCCATCAGGACATCTGCGCCGTTGCCAATCCAGGTAATAACGCGTTCTTCGCCTGCAACGGGCAACTCCAGCGCATACAGCGCCATATCTACCGCAGCAGCAAGACCTGGAGCACTGTCCACCAGCGTACCGTCGAGATCAAAAGCGACGCCGCGAATATCTTCAAACTTATTCATGACTTACCTTTGCCAGTTCACTGCGCATTTCATCAATGACTTTTTTGTAGTCTGGCTGGTCGAAGATTGCCGAACCGGCGACGAACATATCCGCTCCCGCCGCAGCAATTTCGCCAATGTTGTTCACCTTCACGCCACCGTCCACTTCCAGACGGATATCAAAGCCCGACTCATCGATGCGGCGGCGCACTTCGCGCAGTTTATCCAGTGTTTGCGGAATGAAAGACTGACCGCCGAAACCAGGGTTGACAGACATCAGCAGGATCACATCCAGCTTGTCCATCACATAATCCAGATAGCTCAATGGTGTCGCCGGGTTAAATACCAGCCCCGCTTTACAGCCATTTTCTTTAATCAGTTGCAGCGTGCGGTCAACATGCTCGGAGGCTTCTGGATGAAAGGTAATGATACTGGCGCCAGCAGCAGCGAAATCCGGCACAATGCGATCGACGGGTTTCACCATCAGATGCACGTCGATAGGGGCGGTAATGCCGTAGTTACGCAAGGATTTCAGCACCATTGGCCCAATTGTCAGGTTGGGAACATAGTGGTTATCCATGACGTCAAAATGCACGACATCAGCGCCAGCTGCCAGGGCCTTTGCGGTATCTTCACCCAGGCGGGCAAAATCAGCCGACAGAATTGAGGGGGCAATCAAATACTGTTTCATCCGCTTCTCCTTGAGAATTATTTTTTCGCGGGTGAAACGACTCCTGGTTTGTACAAAGCCAGCAGTTCGTCCACCTTTTTACGTGTGCCGCCGTTGCTGCTTATACTGCGTCGAACTTTGACGACATGCAATTTTGCGCGCTGATACCACTCACGCGTTAACATCGTATCGTGATTGGAGATCAGCACAGGAATATGGCGATCAACCAGACCTTCTGCGATCTCCGCCAGATGGGCTTGTTGTTCAAGCGTAAAACTGTTTGTGTGATACGCCGTGAAGTTAGCGGTCGCAGAAAGCGGCGCATAAGGCGGATCGCAATAGACGACGGATGCATCATCTGCGCGCGCCATGCTGTCGGCGTAAGACTCACAATAGAAAAAGGCATTCTGCGCTTTTTCGGCAAAATGATACAACTCAGCTTCCGGGAAATAGGGCTTTTTATAACGGCCAAACGGCACATTAAATTCACCGCGCAGATTGTAACGGCACAAACCGTTGTAACCGTAGCGGTTCAAATATAAAAACAGTACTGCCCGACGCAAGGGATCCTGGCTTTTGTTGAACTCTTCGCGGAACTGATAGTAGACCTCGGCGCAATTTGTTTCGGGAACAAACAGCTCGCGGGCAGCCTGCACATACTCTTCAGTACGCGTCTTTACAATGTTGTAGAGACTAATCAGATCGCTGTTGATATCAGCAAGGATATAACGAGAAAAGTCGGTGTTAAGAAACACCGACCCGGCACCAACAAAAGGCTCAACCAGACATTCGCCCTTAGGCAAATGCCGTTTAATATCATCAAGCAAGGGATATTTGCCCCCTGCCCACTTCAAAAAAGCGCGATTTTTCTTCATGCTGACTAACTAATTACACCTTCTCCGGCTGTGGAGAAAGCTCCGACAGCATCCAGCGCTTCAGGCAGTTCCCGCAACGGTTATCCATTGCGGGAAATAGCCTTGATTACTTCAGATCGGCCTGTACCTGACGCAGCGGTTTCGCCCAAGGATTTTTGGCCTGGACATCGGCTGGCAATGTAGATACCGCTTTTTTCGCTTCTTCTTTCGAAGCGTACACGCCAGAAACCAGGACATACCACGGCTGACCATTACGCGTCGTTTCATAGACAACGTAGTTTTTCAGGTTCTCTTTCTTCGCCCAACCGTTCAGGTTGTCGTAGTTAGAGGAACTGCTCAACTGCAGAGTGTAATGGCTTGACGGTGCCGATTTCAACGAACCAACATTACCCGCGCTCTTCGCCCCAGCAGCTGGTGTTGTCGTGGTTTGCGCCGGAGATGCCGTTTGTGCCGGCTCCGTGCTGGCAGTCGCATTCGGCGCTGGCGTTGCCGCTGGCGTAGAAGTCGCAGCCGGTGCCTTCGAGCTCGCCACTGGCGCTGCTGGTTCGGTACGCTTCGGTTGCTGTGCTACCGGCTTCGGTTCGGTTTTCACAGTTGCTTGCGGTTTTTTCGGTTCAATCACTGCCTGCTGACGCGGCGGACGTGTGGTGGTCGGACGTTCAGCGGTTTGCGTTTTTGCCGTGTCGCGCGATGCATTGCCATTGCGTACTGGCGCAACCGTTGCGGGTTCGGTCGGCAATGTCGAATTTACCGCCACATTGTTCAGCTGTTGCTGATTTTGTGGCTGGGTCAGGGCATTGTTCAGATCACCCTGTACTTCAACACGCTGTTGACCATCCGTTGCCGCCGGGGTCTGCCCCTGGGTCGGCGTAGAAGAAATCGGCGGCAGAGAAACATCCTGCTGAGTATTTTCCGCAGACGTGGTTCCCGGTGCTGGCTGCACGCCATTCGCCTGATCGGTCGCATTGCCAGCAAGATCAATACTCTTCTCGCCAGACGCAGTTTGATCGCTGGAAGAGGTCGAGGGGGCTTTTAACGCAGAACCGATACCGATGATCAACAGCAACAGAACCAGAATACCGACGCCCATCATCATATACTGACGAGAAGCAGGTTTGCTGGCTGCTTTTTTGCGCTTACGCGGACGCCGCTCTACACGCTCTTCATCCACCGTTTCATCTTCGGATTCGTCATATTCTTGTTCGATTTCCGGTTCCTCATCGCGCTCTTTTTGCGCGCGGGTCGGACGGCGATCATCCGTATCATCAAGTTCAATATCATCAAAATTGATCTGCGGTTCGCCACGTTCAGTACGTTCAGAAGATTGACGAGAACGACCAGTACGACGATCGCTGGGATCGGGTTTCAGCTCGTCTTCTGGTTTGAATTCATCCATTTAACACCCCACTAAAAGGTTAATGCTTACCACGTTGCAATTAACCTGAAGCTAATAAACCGCCGGATAAGCGGCCTGACCTTTCTTGTTGTTACGCTAACTGACAATCAGCAATGGCGTTAAGAACGATATCGTGCGAAACACCGCCGCGAACTTCGCTCTTACCAATTGCCAGCGGAAGAATTAAGCGCATTTCTCCCGCAAGAACTTTCTTGTCACGCAGCATATGCGGTAAATATGCCTGCGCGGACATTTCGCGCGGCCCATTGACCGGTAACCCAGCCCGCGTGAGCAGGGTAATAATACGCTGCGTTTCGGCAGAACTGAACTGCCCGAGACGTTCCGATGTGCGCGCCGCCATTACCATACCCGCAGCAACCGCTTCACCGTGTAGCCAATTACCATAGCCCATTTCAGCTTCAATGGCATGACCAAAGGTATGTCCAAGATTGAGTAAAGCACGTAAGCCAGCTTCACGCTCGTCGGCGGCGACAACTTCTGCTTTCAGCTCACAGCAGCGGCGAATACAGTACGCCATTGCAGGGCCATCCAGACGAAGCAGCGCGTCGAGATTCTCTTCCAGCCAGTGGAAAAACTCGCCGTCAAGAATAATGCCGTATTTGATGACTTCCGCTAGCCCCGAAGCTAACTCACGCTGAGGAAGCGTTTTCAGACAATCGAGATCTACCACCACCGATGCAGGTTGGTAAAACGCGCCAATCATGTTTTTACCGAGGGGATGGTTTACCGCGGTTTTGCCGCCAACGGAGGAGTCAACCTGCGACAATAACGTCGTTGGGACTTGAATGAAGCGAACGCCGCGCTGATAGCTCGCCGCCGCGAAACCGGTAAGATCGCCCACCACGCCGCCGCCAAGTGCAACCAGTGTAGTATCGCGGCCATGCGGCTTTTGCAACAACGCTGTAAAGACGGTGTCGAGTACTGCCAGGCTTTTATACTGCTCGCCGTCAGGGAGGATAACGCTATCGACGTTAACACCCGCCTGTTCAAGTACGCCGCGGACCTTATCGAGATACAGAGGAGCAAGGGTTTCGTTGGTGACCAACATCACCTGCTCGCCCGATTTCAGCGGTAAGAATGAAGCTGGTTCGTTAAACAAACCAGATGCGATGGTAATTGGGTAACTACGTTCCCCGAGAGTGACGACTATCCTCTCCATAACGCGACATCCACCTTAATTACTGTACCCGCAGACGAGTGTATTTAAAGCCAGAATTAGTTGCTTTCCAGCATGTTAATAATCTGGTTTGCGACCACTTTAGCGCTTTGGTCATCAGTACGAATGGTCACGTCGGCAATCTCTTCATACAGCGGATTGCGTTCATTGGCCAACGCTTCCAGAACTTCACGTGGCGGTGTTTCAACGTGCAGCAACGGGCGTTTTTTATCACGCTGCGTGCGTGCAAGTTGCTTTTCGATAGTCGTTTCAAGATAAACGACAACGCCACGAGCGGAAAGACGGTTACGCGTTTCGCGGGATTTCACAGAGCCGCCGCCAGTAGCCAGCACAATACCCTGCTTCTCGGTCAATTCATTGATGACCTTTTCTTCGCGATCGCGGAAGCCTTCTTCGCCTTCTAAATCGAAAACCCAGCCCACATCAGCTCCGGTTCGTTTCTCAATCTCTTGATCGGAATCGTAAAATTCCATATTGAGTTGTTGAGCTAACTGGCGCCCAATAGTGCTTTTTCCGGCACCCATAGGCCCAACCAGAAAGATATTGCGTTTCTCTGCCATTTTTTCGGTACTACTAAGACTATTCGTTAATGATAAACCCGCTTCGCTCAGAGAGCGCAGCAGGACATGAACTGAAACCTCATAAGATATTGCGAGAGTCAGACTGAAAATTATCTCAATACTCCAGCAGGTTTGGCAACTGAATAAATCGCCCATCCCTCTGCATATCTGGTCGCTGCAGGCATGCTGCCTTGCTATCACCGCTTTGGCGATAAATCACCGGGTAAGATTAGCGTAAAAAAGACAGCAAAATGCCGCCTGAATGATAAATCATCATCATAAAACGCAGGCAGCTAAGAGCACCAACTCTCAAATCGGTACTCCTTGTATGCTAAATACCTGCGCGCGTCAAATAGATGAAACACGTTCAACGTAAAAACATCACCGCTTTTGCGGCGGTTTACTCACTGGAAACCAGTCGTGGCGTGATAAACACCACTAACTCACGTCGTTCATCTTCTTTTCCGTCATGACGAAATAATTGCCCGAACCAGGGAATGTCACCCAACAGCGGTACGCTATCCTGACCCGATTTATTTTTACGGGTAAAAATGCCGCCCAGCGCCAACGTTTCTCCGCTTTTGACCTCGACTTGCGTTTCGATCTCCTGCTTGTCAATTGCCAGCACTTCGCCATCGGCTTGTTGAAGGACCTGCCCCGGAACGTTCTGGCTGATGTGTAATTTCAGCCGGATGCGACCTTTTTGTAACACCGTGGGCGTGACCTCCATTCCCAGTACCGCCTCTTTAAACTCCACCGATGTTGCACCACTTTCACCACTGGAAACCTGATACGGAATTTCGCTTCCCTGTTTAATGCTGGCAGGCTGGAGATGCGAAGCCAGTAAACGTGGACTGGCGATGATATCCAGTTGCTGTTTCTGTTCTAGTGCGGAAAGCTCCAGATCCAGCAAACGTCCGTTGATCCGCCCAATGTTAAAACCGATATGCGTCGTCGCCGTCGCCACCGCGAGATCGCTACCGAGCGTAGTCACTTGCCCAACGCCGCCAGCTTGTTGCGCATCGGCCAGCGTCCATTTCACGCCTAACTCGCGCAGACTTTTTTCATTAATGGTGACAATGTGTGCCGACAGTTCAACCTGGCCTACCGGCAAATCCATTTGCATGACCCACTGTTCCAGTGCAGTTAACGCCGCCTGGTTATCGCGCAACAAAAGGCGATTGGTACGTTTATCAACGGTCATGCTGCCTTTGGTGCTAAGTAGCTTCTCCCCCGCTTTCGCCAACTCTCCGGCATCGGCGTATTGCAGGGTAATGCTGCGATTTTCCAGCGGCAGGTTTGCCTGCGCCCGTGCTTTCTCTGCCTCCTGGCGGGCGATATTTTCATTTTGCCAGGCAACGGAATGCACTGAAAGAATATTGCCTTCCTGACGCGTTATCAGCCCGGCGCTTTTCACTACGGTTTGTAGCGCCTGCTTCCAGGGAACATCCGTTAAATGTAGCGATACCGTACCGCTGACGTCTGGCGACACCACCAGGTTTAGCTTCTCCTGTTCGGCCAGCGCCTGCAAAACCTGAGCAACCGGAACGTCATCCACCATCAGCGTGACTTTTTGCGGCTTTGCCGCCTGCACGATGGGCATCATCATCAACAGTAGTGCGGCTATCCATTGCTTCATTTGTATCTCCTTGCCGTTGCCACAACCACTGTGGCGGTTCGCAGTTTGTCCCGGTTCCCAGCGTTAGTGTGTCTGGCGTCAGCTGTAAGATCGTCCAGCCGTTTTCCAGCACATCGTTTTGCTGCACCCGTCGCCATTTCTTTTGCCCATCTTTTATTACGCCAATAACGCGCTCGCCTCTTCCTACCATCCCCTGATAGCGCCACTGGGTAAGTTCGCTAATCCGGCATAGATCTTCCGGTGGTTTAAACGGGTCGCGCATGCCGGTTAATAGCCATAATGCAACACCAGCCAGCAGCCAACGTTTAGCCATCATTCGCCCCCTCCAGTTGGAGCGTGAACAAGAGTTCATCACCTTCCACGCTTAACGAAAAACGACTTACGCTGACGTTGCGCTCTGCCAGTCGTGTAAATGCCGACGGCACCGCTTCCCAGAGCGTTTTCAACGCCAACTCCCCTCCCTGGGCGGACGGATGCCAGTAAACCAGTTGCGCGCCAGGCAACTGAAAATCCAGCGGCGAAAAGGGCAACGTCTTTTCTTCGCGGATGGGTGTGGTGTCTACCAGGCGATGCAGTGCAGCCCACTGCTGGTGATTACTTGCCCGCAGTCGAATTAATGCGTCGCCCTCTTCCTGATGGGCCAATGAAAGAACGATGATTGTGAATAACACCAGCAACCAGACTGCCCAGCCAAACTGACGGGTACGAGGAGATGTGGTAAACCACCAGTCAAAGAGCGAGTTCATCGCTAACCTTCCTTGTTAACTGGTACGCAAATTGCCAGCGCCCTTGTGCATCCTGCTGCGTGGCCCCTCGCTGGTTGAGCTGAAAAGAGGCATCCTCACGGAGTGACTTCTCCAACACATTTAGTGCTGTGATGTTCGACGTAAGTCCTTTGACTTCCAGCGTTCCCTGCTGCCAGCTCAGCGTGGTCAGCCAGGCTTTTTCTGGTAAAAGCGTCGCCAGCGCTTCCAGCGCTGGTTGCCAGTCGCGGGTAAATTGTCGCTGTCGCTGACGTCGCAAATGCTGTTCGCGTAACTGTTGGCGTTCCAACAAACGTGGCTTAGTGACCTGTAAGCTACGGGCGAGTTGTTGTTCTCCCTCGAGCAAAATGGCGTCTACGCGTGCTTCGGCGTTATATGCCAGACACTGCATTAGCGTTATCCCTACGGTCAGCAGCAGAGGGGCAACAAACATCTGCAACCAGAAGCGAAAAAAGGCCGCACGGCGTTGCTGTCGCCAGGGCAAAAAATTGATTGGTGGGTTCATTAGCGACTCTCCCCAAGCGCCAGCCCCAGCGCAATGGCGAAGTCTCCACCTGGTGGCGGTAGCGGCGGCTGACGAACAGAAACCGCCTCCCAGGGGTCAAATCCGCCTTCGCCGCATATTGCGATACTGTCGGGATCCACGGATAACATCGCTGCAAGGTCATTCGCGCTTGTCATCCCCACCACCAGCTTGCGCCCCCAGCTATAACGCGTCGCCCACAACCACTGTTCGTGATCACACCAGGCCAGACATTGCTTGTGAGGGGGTAAAAAAGGCAGAAACCGTTGTAAAGCGCAGGCATCTGGGGTAATTGCGCTAACGTGAACACGCAATCTTTCTGCCAGGGTAAGTAACGTTGCCAACTCTTTGCTTTGCGCGGCGGTCACGTTATAGGCCGGGCTTAGTGAATCTTCGCTATAATCGAAGCGCAGGGAGTCCGGTTCCATATCCAGCTCGCGTGCCATTGTGCCTGCTAGCCATGCCGTTTGCTCTCGCTCACCGAGAGACATCGCCGGGCGTGGAAATGCCCTCTGTAACGTTCGACCAGCAGGAAATGCCAGCATAATGTGATGTCGATGCGGCAGTTCACGACTCCACGGTAACAACGTTTTTGCCAGCCGCTCTGTATCGAGAATGCGTCCATCTTTGATAATGTCTGTCGCCAGCGGCAAACGCCACCAACGTTGCAAAAAACATTCTTTTGCACCACGCACGATAGCAACCGCCACCGCTTCTTGCTGTTGTAAATGCAAACCAATTTGCCAGTTCTTAAATGCCATTGTGATGATCTCCTTATCACCCGTCACTCTGACGGGTATATCAATGCGTCTGGCTTGCCTTTATACTACCGCGCGTTTGTTTATAAACTGCCCAAATGAAACCAAATCGGAAATTTCCAGTGAAGTTCGTAAAGTATTTATTGATCCTTGCAGTCTGTTGCATTCTGCTGGGAGCAGGCTCGATTTATGGCCTCTACCGCTACATCGAGCCACAACTGCCGGATGTGGCGACATTAAAAGATGTTCGCCTGCAAATTCCGATGCAGATTTACAGCGCCGATGGCGAGCTAATTGCGCAATATGGTGAAAAACGTCGTATTCCGGTTACGTTGGATCAAATCCCGCCGGAAATGGTGAAAGCCTTTATCGCGACGGAGGACAGCCGCTTTTATGAGCATCACGGCGTTGACCCGGTGGGGATCTTCCGTGCGGCAAGTGTGGCGTTGTTCTCTGGTCACGCGTCACAAGGGGCGAGTACCATTACCCAGCAACTGGCGAGAAACTTCTTCCTCAGTCCGGAACGCACGCTGATGCGTAAGATTAAGGAAGTCTTCCTCGCGATTCGTATTGAACAGTTGCTGACTAAAGACGAGATCCTCGAGCTTTATCTGAACAAGATTTACCTCGGTTACCGCGCCTATGGTGTCGGTGCTGCGGCACAAGTCTATTTCGGTAAAACGGTCGACCAACTGACGCTGAACGAAATGGCGGTGATTGCCGGGCTGCCAAAAGCCCCATCCACTTTCAACCCGCTCTACTCAATGGATCGCGCCGTCGCGCGGCGTAACGTTGTGCTGTCGCGTATGTTGAGCGAAGGGTATATCACCCAGCAGCAATATGATCAGACGCGTAGTGAGCCGATTAACGCCAATTATCACGCGCCGGAAATTGCCTTCTCGGCGCCGTATCTCACCGAAATGGTGCGTCAGGAGATGTATAGCCGTTACGGCGAAAGCGCTTATGAAGACGGTTATCGCATTTACACCACCATTACCCGCAAAGTTCAGCAGGCCGCGCAGCAAGCGGTGCGTAACAACGTGCTGGACTACGACATGCGTCACGGTTATCGCGGCCCGGCTAATGTGCTGTGGAAAGTGGGTGAGACGGCGTGGGACACCAAAAAGATAACCAATACTCTGAAAGCGTTGCCGACTTACGGTCCGCTGCTGCCTGCCGCAGTTACCAGCACCAATCCGCAGGAAGCGACAGCGATGCTGGCTGACGGAACGTCCGTAACGTTGCGTATGGAAGGCGTTCGCTGGGCGCGTCCTTACCGTTCAGACACTCAACAGGGACCAACGCCGCGTAAAGTGACTGATGTGGTGCAAACGGGTCAGCAAATCTGGGTTCGCCAGGTTGGCGATGCCTGGTGGCTGGCGCAGGTGCCAGAGGTGAACTCGGCGCTTGTGTCGATCAATCCGCAAAACGGTGCCGTCATGGCGCTGGTTGGTGGCTTTGACTTCAACCAGAGCAAGTTTAACCGCGCAACTCAGGCGCTGCGTCAGGTAGGTTCGAATATCAAACCGTTCCTCTACACCGCAGCAATGGATAAAGGTCTGACGCTGGCAAGTATGCTGAACGATGTGCCGATTTCTCGCTGGGACGCCGGTGCTGGTTCTGACTGGGAGCCGAAAAACTCACCGCCGCAATATGCCGGTCCAATCCGTTTACGTCAGGGACTGGGTCAGTCGAAGAACGTAGTGATGGTGCGTGCAATGCGGGCTATGGGCGTCGACTACGCTGCAGAGTATCTGCAACGCTTCGGCTTCCCGGCGCAAAACATTGTTCATACCGAATCGCTGGCGCTGGGTTCCGCGTCCTTCACGCCGCTGCAGGTGGCGCGCGGCTATGCAGTAATGGCGAACGGTGGCTTCCTGGTGGATCCGTGGTTTATCAGCAAAATTGAAAACGACCAGGGCGGCGTGATTTTCGAAGCGAAACCGAAAGTAGCTTGCCCGGAATGCGATATCCCGGTGATTTATGGCGATACGCAAAAATCGAACGTGCTGGAAAATAACGACGTTGAAGACGTGGCTATCTCCCGCGAGCAGCAAAATGTTTCGGTGCCGATGCCGCAACTGGAGCAAGCTAATCAGACATTAGTCGCGAAGACCGGCGCGCAGGAGTATGCACCGCACGTTATCAGCACTCCGCTGGCATTCCTGATTAAGAGCGCACTGAACACCAATATCTTTGGTGAACCAGGCTGGCAAGGTACTGGCTGGCGCGCAGGTCGTGATTTGCAACGTCATGATATCGGCGGGAAAACCGGGACCACCAACAGCTCGAAGGATGCATGGTTCTCGGGTTACGGACCAGGCGTAGTAACCTCAGTATGGATTGGCTTTGACGACCACCGTCGTAATCTCGGTCATACCACGGCTTCCGGGGCAATTAAAGATCAGATCTCTGGTTATGAAGGTGGTGCTAAAAGCGCGCAGCCTGCATGGGACGCTTATATGAAAGCCGTTCTGGAAGGCGTACCGGAACAACCGCTGACGCCGCCGCCGGGTATTGTGACGGTGAATATCGATCGCAGCACTGGGCAACTGGCCAGCGGCGGCAACAGCCGCGAAGAGTACTTCATTGAAGGTACACAGCCTACACAGCAAGCGGTGCGCGAGGTGGGAACGACCATTATCGATAATGGTGAGGCACAGGAATTGTTCTGATTAAAAAGGCGCTTCGGCGCCTTTTCAGTTTGCTGGCAAAGTGCGCGTTGTTCATGCCGGATGCGGCATGAACGCCTTAGCCGGCATGCAAAATCTTGAAAACTCAATACATTGCAGGAACCCCGTAGGCCTGATATGCATGACGCATCAGGCAAGATCTACGTATTTACAACCGTCCCTGCCCCTTCAACCACTCACGTACCAGGAACAGCGCGCTGACATTGCGCGCTTCATTGAAGTCAGGCTCTTCGAGCAAATCCATCATATGCGCCAGCGGCCAGCGAACCTGCGGTAGCGGCTCCGGCTCATCGCCTTCCAGCGATTCCGGGTAGAGATCTTGCGCCACCACAATATTCATTTTGCTGGAAAAGTAAGACGGCGCCATGCTGAGTTTCTTCAAAAAAGTCAGATCGTTCGCACCAAATCCCACTTCTTCTTTTAGCTCGCGGTTAGCTGCTTCGTAGACGCTTTCACCGGGATCAATCAGCCCTTTCGAAAACCCTAACTCGTAGGATTCAGTTCCCACCGCGTACTCACGAATCAGGATCAGATGGTCGTCCACAATAGGCACAATCATCACCGCTTCCCTGTTGGTTGGACGCATTCGTTCATAAACACGCCGCACGCCATTGCTGAACTCCAGATCCACGCTTTCGACGGTAAACAGTCGGGAACGGGCTACAGTTTCAACATTCAGAATGGTGGGTTTTTGTAATGATTTTCTCATTGTGGAATCTTTGCAGTGAAATCAGTATTTATTGTGCGATATCGGACACCGTTTCGGCAATGTGAATTGCATGTTATTTACATTTATGCAACCTGATAAATAATCGTTCTCAAATCAAATTAAAAGTCAATAGGTTGAAATAACTCCAGGAATTTGCTGATATTCCGCCCTCAGAGGGTTTGCTATGATCAGCGGTTACTGGGATGCGCTTAATGATGCTCAAGTTCAACTCCACGCTTGCCGATAGCCAACCGCAGAATCCTATATTGTGTCCAGGGTGCGAATAATCACGCCTGACAAATTAAGTAAGATGGGGAAAGCATGAGCACCATTGTGATTTTTTTAGCTGCTTTGCTGGCCTGCTCACTACTTGCGGGATGGCTGATAAAAACCCGCACCAGGCGGCGACAATTGCCCTGGGCTAACGCCTTCGCTGATGCGCAAACGCGCAAACTCACTTCTGAAGAACGTAGCGCCGTTGAAAATTATCTCGAAAGCCTGACGCAGATTTTGCAGGTTCCCGGCCCGACGGGGGCCAGCACGGCGCCTGTCTCTCTGACGCTGAACGCCGAAAGCAATAATGTGATGATGCTGACGCACGCTATCACACGTTATGGCATCTCTACCGACGATCCCAATAAATGGCGCTACTACCTTGACTCGGTAGAAGTCCACCTGCCGCCTTTCTGGGAGCAGTACATCAACGACGAAAACACCGTTGAACTGATTTATACCGACTCACTCCCATTAGTCATTTCACTCAACGGCCATACGCTGCAAGAGTATATGCAGGAGACTCGCGGTTACACGTTACAACCTATTCCATCAACGCAGGCATCGATTCGCGGTGAAGAGAGCGAACAAATTGAGTTGCTCAACATTCGCCAGGAAACGCACGAAGAGTATGCACTTAGCCGCCCACGAGGATTGCGGGAAGCGCTGCTGATTGTCGCCTCATTCCTGATGTTCTATTTCTGCCTGGTGACCCCGGATGTATTTGTCCCGTGGTTGGTTGGCGGCGCGCTGCTGCTGCTGGGCGCGGGCCTGTGGGGATTATATGCGCCACCTGCCAAATCCTCCCTAAGGGAAATCCACTGCCTGCGCGGGACACCGCGTCGCTGGGGGCTGTTTGGTGAAAACTCTCAGGAACAGATTAACAATATTTCGCTTGGTATTATCGATCTGGTCTACCCCGCGCACTGGCAACCTTACATTGCCCAGGATCTCGGACAACAAACCGATATCGATATCTACCTCGACCGTCACGTCGTGCGCCAGGGGCGCTATCTTTCGCTGCATGACGAAGTAAAAAACTTCCCGTTGCAGCACTGGCTACGCAGCACGGTTATCGCAGCCGGTTCGCTGATAGTCTTGTTTATGCTGCTGTTCTGGATCCCACTGGATATGCCGCTGAAATTCACTCTCTCGTGGATGAAAGGCGCGCAGACTATTGAGGCCACCAGTGTTAAACAACTCGCGGACGCTGGCGTACGCGTAGGCGATACCTTACGTCTAAGTGGTACAGGCATGTGTAATATCCGCACTTCCGGCACCTGGAGCGCGAAAACCAATTCACCGTTTTTGCCGTTTGACTGCTCGCAAATCATCTGGAATGACGCCCGTTCATTGCCATTACCGGAATCGGAACTGGTTAACAAAGCTACGGCACTGACCGAAGCAGTAAACCGTCAACTGCACCCTAAACCAGAAGATGAATCACGCGTCAGTGCCTCATTACGTTCTGCGATTCAGAAATCCGGCATGGTTTTGCTTGATGACTTTGGCGACATCGTACTGAAGACAGCAGATCTCTGTGCAGCCAAAGATGATTGTGTGCGCTTAAAAAACGCCCTGGTGAATCTTGGCAACAGTAAGGACTGGGACGCACTGGTGAAACGCGCCAACGCAGGAAAACTTGATGGTGTGAATGTATTACTCCGCCCGGTGAGCGCAGAATCGCTGGATAATCTGGTGGCGACTTCCACCGCACCGTTTATCACTCATGAAACGGCGCGAGCGGCACAATCACTGAATAGCCCAGCGCCTGGCGGCTTCCTGATTGTCAGCGACGAAGGCAGCGATTTTGTCGATCAACCGTGGCCAGCAGCCTCACTTTATGACTACCCGGCGCAAGAACAATGGAACGCTTTCCAGAAGCTGGCGCAAATGTTGATGCATACACCGTTTAACGCCGAGGGGATCGTCACCAATATTTTCACCGATGCCAACGGCACGCAGCATATCAGCTTGCACCCTATTCCGGACCGTTCTGGCCTGTGGCGCTATCTCGGCACCACATTACTGCTACTGACGATGTTCGGCTGTGCCATCTATAATGGCGTGCAGGCCTGGCGTCGTTACCAGCGTCATCGCACCCGCATGATGGAGATTAAGGAATATTACGAAAGCTGCCTGAATCCGACGCTGCTCACGTCTTCAGAAAGCCTCATCGAATAACACGTTTGCGCGGCAGGTTATGCTACCCTGTCGCGCAAATTGCTTCACTCTGGAGATTTCCCCCATGCATATCAACATTGCCTGGCAGGACGTAGACACCGTTCTGCTGGATATGGACGGCACGTTGCTCGACCTCGCCTTCGATAACTATTTTTGGCAAAAGCTGGTGCCTGAAACATGGGGCGCGAAAAACGGTGTTACGCCACAGGAAGCAATGGAATATATGCGCCGACAATATCACGACGTGCAGCATACGCTAAACTGGTACTGTCTTGATTACTGGAGCGAGCAACTGGGTCTGGATATCTGTGCGATGACCACCGAGATGGGGCCGCGTGCTGTGTTGCGTGAAGATACTATTCCGTTTCTCGAAGCGCTGAAAGCCAGCGGCAAGCAGCGAATTTTGCTCACTAACGCCCATCCACATAACCTGGCCGTTAAACTTGAGCATACGGGTCTGGACGCACACCTTGATTTATTACTTTCCACCCACACATTTGGTTATCCGAAAGAGGATCAGCGGTTATGGCATGCGGTGGCCGAAGCTACGGGTCTGAAAGCTGAAAGAACGCTGTTTATTGATGACAGCGAAGCCATTCTCGATGCTGCCGCGCAATTTGGTATTCGTTACTGTCTCGGCGTCACCAACCCTGACTCTGGAATAGCCGAAAAACAGTATGAACGCCATCCGTCACTGAATGACTACCGCCGCCTGATCCCCTCGCTAATGTGAAGGAGACGCCATGAAAGAAAAACCGGCTGTTGAGGTTCGACTGGATAAATGGCTATGGGCCGCCCGTTTTTATAAAACCCGCGCGCTGGCCCGCGAAATGATTGAAGGCGGTAAGGTGCATTACAACGGGCAACGCAGCAAGCCGAGTAAAGTCGTCGAGCTGAATGCCACGCTCACGCTGCGCCAGGGAAATGACGAACGAACGGTGATTGTAAAGGCGATTACTGAACAGCGTCGCCCCGCCAGCGAGGCGGTCTTGTTGTATGAAGAGACTGCGGAAAGCGTAGAGAAACGCGAAAAAATGGCGCTGGCACGTAAACTTAATGCCTTAACCATGCCGCACCCGGACCGGCGCCCGGACAAAAAAGAGCGCCGTGACCTGTTACGATTTAAACACGGCGACAGTGAATAACTGTCACCTGCAAGAGAGATGATTATGCCGCAACATGACCAATTACATCGCTATCTGTTTGAAAACTTTGCCGTTCGCGGCGAACTGGTAACCGTTTCGGAAACCCTGCAACAGATCCTTGAGAATCACGATTATCCGCAGCCGGTGAAAAACGTGCTGGCAGAACTGCTGGTCGCGACCAGCCTGTTGACCGCTACGCTGAAGTTTGATGGTGATATCACCGTACAGCTGCAAGGCGACGGTCCGATGAATCTAGCGGTTATTAACGGTAACAACAAACAGCAGATGCGTGGTGTGGCGCGCGTGCAGGGCGAAATTCCAGAAAATGCCGACCTGAAAACGCTGGTCGGCAATGGTTACGTGGTGATCACCATTACCCCGAGCGAAGGCGAACGCTATCAGGGCGTGGTTGGTCTGGAAGGTGATACCCTGGCGGCTTGCCTGGAAGATTACTTTATGCGTTCTGAACAGCTGCCGACGCGCCTGTTTATTCGCACCGGTGACGTAGACGGCAAACCGGCTGCGGGCGGTATGTTGTTGCAGGTAATGCCTGCGCAAAATGCCCAGCAAGACGACTTCGACCACCTGGCGACGCTGACCGAAACCATCAAAACTGAAGAGCTGCTGACGTTACCGGCAAACGAAGTTTTGTGGCGCTTATACCACGAAGAAGAGGTGACGGTTTACGATCCGCAGGATGTTGAATTCAAATGCACCTGCTCGCGTGAACGTTGCGCAGGCGCGCTGAAAACGCTGCCGGATGAAGAAGTTGATAGCATCCTCGCGGAAGAAGGCGAAATTGACATGCATTGTGATTACTGTGGTAACCACTATCTGTTCAATGCAATGGATATTGCCGAGATCCGCAACAATGCGTCTCCGGCAGACCCGCAGGTTCATTAATCGCCATATCCGGCAGAGATGACTCTGCCGGATATCATAACTAAATTGCCTGATGCGCTGCGCTTATCTGGCCTACGGATTAAATGCAATTTATCGCAGGCAAGATAAGGCGCCGCATCCAAACGCGCTGTCACTCATTCAGATTCAAATCCAGCGTTTCACCATCCACCGTAAGATCGCGCCACACTTTAGGCTTTGTCCCCAGTTTTCCATCCTTCGCCGCTGTGAGTAATTTCTCTTTCGTTATTACACGCGGAAGTGAACTCATCGTAATCTCTTTCCATTCTTTCCCGGCAGGATCAACACCATAGACAATGACTCTTTCATCATTAAAGGCAAACAGGATCCGCTCAGCCCTACCATCACTATTCAGATCTTGCTCTACCAGCACGCAGGCATCTTTTTCAATACATATCATTGCGTTATAGCGATTTTTCATCACTACCGACCAGAATGTCGTATCAGGTTTGCCAGAACCTGGGGCAATAAATACATTATCAGCTAATGCTTTTTCCGATATCTGCTGCTGAAGACGTTGCACTCCATCAAACGCCATCAGCAGACCCCGCCTGCGTTTCGGGTCTTTCATATACTCGACATCGCTTTTCAGCGACTCAAGCGCTGCACGCCCATAGCGACCGCTATGTTCGAGCATGTAGATACTTACCTGGTCTGGCGTGTTCTCGCCACTCTGATAACGCGCCATATGGCTGTTCACGCTAATGCGCATACTGTCCAGCACCGGTGAATTAAGAAGCACCAGTATCACCAGCACCAATAACGAAACCGTAAGGTTCACTTTGCCCTGAAGAACAAGGGGATTTTGCCCTTTACGCCAGGCAATACTGACGAAATACCCCAGCGACCAGACCAGTAACACCACCACCGCCAGTGCGCCGTGCAAGCGTTCGGTAGTCCAGCCGTATTGAGCGACCCGCATCCATATAGCCCAGGCGGCGATCAGCACATAGAGCGGCGCCACCAGCAGAGACGTTTTTATCAGGCAACGCAACGGGCCAGTCCAGGGAAGCGATGCTTTTTGCGGATCGCGGACAATGGCCATTAAGAGCAACTGCAAAAAGGCCAGAGTTAAAAGCAGCCCAGCGGCGGAGATGTGGCGGGAAATCGCATTCAAACCAGCAAAGGGCAAAGTGATAATAAACAGCAGCGTCAGCAGTGAAACCAGTGGTAGCAAACCTGTAGCGATTAACGTGAAGAGCTTTTGAATAGAGGCGATTAACCGCGATTGAGTCCGCGCAAGAATGACTGCCAGAGCGGTAACCAGGCCCAGCGTAAGATAAATAAACCAGTCGGTTGAAAAAAAGAGGGTACTGAAAAACGTGATGCCAACAAGTTTAAATAACTCACTCCACAGTAAAAGTACCAGCCATGTCAGACCATTAGTGATCAAAATCACCATCAATATTAGAGCGTTATGCCACGCTGACTGGTAAAAAAAGCTATAGTTCGTTCGCTCTTTTCTGTCGTGCAAATTCAGTTGTATCCAGGGCAATAACAACATCGCCATTAACAGCAGATAACAACCAAATTCCCAGAGTTCCTGGTCCGCTCGCCAGGGACTCATGCCATCAATTTGCCACTTCAGCCAGCCGCTCATCGCCAGGGTGGCAATAAATACCAGCGCCAGCCACCCCCACAAACGCTTCTGTTTGAAAGATTCCACGGTGAATAACAAAACGGATGAAAGCGCCACGGTCGCAGGAATGCCGTAAACAAGCCAGTTGTTATTGTCCACAGCCAGCCAGGTTATCAGAAAATAGCAAACCAGCCCCTGGATTAATCCAGTGGCGACCATTCCCCACCGTGTTGCAGGTGAAATTTCAACGTTATCCATGTTCATGATCCGGAGTCAAAAGGAAGGTTAATTATTGCATTCAGGCAGTACTAATAATTATTTTAAGAAAAATTTACAAAAAATTTTGCGGTGGTGAATCGATACTTTACTGATTGATTTTACATAAATTTCAATCAAGAATGAGATTTAACTCACATTATAATGGCCAATTAAACTAACATTTAACCTTTTAGGAACATTTTCCACACCTGGAATGCTATTTCTGCGATAATAGCAACCGTTTCGTGACAGGAATCACGGAGTTTTTTGTCAAATATGAATTTCTCCAGATGCGTAAATCTATGAGCCTTGTCGCGGTTAACCCCCCCAAAAAGACTTTACTATTCAGGCAATACATATTGGCTAAGGAGCAGTGAAATGCGCGTTAACAATGGTTTGACCCCGCAAGAACTCGAGGCTTATGGTATCAGTGACGTACATGATATCGTTTACAACCCAAGCTACGACCTGCTGTATCAGGAAGAGCTCGATCCGAGCCTGACAGGTTATGAGCGCGGGGTGTTAACTAATCTGGGTGCCGTTGCCGTGGATACCGGGATCTTCACCGGGCGTTCACCAAAAGATAAGTATATCGTCCGTGACGATACGACTCGCGATACCTTCTGGTGGGCAGACAAAGGCAAAGGTAAGAACGACAACAAACCTCTCTCTCCGGAAACCTGGCAACATCTGAAAGGCCTGGTGACCAAACAGCTTTCCGGCAAACGCCTGTTCGTGGTTGATGCTTTCTGTGGCGCTAACCCGGATACTCGCCTTTCCGTACGTTTCATCACCGAAGTGGCCTGGCAAGCGCATTTCGTCAAGAACATGTTTATTCGCCCGAGTGATGAAGAGCTGGAAGGTTTCAAACCTGACTTTATCGTCATGAACGGCGCGAAGTGCACCAACCCGCAGTGGAAAGAACAGGGTCTGAACTCTGAAAACTTCGTGGCGTTTAACCTCACCGAGCGCATGCAGCTGATTGGTGGCACCTGGTACGGCGGCGAAATGAAGAAAGGGATGTTCTCAATGATGAACTACCTGCTGCCGCTGAAAGGTATCGCTTCTATGCACTGCTCCGCCAACGTTGGCGAGAAAGGCGATGTTGCGGTGTTCTTCGGCCTTTCCGGCACCGGTAAAACCACCCTTTCCACCGACCCGAAACGTCGCCTGATTGGCGATGACGAGCACGGCTGGGACGATGACGGTGTGTTTAACTTCGAAGGCGGCTGCTACGCGAAAACCATTAAACTGTCGAAAGAAGCAGAGCCAGAAATCTATGGCGCTATCCGTCGCGATGCACTGCTGGAAAACGTCACTGTACGTGAAGATGGCACCATCGACTTTGATGATGGTTCAAAAACCGAGAACACCCGCGTTTCTTATCCGATCTATCACATCGATAACATCGTTAAGCCAGTTTCCAAAGCGGGCCACGCGACTAAAGTTATCTTCCTGACCGCAGATGCTTTTGGCGTACTGCCGCCGGTTTCTCGCCTGACTGCCGATCAAACTCAGTACCACTTCCTCTCAGGCTTCACCGCCAAACTGGCTGGTACAGAGCGTGGCATCACCGAACCGACACCAACCTTCTCTGCCTGCTTCGGCGCGGCATTCCTGTCGCTGCACCCAACTCAGTACGCAGAAGTGCTGGTAAAACGTATGCAGGCAGCGGGCGCGCAGGCATATCTGGTTAACACTGGCTGGAACGGCACTGGCAAACGTATCTCCATTAAAGATACCCGCGCCATTATCGACGCCATCCTCAACGGTTCGCTGGATAACGCAGAAACCTTCACTCTGCCGATGTTTAACTTGGCGATCCCGACCGAACTGCCGGGCGTAGACACGAAGATCCTCGATCCGCGTAACACCTACGCTTCTCCGGAACAGTGGCAGGAAAAAGCTGAAACGCTGGCGAAACTGTTTATCGACAACTTCGATAAATACACCGACACCCCAGCGGGTGCCGCGCTGGTAGCGGCTGGTCCGAAGCTGTAATCAGCAGATATCTCACTGGCCCCTTATCCAAACGGATAAGGGGTTTTTTTATATCTAATTAGCTACCAATATGTACATGGTACACTTATAATTATCAATAGACCGCAGGATGCATTATGTTCACGTTTATTGAACTACAAGGATTTAGCAAACGCCGCCAGTTATTGTTGCCTGATGACGAGTTCCGGGCTTTTCAGGAACTACTCATTCAAGATCCATCTGCCGGTGACATTATCGCGGGCACAGGCAGTTTCAGAAAAATTCGCTGGAACCGTTCTGGAATGGGGAAACGGGGTGGCATTCGGATAATTTATTACAACGTGACACGCAATGGCCGAATTTATCTGGCGTTAATTTATCCTAAAAATGAACAGGATGATTTAACAGAAGAACAAAGAAAGGCATTGAAACTATTGTCCGAGAAGCTGCTTTAATGTTGAAGCTCCACAAATTCCACCATGGCCGAAATGCCAACGGAGACATTGAAAACAGATGAAAGATGAATTATTTGCTGATCTTCTTGCCAGCGCAGAAGAAATGGTACGCATCGAAAAGGGTGAAAAAACGCCTGAACCAGAGCACGTCCATACTTTTAGCGAAATCGATGTAAAAGCGATCCGTGAAGCAACTGGCTTACGCCAGCAAGATTTTGCTGTCGCCGTAGGGGTAAGTTATGACCTGGTAAAAAGCTGGGAAACCAAACGCCGTCAACCTACCGGAGCACCTCGAAAATTGCTCCTGCTTTTGCAAGCGAATCCTTTCATTATCAATCAATTGAAAACAATCTAAAAACGGGAGGTACTTTCGCCTCCCGTTTATTTACCCTTCTTTTGTCGTGCCCTGCGCCCGCGTTACCGGTAATGGCAGCCAGGCGCGAATGGAAAGCCCGCCCCGCTCGCTGGTGCCAAGCTCCAGCATCCCGTTATGGTTATCCACGATACGCTGCACAATCGCCAAGCCTAGTCCCGTGCCGCTAATGGTGCGCGCACTGTCGCCGCGGACAAAAGGCTGGAACAGATGCTTACGCTGTTCAGGCTCGATACCCGGACCGTCGTCTTCCACCTGGAACCAGGCGCGATTTGGCTCCGTTCCGCTGCTGACTTTAATCCAGCCATTGCCGTAACGGGCAGCGTTCACCACCATATTCGCCACCGCACGTTTGATTGACAGCGGATGCATTTTCACTTCTATGCAGTCAGGATAAAGCGCGGTATCAATTTCACGCTCATAGCCACTTTCCGCGGCAATCACCTCACCAAGCACCGCATTAAGATCCGCCAGTTCCATTGGCATCTCCTGCCCGGTGCGCAGGTAGTCGATAAACTGCTCAATGATGGCGTTGCACTCTTCGATATCTTTGTTGATCGATTCCGCCAGGTAGCCATCCTGCTCGCTCATCATCTCGGTCGCCAGGCGAATACGCGTGAGTGGCGTGCGCAGGTCATGACTTACCCCTGCCATCAGCAGCGTGCGGTCATCCGCCAGTTGCTTAACACCAGCCGCCATATGGTTGAAGGCTCGGGTAACCGAACGCACCTCCGAAGCGCCATATTCACGCAGTGGCGGCGGAATAATCCCCTTACCCACCTGCAAAGCAGCGTGTTCGAGATCAACAAGGGGTCGATTCTGGATACGAATAAACAGCCATGCCCCACCTATCGCCAACAGCATAATCGCCAGCGTATAGCGGAACAGCGGAGAAAAATCGCCCTGATGAATTTCGGTCAGCGGCACACGTACCCAGATATTGGGCGACAGCCAGGTTTTCAGCCAGACGACAGGCGAGCTTTTGTTAACCTCGACGCGAACTTCCGTCGGACCGCCCAGCTGCTGCGCCATCTGATGGCTTAAGAATTCATAGTGTTGCGCCCAACGCAGCCCGGCCTCTTCGGCAGCTTCGTTGGAATAGAGAGAGATCCCCAGCTCACGGTAGATCTCCCGACGGAAAGCGGGAGGCACAACCAGCTGCGTGCCGTCCTCCAGTTGCAGTTTGTCGGTCATCAACATACGCACTTCGTACGCGAGGACTTTATTAAACTGCTGGAGGCTCGGCAAAATCGCGAAGTTCAGCACCACCAGATAAGTCGTCACCAGGCTGACGAACAGCAAGGTGACGATGAGCAATAACGTGCGGGCAAATGAACTTCGTGGCGAGAAGCGCAATCGCCTCATGCTTTAGAACCGTCCGGCACGAAAACGTAGCCCAGACCCCAAACGGTCTGAATGTAACGCGGATGCGCCGGATCTTCTTCCACCATGCGGCGCAGACGAGAGATCTGCACGTCGATGGAACGTTCCATTGCGGAATATTCACGGCCACGGGCAAGATTCATCAGCTTATCGCGGGAGAGCGGCTCACGCGGGTGGCTGACCAGCGCCTTCAGAACCGCAAATTCACCGCTGGTCAGCGGCATCGGTTCATCTTCGCGGAACATTTCACGCGTACCCAGGTTAAGTTTGAACTTACCGAAAGCAATCACAGCTTCTTCCTGTGACGGCGCGCCCGGCAGTTCATTCGCCTGACGACGCAGCACCGCACGGATGCGGGCCAGCAATTCACGCGGGTTAAATGGTTTTGGAATGTAATCGTCAGCACCAATTTCCAGGCCAACGATACGGTCAACTTCTTCCCCTTTCGCCGTTACCATAATGATCGGCATCGGGTTACTCTGGCTACGAAGACGTCGGCAAATCGACAAACCATCTTCACCAGGTAACATCAAATCCAGTACCATAAGATGGAAAGATTCACGAGTCAGCAGGCGATCCATCTGTTCTGCATTAGCGACGCTTCGAACCTGGAAGCCTTGTTCGGTGAGATAACGCTCCAGCAGCGCACGCAAGCGCATGTCGTCATCGACCACCAGAATCTTGTAGTTCTCTTGCATTGTTTGTACTCCCAAAGGTTCGCAACAATTTGTAAGCGTGTATTCTTAAAAAAGCTCACGTTCGTCACCAGCTAAATCTGGTATGAATTTCAGCCTAAATTGTTACAAAGCATATTAAACAGCGGCTTAAGTATACAATTTATTCAGCGAAACATTATTGATTCTGTTGATATGATCACGTTATACCCAATGTGCGCATTATCAAACAGACAAAGGGAATCAACGAGATGAAAACGCCCCTGGTTACCCGGGAAGGGTATGAAAAACTCAAACAAGAGCTAAATTATCTCTGGCGTGAAGAGCGCCCGGAAGTCACAAAGAAGGTGACCTGGGCCGCAAGTCTGGGCGACCGCAGCGAAAACGCTGACTATCAGTATAATAAAAAGCGCCTGCGTGAAATCGACCGTCGTGTGCGCTATCTCACTAAATGCATGGAAAATCTCAAAATCGTCGATTACTCGCCCCAGCAGGAAGGCAAAGTTTTCTTTGGCGCGTGGGTAGAGATTGAAAACGATGATGGCGTGACTCACCGTTTCCGTATCGTCGGCTACGATGAAATCTTTGGCCGTAAAGATTACATCTCTATCGATTCCCCGATGGCCCGCGCATTGCTGAAAAAAGAGGTGGGCGATCTGGCGGTGGTGAATACCCCTGCCGGGGAAGCGAGCTGGTATGTTAATGCTATCGAGTACGTGAAACCGTAAGGAAGAGTCTTAACCTCCTGCCGATGGCTGGCATTTTTGCCAGCCAGTCCGTATAACTATCCCCTGATTTTTGATCCGAAAAGATGAACTCAAACCATGATGAATGATTCGTTCTGCCGCATTATTGCGGGTGAAATCCAGGCGCGCCCGGAACAGGTTGACGCTGCCGTTCGCCTGCTTGACGAAGGGAATACCGTGCCGTTTATCGCACGTTATCGTAAGGAAATCACCGGCGGTCTGGATGACACGCAGCTGCGTAATCTGGAAACGCGTCTGAGCTATCTGCGCGAGCTGGAAGAGAGACGTCAGGCTATTATCAAGTCCATTTCTGAGCAAGGTAAACTCACCGACGAGCTGGCGAATGCCATCAACGCTACCTTGAGCAAAACCGAACTCGAAGACCTTTACCTGCCCTACAAACCGAAACGTCGTACCCGCGGGCAAATCGCCATTGAAGCAGGGCTTGAGCCGTTGGCTGACCTACTGTGGAGCGATCCATCACACACGCCAGAAGTCGCCGCTGCACAATATGTTGATGCCGATAAAGGCGTGGCAGATACCAAAGCCGCGCTGGACGGCGCGCGCTATATCCTGATGGAACGCTTTGCCGAAGATGCCGCGCTGCTGGCGAAAGTGCGTGATTATCTGTGGAAGAACGCGCATCTGGTGTCGACCGTAGTGAACGGTAAAGAAGAGGAAGGGGCAAAATTCCGCGACTATTTCGATCATCACGAACCGCTGTCAACGGTGCCTTCTCACCGCGCTCTGGCGATGTTCCGTGGGCGTAACGAAGGTGTACTCCAGCTTTCGCTGAATGCCGATCCGCAGTTCGACGAGCCGCCGAAAGAGAGCTATTGCGAGCAAATCATCATGGATCATCTCGGCCTGCGCCTGAACAATGCCCCGGCGGATAGCTGGCGCAAAGGCGTGGTGAGCTGGACGTGGCGCATCAAGGTGCTGATGCACCTGGAAACAGAACTGATGGGAACCGTGCGCGAACGTGCGGAAGATGAAGCGATTAATGTCTTTGCCCGTAACCTGCACGATCTGCTGATGGCGGCCCCTGCCGGACTGCGTGCGACGATGGGCCTCGATCCGGGTCTGCGTACCGGGGTAAAAGTAGCGGTGGTCGACGCAACGGGCAAACTGGTAGCAACCGATACCATTTATCCGCACACCGGACAGGCCGCAAAGGCGGCGATGACCGTTGCCGCCCTGTGTGAAAAACATAATGTTGAACTGGTAGCGATCGGTAACGGTACGGCTTCCCGCGAAACCGAGCGTTTCTATCTTGATGTCCAGAAGCAGTTCCCGAAGGTTACCGCGCAGAAAGTGATCGTCAGCGAAGCTGGCGCGTCGGTTTACTCGGCTTCCGAGCTGGCAGCGCAGGAGTTCCCGGATCTCGACGTTTCTCTGCGTGGCGCAGTATCTATCGCCCGCCGTTTGCAGGATCCGCTGGCGGAGCTGGTGAAAATCGATCCGAAATCTATCGGCGTTGGTCAGTATCAGCATGACGTCAGCCAGACGCAGCTGGCCCGCAAGCTGGATGCAGTAGTAGAAGACTGCGTAAACGCCGTTGGCGTTGATCTGAATACTGCTTCTGTTCCGCTGTTAACTCGCGTGGCGGGCCTGACGCGCATGATGGCGCAAAACATCGTGGCCTGGCGCGATGAAAATGGTCAGTTCCAGAACCGTCAGCAACTGTTAAAAGTGAGCCGTCTGGGGCCGAAAGCCTTCGAACAGTGCGCGGGCTTCTTGCGCATTAACCACGGCGATAACCCGCTGGACGCGTCTACCGTTCACCCGGAAGCCTATCCGGTGGTGGAACGCATTCTGGCAGCAACACAGCAGGCGCTGAAAGATCTGATGGGTAACAGCAGTGAACTGCGTAATCTGAAAGCGTCTGATTTCACCGATGAGAAATTCGGTGTGCCGACAGTAACCGACATCATCAAAGAGCTGGAAAAACCGGGTCGCGATCCGCGTCCGGAATTTAAAACCGCTCAGTTTGCTGATGGCGTCGAAACGATGAACGACCTGCAACCGGGTATGATCCTCGAAGGTGCTGTCACCAACGTCACCAATTTTGGTGCTTTTGTTGATATCGGCGTACATCAGGACGGCCTGGTTCACATCTCTTCTTTGTCGAACAAGTTTGTGGAAGATCCGCATACCGTGGTGAAAGCAGGCGACATTGTGAAGGTGAAAGTGCTGGAAGTGGATCTTCAGCGTAAACGTATCGCCCTGACCATGCGTCTGGACGAGCAGCCTGGCGAAACCAACGCTCGTCGCGGCGGCGGTAACGATCGCCCGCAAAACAACCGCCCGGCAGCCAAACCGCGTGGGCGTGAAGCGCAGCCTGCCGGTAATAGCGCGATGATGGATGCGCTGGCAGCGGCAATGGGCAAAAAGCGTTAAACGCTCCGACTGGCCTACGGTTCGAATTTGCACGAAATCGTAGGCCAGATAAGGCTTTCACGCCGCATCTGGCAACGAACGCCTTGCCTGACATAAAAATGCCGGAGAATATCTCCGGCATTTTTATTCCACAACGAAACTCACACTATATTTCGTCAATATTTATCACAACATTAACAATTGAAACCTTAATAAAACATTAAGCAGCCATAATAATTCGTCCTCCGAATTATATTTTTGCTCCGATATAACCTTGAGCCACATCAACATTCACGCAGATTATTATCTAAACCAACATTCGCACACATTTTAAGTATTGCTGATAGAAACCATTCTCATTATCATTGTACTGTTGATTATTTAATCTCTCCTTCGTTGGCAAATCATCTGGTCCCATGTCGCTGTCAAACGCCCCATGAGGTAGTTATCCAGTTAATGAGAAACAAGTAGGCACCTATGCAATACACTCCAGATACTGCGTGGAAAATCACTGGCTTTTCCCGTGAAATCAGCCCGGCATATCGTCAGAAGCTGCTTTCTCTTGGCATGTTACCTGGCTCCTCTTTTAATGTGGTGCGCGTCGCTCCACTCGGCGATCCCATTCATATCGAAACCCGTCGTGTAAGCCTGGTATTACGCAAAAAAGATCTGGCCTTATTAGAAGTGGAAGCGGTTTCCTGTTAATACGGTGATAACAACAATGAAAAAATTAACCATTGGCTTAATTGGTAATCCAAATTCTGGCAAGACAACCTTATTTAACCAGCTCACCGGAGCACGTCAGCGTGTAGGAAACTGGGCTGGCGTTACCGTCGAACGTAAAGAGGGTCAGTTTTCCACCACCGATCATCAGGTCACGCTGGTGGACCTGCCCGGTACTTATTCTCTGACTACTATTTCATCGCAGACGTCGTTGGACGAGCAAATCGCCTGCCACTACATTTTGAGTGGCGACGCTGATCTGCTGATTAACGTGGTGGATGCGTCTAACCTTGAGCGTAACCTTTACCTGACGCTGCAGCTGCTGGAACTCGGTATTCCCTGCATCGTGGCGCTGAACATGCTCGACATTGCCGAGAAGCAAAATATTCGCATTGAAATTGATGCGCTGTCGGCGCGTCTTGGCTGCCCGGTGATCCCGCTGGTTTCCACGCGTGGTCGCGGTATCGAAGCTCTGAAACTGGCGATTGACCGCTACAAAGCCAACGACAATGTAGAACTGGTGCATTACGCACAGCCGCTGCTCAACGAAGCAGATTCACTGGCAAAAGTGATGCCGTCCGACATTCCGCTCAAACAGCGTCGCTGGCTGGGTCTGCAAATGCTGGAAGGCGATATCTACAGCCGCGCCTACGCCGGTGAAGCGTCGCAGCATCTGGATGCCGCCCTCGCCCGTCTGCGTAATGAGATGGACGATCCGGCGCTGCATATTGCCGATGCGCGTTACCAGTGTATTGCTGCTATCTGCGATGTGGTAAGCAACACGCTGACGGCAGAACCCAGTCGCTTCACCACGGCAGTGGATAAAATCGTGCTCAACCGTTTCCTCGGGCTGCCGATTTTCCTCTTTGTGATGTACCTGATGTTCCTGCTCGCTATCAACATCGGCGGGGCGTTACAGCCGCTGTTTGACGTCGGCTCCGTGGCGCTATTTGTGCATGGTATTCAGTGGATTGGCTACACGCTCCACTTCCCGGACTGGCTGACTATCTTCCTCGCCCAGGGCCTGGGCGGCGGTATTAACACCGTGCTGCCGCTGGTGCCGCAGATCGGCATGATGTATCTGTTCCTCTCCTTCCTCGAGGACTCCGGTTATATGGCGCGTGCGGCGTTTGTGATGGACCGCCTGATGCAGGCGCTGGGCTTGCCGGGGAAATCCTTTGTGCCGCTGATCGTCGGCTTCGGTTGTAACGTGCCGTCTGTGATGGGTGCGCGAACTCTTGATGCGCCGCGTGAACGCCTGATGACCATTATGATGGCACCGTTTATGTCCTGCGGCGCGCGTCTGGCTATCTTCGCAGTATTTGCGGCTGCCTTCTTCGGGCAGAACGGCGCGCTGGCGGTCTTCTCGCTGTATATGCTGGGTATCGTGATGGCGGTGCTGACTGGCCTGATGCTCAAGTACACCATCATGCGCGGTGAAGCGACGCCGTTTGTCATGGAGCTGCCGGTCTACCACGTACCACACGTTAAGAGTCTGATTATCCAGACCTGGCAGCGTCTGAAAGGCTTCGTGATGCGCGCAGGTAAAGTGATCATCATCGTCAGCATTTTCCTGAGCGCCTTCAACAGCTTCTCGTTGAGCGGGAAAATCGTCGATAACATCAACGACTCGGCACTGGCTTCCGTTAGCCGTGTGATCACCCCGGTCTTCAAACCGATTGGCGTACATGAAGATAACTGGCAGGCAACGGTTGGCCTGTTTACAGGTGCCATGGCGAAAGAAGTGGTGGTGGGTACGCTCAACACTCTCTACACCGCAGAAAATATTCAGGACGAAGAGTTCAATCCAGCAGAATTTAACCTCGGTGAAGAGCTGTTCAGCGCGGTAGATGAAACCTGGCAGAGCCTGAAAGACACCTTCAGTCTTAGCGTACTGATGAACCCCATTGAAGCAAGCAAAGGCGACGGCGAAATGGGTACCGGGGCGATGGGCGTGATGGATCAGAAATTCGGTAGCGCAGCTGCCGCTTACAGCTACCTGATTTTCGTCTTGCTGTATGTACCGTGCATCTCGGTGATGGGAGCCATCGCCCGTGAATCAAGCCGTGGCTGGATGGGCTTCTCCATCCTGTGGGGGCTGAATATCGCTTACTCGCTGGCAACATTGTTCTATCAGGTTGCCAGCTACAGCCAGCATCCAACCTACAGCCTGGTGTGCATTCTGGCGGTTATCCTGTTTAACATCGTGGTTATCGGTTTGCTGCGCCGCGCGCGTAGCCGGGTGGATATCGAACTGCTGGCAACGCGCAAATCGGTAAGCAGTTGCTGTGCAGCCAGCACCACTGGCGATTGCCACTAAGGATACAGCAATGGCTTCGCTCATTCAGGTGCGTGATTTGCTGGCGTTACGGGGCCGTATGGAAGCGGCCCAGATAAGCCAGACATTGAACACTCCACAGCCAATGATTAACGCCATGCTGCAACAACTGGAAAGTATGGGCAAAGCAGTGCGGATTCAGGAAGAACCTGACGGCTGCCTCTCCGGCAGTTGTAAAAGCTGCCCGGAAGGAAAAGCCTGTCTGCGCGAGTGGTGGGCGCTGCGTTAACCATACTCCATCGCCTGTTTTGAAAAGCCCGGTATGCGTTTGCTACCGGGCTTTTTTTGCGTGCGGCTTTCCATAAAAATGCAATTCTTGCAGCACAGCGTAAGTTCCTCTGAAAGCGTCTCGCAGGGATGAAAACTGGCTAATGCACAGGTGTGGAGTGGCGCGTAGAGTCGCGGCATTCAAACAACAGGTGAAGGAACGCCATGAGCAAAAAGCAGAGTTCCACCCCACACGATGCACTGTTCAAACTCTTTTTACGCCAACCGGACACGGCACGCGATTTTCTTGCGTTCCATTTACCGGCCCCCATTCACGCGCTCTGTGATATGAAAACCCTCAAGCTGGAGTCGAGCAGTTATATTGATGACGATCTGCGTGAAAGCTACTCCGACGTGCTGTGGTCGGTGAAAACCGAGCAAGGACCAGGATACATCTATTGCCTGATTGAACATCAAAGCACCTCAAACAAACTGATCGCATTTCGCATGATGCGTTACGCCATTGCCGCAATGCAAAACCACCTTGATGCCGGATACAAAACGTTGCCGATGGTGGTGCCGTTGTTGTTTTACCATGGTATTGAAAGCCCCTATCCCTATTCGCTGTGTTGGCTGGATTGTTTTGCCGATCCCAAACTGGCAAGGCAGCTTTACGCCTCTGCATTTCCGCTGATTGATGTCACCGTCATGCCTGATGATGAAATCATGCAGCACCGACGTATGGCGCTTTTGGAGTTAATTCAAAAACATATACGCCAACGCGATCTGTTAGGGCTGGTAGAGCAAATGGCCTGCTTATTAAGTAGTGGATACGCTAATGACAGACAAATCAAAGGGCTGTTTAATTACATATTGCAAACCGGCGACGCGGTACGTTTTAACGATTTTATCGACGGCGTTGCCGAACGTTCACCGAAACACAAGGAGAGTTTTATGACTATTGCGGAAAGATTGCGGCAGGAGGGAGAACAATCCAAAGCCCTGCATATAGCCAAAATAATGCTTGAGTCGGGAGTCCCTCTTGCAGACATCATACGCTTTACCGGGCTGTCAGAAGAAGAGTTGGCTGCGGCGAGTCAGTAGACACTATCCCCTGCTTAAGTGCTACTTTGTGCTATCTTGTATGTAACACAAAGTAGCACTTAAGGAACTAATATGCAGACAGTGAAATTACGGCAACAAGGAGGAGCCATGATCGTTACTATCCCACGAGATCTTGCTACCGATCTTGGATGGTCACCAGGGACGGAACTTACCGTGGAGAAAAAAGGCGATAGTGTTAATTTGCGCCCCACAGAGCACAAACCGCGTGGGCGTCTTACCGTCGCGCAGTTGTTGAGCCAGATCGATGAAAACGAAATTACGGAGTTAAATCAGTCCACAGAAGGATGGGCTGAAGGAAAAAAAGGTAATGAAGCATGGTAAAGGCAAGGACGCCACATCGTGGAGAGATATGGTATTTTAACCCTGATCCGGTTGCCGGACATGAACTTCGCGGACCACATTATTGCATTGTGGTAACGGACAAAGAACTCAACAATGTTTTAAAAGTTGCTATGTGCTGTCCAATTTCAACAGGCGCAAATGCAGCGCGTTCCACAGGGGTGACAGTGAGCGTCCTCCCCCATGATACGCAAACCGGTAGCCTGCATGGCGTTGTACTTTGTCACCAGCTAAAAGCCGTCGATCTTATTGCCCGTGGCGCTAAATTTCATACCGTTGCCGATGAAGCATTGATTAGTGAAGTTATCAGTAAACTGGTGAATTTAATCGACCCACAATAATTAGCTCTCACTTACCACCTACACCCTCTGCTTCAACGCCACCAGCAGGTGACAAAACTCGACCGGATGCGAAATAAACGGCGCATGGGCCGCTTTGGCGAAGATGTATGACTCGCTGTGCGGCCAGAGTTTATCCAGCATCGGCACCACTTTGCGCGGCACCAGACCGTCGAGATAGCCATACAATCGCAAAAACGGCATGGGTACGTTTTGCAACGGCTGACGGAGATCGACCGTTTTCAGAATTTCCAGTCCGCCATTAAGCACGTCAACCTCCGGCATCGGTAACGCCAGAACGGTTTTCTTCAGCGCTCGCGCATCCTGGCGCGCCGTTTCTGTACCCATGGTTTGTAACGCAAGGAACCGTTCTACTGTGCGCTGAAAATCTTCACTCAGTTGCTGCTGGAAACTTGCCAGCACGTCCGGTTTTATCCCCGGCCACTCGTCACGAGCACTAAAACACGGCGACGATGCCACGGTAACCAACGACTGAACACGCTCGGGATGGGTTAACGCAATCTGGCTTGCCACCAGCCCGCCGAGACTCCAGCCTAGCCAGATAGCTTTGTCCGGCGCCTGTCGCAGCACCACTTCAGCCATATCAGCAAGCGACATCGCACCAAATCCCTGGCTGCGCCCGAAGCCTGGAAGATCAACAAGATGCAACGTAAAATGCGAGCTAAGTTCCTCGTCAATGCAACGCCACACTTCGGCATTCAGTCCCCATCCGTGCAGCAGCACAAGATGAACATTCCCCTGACCTTTGGTCTGCCACCAGATGTTATTCATCCGCTATTGTTCTCTTTTTACTTACAAGGATGAACATATGCTAACAGTACCGGGATTATGCTGGCTATGCCGAATGCCGCTGGCGTTAGGTCACTGGGGGATTTGTTCGGTATGCTCTCGTGCCGCCCGTACAGATAAAACGCTATGCCCACAATGTGGATTACCTGCCACACACTCACATCTTCCTTGCGGTCGCTGCCTGCAAAAACCGCCGCCCTGGCAAAGACTAGTCACGGTCGCCGACTATGCGCCCCCCTTAAGTCCGCTTATCCACCAGCTTAAGTTTTCGCTACGCAGCGAAATCGCCAGCGCCCTGTCACGTCTGTTACTATTAGAAGTCTTACACGCCCGTCGGACTACCGGATTACAACTGCCGGATCGCATCGTCAGCGTCCCGTTATGGCAGCGCCGTCACTGGCGTCGGGGGTTTAATCAGAGCGACTTGCTGTGTCAGCCGTTATCACGCTGGTTGAATTGCCAATGGGATAGCGAAGCCGTCATGCGTACACGAGCCACTGCGACCCAGCATTTCCTCAGCGCCCGACTACGCAGACGCAATCTGAAGAATGCTTTTCGCCTTGAATTGCCCGTGCAAGGTCGCCATATGGTGATTGTGGATGATGTCGTTACCACCGGAAGTACCGTCGCAGAGATTGCGCAGCTGCTTTTACGCAATGGTGCGGCGACAGTCCAGGTCTGGTGCCTTTGTCGAACCTTGTAGAGCCTCGATGATGGGCGTATTATAACCAACTAAAATAGTCAACTATTAGGCCATTACTATGATCCGTATTTCCGATGCTGCACAAGCGCACTTTGCCAAACTGCTGGCAAACCAGGAAGAAGGGACACAAATCCGCGTATTTGTGATTAACCCTGGCACGCCTAACGCTGAATGTGGTGTTTCTTATTGTCCGCCGGACGCTGTGGAAGCCACCGATACCGCCCTGAAATTTGACCTGCTGACCGCGTATGTTGATGAGTTAAGCGCACCTTACCTGGAAGATGCAGAGATTGATTTTGTTACCGACCAGTTGGGTTCTCAGCTGACGCTGAAAGCACCAAACGCCAAAATGCGTAAAGTGGCTGACGATGCGCCGCTGATGGAGCGTGTGGAGTACATGCTGCAATCGCAGATCAACCCGCAACTTGCCGGTCACGGTGGTCGCGTTTCGCTGATGGAAATCACCGAAGACGGCTACGCCATTCTGCAATTCGGCGGCGGCTGTAACGGTTGTTCTATGGTCGATGTGACGCTGAAGGAAGGGATCGAGAAGCAGCTGCTGAACGAATTCCCGGAGCTGAAAGGTGTACGCGATCTCACCGAACACCAGCGCGGCGAACACTCCTACTACTAAGTTACCCTCTCTTTTGTAGATTGCCCGATGCGACGCTAAAGCGTCTTTTCGGGCCATCTGCCAGGCATTGACTCGGCAAATCCATCCCTTCGTTTCCCCGCGATAATATGACCAACCTCTCATAATTTAAATTTACCCCGCTCTGGTGATTCTCAAGCACGCAATGTTACCCGTATCATTCTTGTGGGCACCAAACACACTCATAACATTTGACTACACTAATTCGTTTTAGGAGTCATCAGCCGTGGTGCCGTTGTATCTCTGTTCCCAGTTGGGACAACCAGGATTTGTCGTCAGAAACCTGACGTTACCCATAACAAATTAAAGGCCAGGTAAATCATGCCATTAGTCATTGTTGCTATCGGTGTAATCTTGTTATTACTCCTGATGATCCGCTTCAAAATGAACGGCTTCATCGCCCTCGTCCTGGTGGCGCTTGCTGTTGGATTAATGCAAGGGATGCCGCTGGATAAAGTTATTGGCTCTATCAAAGCCGGTGTCGGCGGGACGCTCGGCAGCCTTGCCCTGATCATGGGTTTTGGCGCGATGCTGGGCAAAATGCTGGCAGACTGTGGCGGTGCACAACGTATCGCCACCACGCTGATTGCCAAATTTGGTAAAAAACATATCCAGTGGGCCGTGGTACTAACCGGTTTTACCGTTGGTTTTGCCCTGTTCTATGAAGTGGGTTTCGTACTGATGCTGCCGCTGGTGTTCACTATCGCTGCAGCGGCGAATATTCCACTGTTGTACGTTGGTGTACCGATGGCCGCTGCGCTGTCTGTCACCCACGGCTTCCTGCCGCCGCATCCGGGCCCGACTGCGATTGCTACCATTTTCAACGCCGATATGGGTAAAACCCTGCTGTACGGTACCATTCTGGCAATCCCGACCGTGATTCTCGCGGGTCCGGTTTACGCTCGCGTGCTGAAAGGTATCGATAAGCCAATCCCGGAAGGTCTGTACAGCGCGAAAACCTTCAGCGAAGAAGAGATGCCGAGCTTTGGCGTCAGCGTCTGGACTTCTCTGGTGCCAGTTGTGCTGATGGCGATGCGTGCGATTGCCGAAATGATCCTGCCGAAAGGTCACGCTTTCCTGCCGGTGGCGGAGTTCCTCGGTGACCCGGTAATGGCTACGCTGATTGCCGTGCTGATTGCGATGTTCACCTTTGGTCTGAACCGTGGCCGTTCAATGGATCAGATTAACGACACGCTGGTTTCTTCCATCAAAATCATTGCGATGATGCTGTTGATCATCGGCGGTGGCGGTGCGTTCAAGCAGGTGCTGGTAGACAGCGGCGTGGACAAATACATTGCTTCCATGATGCACGAAACCAACATTTCTCCGCTGCTGATGGCCTGGTCGATTGCTGCCGTACTGCGTATCGCGCTGGGTTCCGCAACCGTTGCAGCAATCACTGCGGGTGGTATCGCTGCGCCGCTGATTGCAACGACGGGTGTTAGCCCAGAGCTGATGGTTATTGCGGTTGGTTCCGGTAGTGTGATTTTCTCGCACGTGAACGATCCGGGCTTCTGGCTGTTCAAAGAGTACTTTAACCTGACTATCGGCGAGACCATCAAATCCTGGTCGATGCTGGAAACCATTATCTCAGTGTGCGGTCTGGTTGGCTGTCTGCTGCTGAATATGGTGATTTGATAATACTGATGGCCGGATGCGGCGTGACCGCCTTATCCGGCCTACGATTCGGTATCAATTAGTAGGCCGGATAAGACGCGTCAAGCGTCGCATCCGGCATCAACCGCACTCTACTTCTTCTTCGCTACCGCCCTGCGCCGCTTGTCCAGATCCTTGATCAACTTGTTCACCCCATCATCGGCAAACATCGTCTCAAGCGTTGCGGAAAGCTTGCGTCGCCAGTTTTTGTACTGGTAACTGGTTCCAGGAATATTTACCGGTTCCGCCATATCCAGCCAGTCTTCCGGCTGTAGCCCTAACAGGGCGCTGTTGCTGTCGGCAATGTAGCGTTGCAAACCACGATTAAGCGTCGGCGTCATCGCCATCAGCGACGCCTTATGCCCGGTGCGTTTAGGCAGGCAGCCATATTTGTGCAGTGCATCCAGCAGCCCCTGCTTCGCCTGCTCACGATCCTGATACAAACCGCGTAGCACCTCTTCATCCGGATACAGCCCCAGCGTTTTGCCCAGCGTTAAATCACCGCTCTCCCAGTAACCGCGAAGCGTTGGCAGGTCGTGTGTCGCCGCAACTGCCATCGACTGCTCCGGGTACGCTTTCGGCGCGCGGAATGTCTTCTCGTGGTCGCTTTCGAAATAGAGCACTTTATAGGAGTAAACACCGCTACTGCGCAGTTTACCGACAATCTCTACTGGTACAGTGCCGAGATCTTCCCCAATCACCATGCAGCGATGACGCTGACTTTCGAGTGCCAGAATCGAGAGCAGATCATCCACCGGATAGTGAACATATGCCCCCTGATCCGCCGTCTCGCCATACGGTATCCACCACAAACGCAGCATCGACATCACATGGTCAATTCGTAATGCGCCGCAGTTTTGCATATTGGCACGCAGCAGCTCGATAAACGGTTCATAGGCACGCGCGGTGATGATATGCGGGTCCATCGGCGGCAAGCCCCAGTTCTGCCCCAACGGGCCGAGGATATCCGGCGGCGCGCCAACCGACGCTTTCAGGCAATACAATTCACGGTCGCACCAGGTTTCTGCCCCACCTTCTGCTACACCAACCGCCAGGTCACGATACAAGCCAATCGGCATTTCATAGCCCTGGCTTATCTCCCAGCAAGCGGCAAACTGGCTGTAAGCCAGCCACTGCAACCAGAGATAAAAATCGACGTCATCGCGATGTTCTTCGCAGAACTGACGCACTTCTGGCGAATCCACGTTCTGATACATCTCAGGCCATGCTGGCCAGCCCCAGCGCATTTCGTCTTCTTTCACTTGCTGGGCATGTAGCGCATCAAAGGCTGCCTGCCAAAACAGGCTGTCGCCTTGCTCTGCAACAAACTGGCGAAACGCGGTCATCTGCTCATCATCACGTTGCGCGAAACCTTTCCACGCCATGCGCAATGCTGTCATTTTCAGGGCGGTAACCGTGGAATAATCGACCCAGTCGGCATCCCGCGCCTGTTGCAGCGTCTGCTGCGTCGTCGGCATCTGCCACCAGGTTTGCGCCTCTTCGCTAAGCTGAAAATCTTCAACGGCGTTGACGTCGATATAAATCACGTTCAGCCAGCGGCGAGAAGACGGGCTATATGGGCTGGCGCTTTCCGGGTTTGCCGGATAGAGCGCATGAATCGGATTCAGGCCGATAAACGCTCCACCACGTTTCGCCACATCCACCAGCATCGCTTTGAGATCGCCAAAATCCCCAATACCCCAGTTTTTTTCCGATCGCAGCGTATAAAGCTGAACGCAGGCCCCCCACAGCTTTTGCTTGTTGAGCAATGCCTGCGGTTCGTAGCAGCGTTTCGGGGCGACAATCACCCGACAATGAGCACGCTGTTCATCCTGAGTAAGCGTCAGCGTGTGATAACCTTCCGGCAGCTTCGTCGGTAGATTGAACGCGTTACCACCGCTCACGTGGCCTTTGTACTGCGTACCTTCTTCGGTGGTCAGCAACCAGCTAAATTCGCCGCTGCCCTCTACCGCCATTGGCATTTTTTTCCCGGAGGTATACACCATGACATTTGGCACTGGTGTTACCGCCACTTTCGTGGCGGTACTTTGATGCATCGCATCAAGCAAACGCCGTTTGGTTTCGGCGCTAATCGACTGCGGTTTTCCGTGGGCATTGATGTAATTGGGGCTGATCCCCGCCGCCAACGCGGCTTTGTCCAGACGTTTGCTTTCCATCGCGCTTCCTTAGCGTTTTGCCTGCCAGATACGGGCCTGATAATCACGGATTGAGCGATCCGAGCTAAACATACCGCAGCGGGCGGTATTGAGGATCGCCGCGCGAGTCCAGGCCTCCTGGTCGCGGTACAGCACATCCACGCGTTTTTGCGCTTCGACATAAGCCGCAAAGTCCGCCATCACCAGATACGGATCGCCGCCCTGCTTACCGAGGCTATGCAGCATCTGGTCAAACGCGTGTTTATCGCCATCGCTATATTTACCGCTTTCCAGCTCTTTTAATACCGCATCAAGCACCTTATCTTTCTTCCGCCATTTCACCGGATCATAGCCCTTAGCTTTCAGCGCCTTAACCTGCTCCACGGTATGACCAAAGATAAAGATATTCTCTTCACCGACTTTCTCGGCGATCTCCACGTTTGCACCATCCAGCGTGCCGACAGTGAGCGCACCGTTAAGCGCCAGTTTCATATTGCCAGTACCAGAAGCTTCTTTACCTGCGGTGGAGATCTGCTCGGAGATATCCGCCGCCGGGATCAGCATTTCCGCAGCAGATACACAATAATCTGGCAGGAATACAACCCTCAGCTTGTCGCCCACCTGCGGATCGTTGTTGATCACCTCAGCCACTTTGTTGATCGCAAAGATAATATTCTTCGCCAGGTAGTAGCCCGGTGCCGCTTTCGCGCCGAAGAGGAAGACGCGCGGTACGCGGTCAGCCTGCGGGTTTTCACGAATTTCTTTGTACAACGCCAGAATATGCAGCAGATTCAGGTGCTGGCGTTTGTACTCGTGCAGGCGTTTGATCTGAATATCGAAAATCGCCTGAGGATTGATTTCAATACCGGTACGGACTTTCACAAACTCCGCCAGACGAACTTTATTCGCCTGTTTGATCTCGCGATATTGCTGACGGAATTTCGCGTCATCAGCGAATTTTTCCAGATTAATCAGTTGATCGAGATCGTTAGCCCACTCTTTTTTCAGTGACTTATCCAACAATGCCGCCAGTGCCGGGTTGCACTGTTTGATCCAGCGACGCGGGGTAATGCCGTTGGTGACGTTATGGAATTTGTTCGGCCATAGCTGGTGATATTCCGGGAACAGATCTTTCACCACCAGATCCGAGTGCAACGCCGCCACACCGTTTACCGCAAAGCCGCTTACCACGCACATATTGGCCATGCGAACTTGTTTGTCATGCACCACCGCCAGCTTCGCCCATACCGCTTTATCGCCCGGCCAGGTTTTTTCCACCAGCTTCTTAAAGCGGTTGTTGATTTCGTTGATTACCTGCATATGGCGTGGCAGCAGGGCTTTTACCAGCTTCTCATCCCAGCACTCAAGTGCTTCTGGCATCAGGGTATGGTTGGTATAAGCAAAGGTATTGCTGGTGATTGCCCATGCGTCATCCCAGCTCATCTGGTGCTCATCGATTAGCACGCGCAGCAGTTCTGGAATAGCGATAGTCGGGTGGGTATCGTTGAGCTGAATGACTTCGTAATCTGCCAGCTCGTGCAGTTTACGCCCCGCCAGATGGTGACGACGCAGAATGTCGGCAACCGAACAAGCACACTGGAAATATTGCTGCATCAGACGCAGTTTTTTACCGGCAGTATGGTTGTCGTTTGGATAGAGCACTTTAGTCAGTTTTTCAGCGTCAATGCCCTGTTGTTCAGCACGCAGGAAATCGCCGTCGTTGAATTTGGTGAGGTTAAACGGATGCGCATGTGTCGCTTGCCATAAACGCAGCGGCTGCGCCACACCATTTCGGTAGCCCAGCACAGGTAAATCCCACGCCTGGCCGGTAATGGTAAATGCGGGCTCCCAACGACCGTCTTTCGTGACCTTGCCACCAATCCCAACCTGCACGTCAAGCGCTTCATTATGGCTGAACCACGGATAGTTACTGCGATGCCAGTCATCTGGCGCTTCCATTTGTTGACCGTCAACAAATGACTGACGGAACAGACCATATTGATAGTTCAGACCATAGCCTGTTGCGGATTGTCCGACGGTCGCCATTGAATCGAGGAAACATGCCGCCAGACGGCCCAGACCGCCGTTGCCCAGCGCCGGGTCAGTCTCTTCTTCCAGCAGATCTGTCAGGTTGATGTCATAGGATTTCAGCGAATCCTGAACAGCCTGATACCAACCGAGATTTAACAGGTTGTTGCCCGTCAGACGACCAATCAAAAACTCCATTGAGATGTAGTTAACATGGCGCTGATTCGCCGTCGGTTTGGCAAAAGGCTGGGCACGCAACATTTCCGCCAGCGCTTCACTCACGGCCTGCCACCACTGACGAGGGGTCATCTCAGCTGCAGAAGTTAAGCCATAACGCTGCCATTGACGTGACAGGGCTTCCTGAAATTGCTTTTCATTAAAAATGGGTTGTGACATAGGAGTTCCAGTTTTCTTAGACATTAAACACAACGTTATCGTTAGTTTGCCAGGCTCCATGTTGACCTTCCTCATCCTACGGGGGATTAGGCGGGGAGGAGTGACGGGGATGAGCAAGAAAATGTGATCGCGAACACTTAAAGGTAGTGCAATCAACTGCAAAAGCATCGGCCCAGTGCCAAAGAGCGCAAAAAAACCGACGATTAACAGTAAGAAAGGGCGTCGCGTATTATCAAAAAGCGGAAAGCCACTCTATAAATTAAGTAAAGCAGCGAAATAGTTTCAGCAATGAAATACCAATCGTGATTCATCTCATTCTTAATAGATTTATTAAGATCATCTTTTTAGATAGACCTTTCATCATGAATTAAGGAAGCATCATTGCTTTAATAACACTATTGAACCATGAGAAAACACCATAAGATCCAGTATCTACGCTGGATCAGCGTAGTTTTAAGATGAAACATTAATAAAGGTTTTGAATTGTGACAGAGTGCAAATTCAGACACATAAAAAACCGTCATCGCTTGCATTGCACAGATTTCTAGCCGACCTTATAACCATTAATTACGAAGCGCAAAAAAAATAATATTTCCTCAATTTCCACAGTGAAGTGATTAACTATGCTGATTCCGTCAAAATTAAGTCGTCCGGTTCGACTCGACCATACCGTGGTTCGTGAGCGCCTGCTGGCTAAACTTTCCGGCGCGAACAACTTCAGGCTGGTGCTGATCACAAGTCCTGCGGGCTACGGAAAGACCACACTCATATCCCAATGGGCGGCAGGCAAAAACGATTTGGGCTGGTACTCGCTGGATGACGGCGATAACCAGCAAGAACGTTTCGCCAGCTACCTGATTGCCGCAATTCAACAGGCCACCAACGGGCATTGCCCCGCCAGTGAAGTGATGGCGCAAAAGCGGCAATATGCCAGTCTATCCTCACTTTTTGCCCAACTGTTTATCGAACTGGCAGAGTGGCACCAGCCGCTCTACTTGGTTATTGACGATTATCATCTGATCACTAACCCAGTGATTCACGAGTCAATGCGCTTCTTTATTCGTCATCAACCGGAAAATCTGACCCTGGTAGTTTTGTCGCGCAATCTTCCGCAACTGGGTATTGCCAATTTGCGTGTACGTGACCAACTGCTGGAAATTGGCAGCCAGCAACTGGCGTTTACCCACCAGGAAGCCAAGCAGTTTTTTGATTGCCGTCTGTCTTCACCCATCGAAGCCGCTGAAAGTAGCCGGATTTGCGATGACGTTTCTGGTTGGGCAACGGCTTTACAATTAATCGCCCTCTCCGTCCGACAGAATACCCACTCTGCGCACAAATCCGCACGTCGCCTGGCGGGCATTAATGCCAGCCATCTTTCTGATTATCTGGTCGATGAAGTGTTAGATAACGTTGATCTGGCAACACGTCATTTCCTGCTGAAAAGTGCCATTTTGCGATCGATGAACGATACGCTAATCACCCGCGTGACAGGTGAAGACAACGGGCAAATGCGCCTCGAAGAAATTGAGCGTCAGGGACTGTTTTTGCAACGGATGGATGATACCGGCGAGTGGTTCTGCTATCACCCATTGTTTGGCAACTTCCTGCGCCAGCGCTGCCAGTGGGAACTGGCGGCGGAACTGCCCGAAATTCATCGTGCCGCTGCAGAAAGCTGGATGGCGCAAGGTTTTCCCAGCGAAGCTATTCATCATGCGCTGGCCGCGGGCGACGCGCTGATGCTGCGCGATATTCTGCTTAATCACGCCTGGAGTTTGTTCAACCATAGCGAACTGTCACTGCTGGAAGAGTCGCTCAACGCCCTGCCGTGGGACAGCCTGCTGGAAAACCCACAGCTGGTGTTGTTGCAGGCGTGGCTGATGCAAAGCCAACATCGCTATGGCGAAGTGAACACCCTGCTTGCACGTGCCGAGCATGAGATCAAGGACATCAGAGAAGGCACCATGCACGCAGAATTTAACGCTTTGCGCGCCCAGGTGGCGATTAACGACGGCAATCCGGATGAAGCTGAACGGCTGGCAAAACTGGCACTGGAAGAACTGCCTCCGGGCTGGTTCTACAGCCGCATTGTGGCAACCTCCGTGCTTGGCGAAGTGTTGCACTGCAAAGGTGAATTGACCCGTTCACTGGCGTTAATGCAGCAAACCGAACAAATGGCACGTCAGCACGATGTTTGGCACTACGCCTTGTGGAGTTTAATCCAGCAAAGTGAAATTCTGTTTGCCCAAGGGTTCCTGCAAACTGCATGGGAAACACAGGAAAAAGCGTTCCAGTTGATAAACGAGCAGCATCTGGAACAGTTGCCGATGCATGAGTTTCTGGTGCGCATCCGTGCACAGCTGCTATGGGCCTGGGCGCGGCTGGATGAAGCCGAAGCCTCGGCACGAAGCGGGATTGAAGTCTTGTCGTCTTATCAGCCGCAGCAACAGCTTCAGTGCCTGGCAATGTTGATCCAATGCTCGCTGGCCCGTGGCGATTTAGATAACGCCCGTAGCCAGCTAAACCGTCTGGAAAACCTGCTGGGGAATGGCAAATATCACAGCGACTGGATCTCTAACGCCAACAAAGTCCGGGTGATTTACTGGCAAATGACCGGAGATAAAGCGGCTGCCGCCAACTGGCTGAGCCATACTGCGAAACCAGAGTTTGCGAACAATCACTTCCTGCAAGGTCAATGGCGCAACATTGCCCGCGCACAAATCTTGCTGGGAGAGTTTGAACCGGCGGAAATAGTCCTCGAAGAACTGAACGAAAACGCCCGCAGTCTGCGGTTGATGAGCGACCTCAACCGTAACCTGCTTCTACTCAATCAGTTGTACTGGCAAGCCGGGCGTAAAAGCGACGCCCAGCGTGTGTTGCTGGATGCATTAAAACTGGCAAACCGCACTGGATTTATCAGTCATTTTGTTATTGAAGGCGAAGCAATGGCGCAACAACTGCGCCAGCTGATTCAGCTTAATACGCTGCCGGAACTGGAACAGCACCGCGCGCAGCGTATTCTGCGGGAAATCAATCAACATCATCGACATAAATTCGCTCATTTCGATGAGAGTTTCGTTGAACGTCTGCTAAATCATCCGGAAGTGCCAGAACTAATCCGCACCAGCCCGCTGACGCAACGTGAATGGCAGGTACTGGGGCTGATTTACTCCGGCTACAGCAACGAGCAAATTGCGGGCGAGCTGGAAGTCGCGGCGACCACTATCAAGACGCATATCCGCAATCTGTACCAAAAACTCGGCGTCGCCCACCGCCAGGCTGCGGTACAACACGCGCAGAAACTGCTGAAGATGATGGGGTATGGAGTGTGAATTTAGCCGGATAACGCGCCAGATCCGGCTGACATCTCTGCATCATTCAACGCTCACTCGCGTTACGCCGTCTGTTTCTATCAGACTGAACCGCACGGGCAAGAAACGCTCCACCACCGCAATATTGGTCAGCAGATGGCATGAGGGATGGGCGACCGTAAATTGTCCCGCGCCCGCCAGCGCCATTGGCAACACTAGCTGGTCAGCAAGATATTCCCCCACCGCCGCCGTGCTTGCCAGGTAGCGCTTCACCTCTTTTATCAGTTGTGCCGCGACCACTTCGGCGCTGACGCGCTTTTCACCGACGACGAAAAAGCGTTCGGTAATATTTTCACTTTCGACTTCAAGCGAGACGGTATTACCCGGCCCCTGGTCGCGCGGCAGGTTATGAATATTCTGCTCATGCAGGGAAAAACTCCCCGCCAGCGTAGCGATTTCACGTTCAGCGACATGCCTCGGCACGCCAGCCAGTAACACCTCACCACGCATCCGCGTAATGTTTCCGCGCTCGCCAAGTAGCAAGGTGTTAAACGATGTCACGGGCGCGACTTCCGTTGCCACCACGCCGCCTCCGGCAGGATAAAAACCGTGGCGTAATAGTGTGGTTTGCTGATGAATTCCTATTTTCGCCAGCAGCGGCTCCAGCACCCGGCGCATAAAATCCGCAGGCGGGGCCGACGGGTTATCGGTGCCGCCGCTCACTTCAACACGCGAAGGCCCATCGGCAAACCACAGCGCGGGCAGCACCGTTTGCAGCACCAGCGTACAACTTCCGGCGCTACCGATAGCAAAGCGATAATCGCCGCCACGCACGTTACCGGGCCGGAAGACCAGGCGCTGCGACCCCAGTTCCGCGCCTTCCACCGTTGCTCTGCAAATTTCCGTCGCCGCCTTTACCGCCATCAGATGCTGGCGCAACAGCCCCGGTTTCGCCCGTCCGGCACGAATGCCGGTGATGGTAAATGGCTGGCCGGTTATCATCGACAGGCTCAGCGCCGAGCGCAGGATCTGCCCGCCGCCTTCGCCCTGTGCGCCATCCAGCGCAATCATCCTTTTCATCATTTATCCTTTTACGCACACCACCTGACGCAGGGTATAGATAACTTCCACCAGATCGCTTTGTGCCGCCATCACCGCATCAATATCTTTATACGCCATCGGGATTTCGTCGATCACTTCGGCATCTTTACGGCATTCCACATGCGCGGTGGCTCGAATTTGGTCTTCCACGCTGAACAGTTTTTTCGCTTTAGTACGGCTCATTACCCGTCCGGCACCGTGGCTGCACGAACAGAACGACTCTTCATTTCCCAGCCCACGGACGATAAAGCTTTTCGCCCCCATCGAACCGGGAATAATTCCATATTGACCAGCACGCGCAGACACCGCCCCTTTACGCGTCACATAGATCTCTTCGCCAAAGTGCTGTTCTTTTTGCACATAGTTGTGGTGACAGTTGATCTTTTCCATCGCCAGCGTTTGCGGCTGTCTTACCTTTTTCTGCGTAATGCTCTGCAACGCCGTTACCACGTTTTCCATCATCGCATCGCGGTTAAGGCTGGCAAAAAGTTGCGCCCAGGCCACGGCTTTCAGGTAATCATCAAAGTATTCCGTACCTTCCATAAAGTACGCCAGGTCACGCGATGGCAGCGTTTCAAGCTGGTCCTGCATCTCTTTTTGCGCCAGATCGATAAAGTAAGTCCCGATGGCGTTACCAATTCCGCGTGAACCGGAGTGCAGCATAATCCACACCTGGTCCGACTCATCAAGGCAGATTTCAATAAAGTGGTTACCCGTTCCCAGCGTTCCCAGGTGTTTATAATTATTGGTATTGAGGAAACGCGGATATTTTTGTGTTAACCACTGATAACCGGCTTCAAGCTCAGCCCATTTAGCATCGACGTTAACAGGCGGATTTTCCCATGCGCCTTTATCACGACGGCTACGATTATTGGAACGCCCGTGCGGTACGGCAGTTTCAATCGCCTGACGCAGCTCCGCCAGGTTTTCAGGCAGGTCTGCCGCCGTTAACGCGGTACGCAGTGCGTTCATTCCACAGCCAATATCCACGCCCACCGCCGCCGGAATAATCGCCCCTTTGGTCGGGATAACGCTACCAATGGTGGAACCTTTACCCAGGTGTACATCAGGCATTACCGCAATATGTTTGAAAATAAACGGCATCTTCGCCGTATTAATAAGTTGCTGACGCGCATCGGCTTCTACCGGCACGCCTTTGGTCCACATTTTTACCGGGGCATTTTCAGTGGTTAGTAATTCGTAATTCATTTTGCTTTTCTCTTTTCGTTGGTATGTCCTGATAATTGCAACCGTCGTGCCAGAAAATTAAATAAGCAGCTTAATTTTTTAATTCATTGTTTTTAAATAGATTATATCTTTACGTCCGTAAACGGAGATTTTCCGCAAAGCCAATTTACCGATAATGAAATATCGTCTTTTATAAGGATATCTAAGATGCGTAAAACAGTGGCTTTTGGTTTTGTCGGCACCGTCCTGGATTATGCCGGACGCGGCAGTCAGCGCTGGTCAAAATGGCGTCCGACGCTCTGTTTATGCCAGCAAGAATCGTTGGTCATCGATCGGCTGGAATTGTTGCACGATGCCCGCTCGCGCTCGCTGTTTGAAACGCTTAAACGCGATATCACCAGCATTTCGCCAGAAACAGAAGTAATGGGCGTTGAGATTGAACTGCATAACCCGTGGGATTTCGAAGAGGTTTACGCCTGCCTGCATGATTTTGCCCGTGGCTACGCGTTTCGCCCTGATAAAGAAGAGTATTTAATTCACATCACCACCGGCACCCACGTGGCGCAGATTTGCTGGTTTCTGCTGGCGGAAGCGCGTTACCTGCCCGCCCGGCTGATACAATCTTCACCACCGCGCAAAAAAGAACAACCGCGCGGCGCAGGTGAAGTGACGATCATCGATCTCGATTTAAGCCGTTATAACGCCATCGCCAGCCGCTTTGCTGAAGAACGCCAGCAAACCCTCGATTTCCTCAAATCCGGCATTGCCACGCGTAACCCCCAATTCAACCGCATGATTGAGCAGATCGAAAAAGTGGCGATTAAATCCCGCGCGCCAATTCTGCTTAACGGCCCGACTGGCGCAGGTAAGTCATTTCTGGCGCGACGCATCTTTGAATTAAAACAGGCGCGGCATCAGTTTAGCGGCGCGTTTGTTGAGGTGAACTGCGCCACCCTGCGCGGCGATACCGCCATGTCGACGCTGTTTGGTCATGTGAAAGGCGCGTTTACCGGGGCGCGGGAATCGCGGGAAGGGCTGCTACGTAGCGCCAACGGCGGGATGTTGTTTCTCGATGAGATTGGCGAACTGGGCGCAGACGAACAGGCAATGCTGCTGAAAGCCATTGAAGAGAAAACCTTTTACCCGTTTGGCAGCGATCGCCAGGTGAGCAGTGATTTTCAGCTTATCGCCGGAACGGTGCGCGATTTGCGCCAGCTGGTTGCCGAAGGCAAATTTCGCGAAGATCTGTACGCGCGGATCAATCTGTGGACCTTCACCCTGCCGGGTCTACGCCAGCGCCAGGAAGATATTGAACCGAACCTGGATTATGAAGTGGAGCGCCACGCCGCGCTCACCGGCGACAGCGTGCGTTTTAACACCGAAGCGCGGCGTGCCTGGCTGGCCTTTGCGACATCTCCCCAGGCAACATGGCGCGGTAACTTTCGCGAGCTTTCTGCCAGCGTCACGCGGATGGCAACCTTTGCCACTAGCGGACGCATCACTCTGGAAGTGGTTGAAGATGAGATAAACCGCCTGCGCTATAACAGGCAGGAGAGCCGCCCTTCGGCACTTACGACGTTGTTAGGCGCAGAGGTGGAGAACATCGATCTCTTCGACCGCCTGCAACTGGAAAACGTTATCGCCGTTTGTCGCCAGGCAAAATCGCTTTCCGCTGCCGGACGACAGCTTTTTGATGTTTCGCGCCAGGGCAAAGCCAGCGTCAATGACGCGGATCGGCTACGCAAATACCTGGCGCGTTTTGGTCTGACGTGGGAAGCCGTGCAGGATCAGCACAGCTCCAGTTGAATATGATGGTCCGTCAGCACCTGCATCACGCCCGCTGGCGGCGGGGCGTCGGTGTAGACGGCATCAACCATGTTGATGCTGCCCATATTGACCATCGCGTTACGGCCAAATTTCGAGTGATCGACAACCAGCATAACGTGACGCGAGTTCTCAATAATGGCGCGTTTGGTGCGAACTTCGTGGTAATCGAACTCCAGCAGCGAGCCGTCGCTATCGATGCCGCTGATCCCCAGAATGCCAAAGTCCAGACGGAACTGAGAGATAAAATCGAGCGTCGCTTCGCCAATGATCCCGCCATCGCGGCTGCGTAATTCGCCTCCGGCGAGAATGATGCGAAAATCTTCTTTTACCATCAACGTGTTAGCAACGTTGAGATTGTTGGTGACAATGCGCAAATTGCTGTGATTGAGCAGCGCGTGCGCCACCGCTTCCGGCGTGGTGCCGATATCGATAAACAGCGTCGAGCCGTTGGGGATTTGCTCCGCCACTTTACGGGCGATGCGCTCTTTTTCTTCGGTCTGGGTGGCCTTGCGATCGTGCCACGGCGTGTTAACCGAACTGGAAGGCAGCGCCGCACCGCCATGATGGCGCAGGATCAGGTTTTGCTCTGCCAGCTCGTTGAGGTCGCGGCGAATAGTCTGCGGGCTGACGGAGAAATGTTCTACCAGCTCTTCGGTGCTGACATAACCCTGCTGTTTAACCAGTTCGATAATACCGTTGTGACGTTGTGTTTGTTTCATTTATAAATCCCTGGAATTATTTTCGTTTTCGCGCATTGAGCGAATCAACAAAAGCCATCGCTAAACCCACGGCTAACCCGGCGATGTGTGCTCCGTTCGCCATCGACATCCCAAACAAATCAAACCATCCGGCGACAATCCAGATCAGCGCGAAGATGATTAACCCACGTTGCAGGTAAATGCCACTTTGCGGATCGCGTTCGCCACGTAGCCAGACGTAGCCCATCAGCGCATACACCACGCCAGAAAGCCCGCCAAACCACGGCCCGCTGAATTTTTGCTGCACATAGCCACTTAACAGGGCGCTAATGAGAGTAATGACAATTAGCTTACCGCTGCCGAGGCGTTTTTCCACCGCACCGCCGAGATACCACCACCAGAGCAAGTTAAAGAGGATATGCATTAGTGAGAAATGCATTAACGCATGGGTGAAGTAGCGCCAGAACTCAAATTTCAGCGTCGGATCGAATGGCCAGGCCAACCATAGCATCACGTCCTGATCGCCAAGGATTTGCATGGCGATAAACACCAGCACGCAGGCGATCATCATCACCCAGGTTACCGGACCTGCACGTTCACGCAAGGCAGCAAAGAAAGGATAACGGCGATAATGCAGGCCACTGCCAGTATGGCCCGCCTGCCAGCTGGCAGCGAGATAACGCGGATCAGCCGGGTTTTCGAGAAAACGCGCCAGCTCCGCCCGCACACGTTCAGCCTGGGATTCATCCGCCAGCCAGACATCGCTTTGATTATGTTGTTGAATCGTGAGGATAACACCCTGCGTCGCCATGTAATCGACAAACGCCTGCGCCACGCGGGGGTTAGCAAAAGAGGTAATCATCAACATTGTTGCTGTCGCTTATTCCACACAAAAGGGGACAGTATAAAGCCTTACGCGCCGTACGCCACCTCTGTGGGAAACTGACGTTGCCAGGCTTCAAAACCGCCATCAATGCTATAGACCACATCGTAGCCCTGTTGCAGCAGATACTGCGCCGCGCCTTTGCTGCTATTACCGTGGTAACACATCACCATCACCGGCGTATCGAAGTCGTTATCACGCATAAACGCGCCCAGTGTGTCGTTAGTCAAATGGAAAGCCTGCGCCGCATGCCCCATTGCGAAACTCTGTGGATCGCGAATATCGACCAGCACCGCCTCTTTTTCCTGCAACTTCTGGTGCGCGTCGGCAACGTTAATACATTCGAACTGATCCATGCGTCTCTCTTTCTTTACAAACAAGTGGGCAAATTTACCGCACAGTTTACGTCGAAGCGGCAGATAAACGCCATAATGTTATACATATCACTCTAAAATGTTTTTTCAATGTTACCTAAAGCGCGATTCTTTGCTAATATGTTCGATAACGAACATTTATGAGCTTTAACGAAAGTGAATGAGGGCAGCATGGAAACCAAAGATCTGATTGTGATAGGGGGCGGCATCAATGGTGCTGGTATCGCGGCAGACGCCGCTGGACGCGGTTTATCCGTGCTGATGCTGGAGGCGCAGGATCTCGCTTGCGCGACCTCCTCCGCCAGTTCAAAACTCATTCACGGTGGCCTGCGCTACCTTGAGCACTATGAATTCCGCCTGGTCAGCGAGGCGCTGGCCGAACGTGAAGTGCTACTGAAAATGGCACCGCATATCGCCTTCCCGATGCGTTTTCGCCTGCCGCATCGCCCACATCTGCGCCCGGCGTGGATGATTCGTATTGGTCTGTTCATGTACGATCATCTGGGCAAACGCACCAGCCTGCCAGGATCAACCGGTTTGCGTTTTGGCGCAAATTCAGTGTTAAAACCGGAAATTAAGCGCGGATTCGAATATTCCGACTGTTGGGTTGACGACGCCCGTCTGGTACTCGCCAACGCCCAGATGGTTGTGCGTAAAGGCGGTGAAGTGCTTACTCGTACTCGTGCCACTTCTGCTCGCCGCGAAAACGGCCTGTGGATTGTGGAAGCGGAAGATATTGATACTGGCAAAAAATATACATGGCAGGCGCGCGGCCTAGTTAACGCCACTGGCCCGTGGGTGAAACAGTTCTTCGACGACGGCATGCATTTGCCCTCGCCTTATGGCATTCGCCTGATCAAAGGCAGCCATATTGTGGTGCCGCGCGTGCATACCCAAAAACAAGCCTACATTCTGCAAAACGAAGATAAACGTATTGTCTTTGTGATCCCGTGGATGGACGAGTTTTCCATCATCGGCACTACCGATGTAGAGTACAAAGGCGATCCAAAAGCAGTGAAGATTGAAGAGAGTGAAATCAATTACCTGCTGAAAGTGTATAACACGCACTTTAAAAAGCAGTTAAGCCGGAACGATATCGTCTGGACCTACTCCGGCGTGCGCCCACTGTGTGATGACGAGTCCGATTCGCCGCAGGCTATTACCCGTGATTACACCCTTGATATTCATGATGAAAACGGCAAAGCACCGCTGCTGTCGGTATTTGGCGGTAAGCTGACCACCTACCGCAAACTGGCGGAACATGCGCTGGAAAAACTGACGCCGTATTATCAGGGTATTGGCCCGGCGTGGACGAAAGAGAGCGTGCTGCCGGGTGGTGCCATTGAAGGCGACCGCGATGACTACGCCGCCCGCTTGCGCCGCCGCTATCCATTCATTACGGAATCGCTGGCACGTCATTACGCGCGCACTTACGGCAGCAACAGCGAGCTGCTGCTCGGCAATGCGGGGGCGATAAGCGACCTCGGGGAAGATTTCGGTCATGAGTTTTACGAAGCGGAGCTGAAATACTTGGTGGATCACGAATGGGTCCGTCGCGCCGACGATGCCCTGTGGCGTCGCACGAAACAAGGTATGTGGCTGAATGCGGAACAACAGTCTCGTGTGAGTCAGTGGCTGGTGGAGTATACGCAGCAGAAGTTGTCGCTGGCGTCGTAAACTAACGTAAGGTGGCCAGGTCAGATTTCAATCTGACCTACTTTTTGATTCAGGGAATTACCGCAAAGCCCACGCCATCATACCCAACGTAACAAAACTAAGGCACGTTCCCCACTCGCTCCACATCCGCCCCTGGCTTCTATTTTTGCTACGCCACTGGCAGTAATATCCCAACGCAAAACCAAGCTGGGCGCTTGTCGGACCGATAAAGCCAGTCCACGGTTGGGGCCAAAATGGCGAAAAATTCAGTGGGGGCCAGACAACTGTCAGAAAGAAACTGCGCATATTTTCCAGCAACGCAATTTTCGCTGGTGCGACGTAAAAAATGATATTCCACAGGAGCAGCCAGAAATAAACTGGTGCAAATACCAGCCAACAATGCAGTTTGCTTTTTAATTTAGGTGGCGTTCTGCGAGCAAATTGCCAACCGACGCAGCACATTACACAGAAGAAAAGCGCATATTCGACCGATAACCAAAGTTGTAATTCCAGAAATGAAATACGCCTGATCATGAGCGGGATAGAGAACAGTATCTCCCCCAGAAAACTCAGCGTTATAACAGAAGCAGCCAGCGCAACTACCGTCGGCCATATCAACAACGGTACAATAATAAAGCCGAGAATTAGCGGGGGAATATAAAGTCTGATTTTATTCATCTTTATTGTCCTGATGATTCGGATGATGCGTCATACATCGCGCATAAACACTCATCAACCATCCAGTCATCTTCCCAGACCTGATATCGTGTGCCCTGTTCAGGCTGTTTAAGCGGGTTTTCAATCGCTTGCCGCGCGCGTTCTTTCAGGATGGATTGCTTGTTGTCAGCCCAGGTATTGATTTGGGCGGTAATAGTTTTATCGTCATCATCCTGCTCAAAGCTGCTATTTGTTCCTGCTGACTCAGGCAATATTCACAACAAACCACACATTGCTTCGGCACTGGATAACGGTGAAAGGTGTGATATATCTGCTCAATTAATGCCTGCATGGCGGGGCTGGGTTGCATAATTATCCCCTCGCCCGCTGGTCGCGTGTAAACGGTTGATAGATAAAACGAACATTTGCTGCGTTCAGGCGAATAATAGTAGTATCCATATTATTTCTCCTGCTTTAAGGTTGCGTTTTATACAGCGGCACATATCCCACATCCTCTACCAATTGCTGCCCCTGCGGGCTTAAAAACCAGTCGACGAATTTCTGCGTCTCCGGCGTGGGGTTTTCACGCGTCACCATATAAGCATCAATTATGTACGGATAAGTGCCGTTACGGATATTTTCCTCTGTAGGCGCAACACCGTTTATAGCCAGCAGTTTGATCTGTTTGCGCATTTTGAGCATATTGTCATTCATACGTGTGACGTAATAGTGGAAGGTGTATCCAATGGAAGATGGTGTGTTTTGATAGTCGGCGACTTCGGTAATTAAACCGCCCATAAGATCAATAACAGTGGATTTTTTGGCTGGCAGCATTGGAGTGTCTTGCATAACCAGTCCCTTCATAACCGTTTGGCTTCCAGAATCTTCTGGCCGCTGCCAGACTTTTATGCGGTCGTCACCACCACCCACTTTATTCCAGCGACTCACTTTACCGCTAAAAATGTCTTTGACCTGCTGTTCGCTAAGTGAATTAACCGGGTTTTTGATATCAACGATAAAGACAAAGGCTTCGCGGGCAAACGCGGTATATTTCAGCTTAACTCCCGCTTCTTCTGCACGTTTTTTCTGCCCTTCAGACGGTTGCGCGACAAAAATAACCGTCGCAGTACATTTAATCAGACTATCGTAGGCTTCCGCTGTTCGGGTTTGCTGTAAACCATACGCCTGCCAGGCCAGCGAAGTTTGATCCGCATCTTTCGGCTCCGGCACTAATTCATAATATGCAGAAGCATACAGCGGGTATAAAGCTGTTGCACCGTACACTCTCGGCCATCTTGTCCAATCTTCGCTGTAGCGTAATTCAGGTTCTCCCCGCAGAGACGTCAGGCCATGGCTCTCTTCTTCCCTGACGCTGTTATAGTACCCTTCCCGGTCGGCGCATCCCGCCAGTAATACTGCACCTAACAGTAAAACGCCTGTGAATTTATTCATCGCGCTGATTCCTTTGCATCGAATTTTATTTCATTGTTGGATACATCGGCACATATCCCACATCTTCCACCAGGCTCTGCCCTACCGATGGCTAAAAGCGGGCTAATCCGTTTCTGCACTGACTCACATATCACTGATATTCCACCCGTAAAACAGCCAGGGCGTTATAACGCCCCGCGGCAGGTAGTCGCCCTGTGGTACTGACGGGGAGAGACAGAAAAGTCACGTCTGCCGTCTGAGCGGATGCTGCCCGGTTTTCTATTAACTTAAATGGTACTCCAACATGAGTAGCAAGAGCGTTCAAATCTACGGACTCCTGTTGGCTATCCATAATCATAATGCCAACGTCTGGGTTATCCTCCGCCTGAAGAATACTTTGCCGACCGTTAACATCTCTCGTTGATGAAATATTGCCATCAAAAACCAACGTCATTACGGCATCAATATCTTTGTTCGTGCAATTGATCGGAATAGTGGTTGCAACTGGAGAAATACCTGTTGGCTTCACTCCAGCGCCAGCCCGACTTAACTCACTAGCCCAGACATCAGGCATATTAACGGTAAAACTGGTGCCCTCATTAATTGTGCAGCCTTGTGGAACCTCAATATTTAAGTTGCCAATATAAGCATTAAATACAGGAACGGGGCCATGTTCAGTTGGGAACTGGCTAACGTACAAAGAAACTAGTAGCACACTATTTATTGAGACATCGGATATTATTTTTTTATCCAGTCTGATTTTTATATATCCCTCTGTTCCTGAGGTCCAATCAGATGGTTTACTTCTGTCTGCTGGATAATTGGTGCTATAGTTATCAAAAGGTACTGTTTTATCTGTCATTGTGCCATTTTTATTATAGAGTTTTATATGTGTCGAGACAGATATTTCATGAGTCAAAGGAATAAATATATCGCTCCCCTGATGATCACCAGATGCTCCCGACGGGTCAATTCCAGACACACCGGAAAAATAAACTTCATAATCATCAAGAGAATTGCAATATGCCTTATAACGCCCTATTTTCCAGTTCTGCGTTGGTAATACCGTTCCAGGAGAGTTATTATTGACATCTGAGACAGTAATAGTACCAAAATTATAAGAAAATACTGCTGGCGTACTGTTATTACCAGGAGAACCAGGATAACAAAAAGCGCGATCACGTCCCATATCTTCAGCATACACAATGTTATAGAAATTACTGATTAAAAGAATAGAAAATATAAAGATTGCTTTTATATTTCCCCAAAAACAAGTAAACATCATGCCTCTCCAGTTATCCATGTATCGCTGCTGCACCCATAGCATTATTTTGCAAAACATTTAATTTCACACTCCATACAGGTAAAGCATTATTGTAAAGATCCAACGTCTGCCAGTTAATCTCGCAATATCCTTGCCCCTGACACCAATTCTGTTGACGATGGCTAAATGGTGCGACCATGCCACCATTTATGTTTTTACCATCAATAGATAAATTATAGAGTGTCACATACCAGGGAGTAGGATTAAAAACAGTGACAGCCTCATTGCTTCGCGACCAGCGTAACTGCTGATAAGCGTTAAGTGGATTACCTGATAACGCCTCCGGGCGATAAAATATTTTCATCCGGTTGCGTACAGCTACCTGGAGTTGATTTTCGTGCTTAAGCTGTGAGTCTTGTTCCTGAGCAGGTAACGCAGCAACATTCAGTATAAATAAACTCTCACGATCTGTAGGTAACTGACCACCTACGCGATTAATTCTTATTTTGGTATTTTTATCTTGTTTAAGAACCAATAATGGTGGCGTAGCAATAAATGCCTTATCTGGAAGTAAAGGCTGAGATTCTACTGTCCCATTTAACTGACGTCCATCATCAGGTGTCACGGAAATTTTAACCAGCATATCTTTACTGGCAGTATTTTTAAGCTCGACCGAAATTGATGACTGCTTTTCTGGGTAAACAAAACGGGTACCGCCAACGACAACCCCTGCTTGCGCATTTACGCAACATATTAAAAAGCATATCAGCACATTAATCATAAGTGACGATAAAGGAAACTGATGCATTCGCATCTCCTGGTTGTACATCATTTTTTATCGCTTTATAAGCAGCAAAGAAATGCAATGTATTATCTACCAATGGCGTAAGGGCATAACTGGTACTTTTTATACCATTACTAATACTTTGTTTGTTGTTATCATAAATAGCCAGTGCTAACCCCTCAACAGATCCCTCTTCCAGTTTATACAGAGTGGTATCTTCACTCACTGATGCTCCATCAAATTTGATATTGGCATTACTGACATCACTGCCACATCGGGTTAATTTTATAGAGAAGTCAATTTTTTCAGTGATATCCCCTGAATTTTTAACCCTATAACTGGGAACATCAGGCATGTTAACCGTGAAATTTTTAGACTCATCGGCAACAATACAAGTCTTTGCCGTTATTATTCCTTCTATACGTACAATACCTGCATGCGTTGTATCATCAGCAATGGATGGTATTGATATCACGGAGAATAACAGAGCAATTAAATTCCAATAGCGCGTCATATTATCCTCACTGATAGTCTATATCAAAGTACAACAGTGCATTCGCCTGCCCCGCATGTACGTTTTGCTGAGTTGACTTATAGCGGAGTTTAAAGGCCAAACTGGCATCGCCATTATTATCTAAAACTAATTCCCGGAAGCCTGACTCACCATTAATTGCTATAATTTTATCATTGCTATCTAAAATTTCGACGCCCACTCCAGTTGCACTATCTGCACTGGAAGTAAGGCGTAATAAGGTGGTATTGATAGCATCTGTATCCCCGCTAAACCGCACATTAGCACTAACTCCTGAACTATAAACAGTACTGGTTGTCGTTGGACACCCTTCCAGATTTATTGTAAATGTACGGCTACCAGAAACATCTCCCACATTTAAAAAATCATTGACGTCATAAGTTCCCATGTTTACTGGCTGGTCTTTACTTCCAGCTGTAATATCACACGTTTTTGCTAATAACTGGCCTGTAAATGTGACCACTACGGTATCGTTAGCCAGTGCATTATATGAAACCACCATCATGGATAATGAAGTGAAAATTAATAAAATAAATTTCTGTAATATATTCATCAGCGGCACTCCAGATTTGCATAGCTAATAGCATTATCTAGCTCACTTTCCGGTAATTGATAGCTTGCCTGACATTGCTGATAAGAACTTTCTCCCCACTGTATATTTATTATGCCTTGCAAAGGCAAACCGGAGAGATAAACCTGCCCACTGTCACCCACTATTCCTGTAATCTGAGTGGTTCCCTCAGTGGGTACACTGGCCGTCGCACCAAATGGAACTGGTTTATTACGATAGCTCAAATTAAATAAAGCACGAATACCGACATGGGCATTAAACTCAGCGCGAACTAAAGCGCCTTTACTGGGTATCACTTCCATGCTAGTGGCATCTAATTCTGTATGCATGTTCATAGACATAGGGTCTAAAGAGATATTATTACGCCGATACTCCGTGGCATAAGGTACGACAGCATAGCCACGCCAGTCTGTCTTAACCCCCGTTCCGCGTTCCACATTTACATTGTTTGCCCCAGGTGCTTTTATCAGTATATTTGTTTCACCTAACGGCTGACTTAGCGTTAAACCATTTTCGTGAACAACCATGGCACCACTTAAACCATAGTTAAATTGCTGGTTACCATTATTATCGTAGCTGTATCCGGAATTTAGTGAACCATAAGTACCACGGTAATTTAAACCTACCGAGCCATTTCCGGTATTATTCTGATTGGCAAAATTTTGTTGAATATTATAGTTGAGATTATGTTGTTCCAGCAGTGAGCCAGATACTCCAGCATACTGATTCACATGACCGCTATTATCCTGACTGTAACCATAGGTCGCTGTCATAGAATTTGTCGCAGTGCGCCCATCGACTGCTGGTGATAACCAATTGCTGATCGGCAATGATATATTGACGGATAAGATTCTGTCCGCATCTGAACCTGGTGATTTGCTGTAATTATAAGCAATGTTTAAATAAACCCCATGCACACTCGTATTATAGCCAGCCTGGTATAAGGTATCTTTATTATTCGTATTCCAGTAAGTTTGTTGACTCGCTGCCAAATACATAGAGCCATATTCGCCCAATGGTTGCGATATATTTGCCTGAAATTTTCCTTTTTTGTTATAACGTAAATTATAAAAATCATTCCAGTTATAAACATAGTCTTTTTCATTAAGGGTATCAGGATCGATAACCGTACCTGACATTTGTTTGTATGTGGTATCACTCAACGAATAAAATCCCTCCGTCGAGTAGCGATAACCAATAATCTGAAAAGCTGTACCTGTTTGCACTAACGATTTTGAGTATAGAAAACGGTACGATTGCCCTTGATGTTTACTGCCATCAGCAAGTGTGCTATTGGCTTGCGTCAAATCAAATGAGGTCGCACCAAACATACCAAGGTTGAACCCAAGCCCGAGTGCTATTGCCCGATAATTATTAGAGTATTGTATCCCTCCATAGGCGGTAATATCCCAGGGTAACCCCCAAATCACATCGCCTTGAAAGATATTCGGATTATTTTGATTATAGCTATTACTACGATATTTACCGGCCGTCGCAGAATATTTTATATGTCCTTCGCGTTGAAGGATGGGTACAGCGGCGTAAGGAATAGTATAGATAGTTTCGGAATTATCAGACTCTTTGATCGTAACTTCCAAATCCCCTGCGGAAGACGTAGGGTTCAGATCGTTGATTTCAAAAGGCCCAGGGGGAGTATAGGTCTGATAAATAACATAACCATTTTGTTTAATCGTTACCTGAGCATTACTTTTAGCAATGCCGCGCACAGTAGGGGCAAAGCCACTTTGGCTATCCGGCAGCATGTTTTCGTCGGACTCAAGTTTAGCACCGCGAATACTCACGCTGTCGAAAACATCTGATGAAGACCAGGTATCACCCAGTGTTAATTCACTTTTGAACGGAATAATTACCCGTTGTAACGTACTACTCACATGTGCAATTTTACCCGGAGAATTACCTGAACGACTCCATGTAGAATAATCACGAAAACGCCACGCACCTAAATTTAAACCTGAACGAAGATTTAAATAATAACTATCAGACGCATAGTCTCCACGATCGCTGTTACCAGAAAAGTCATAATTAATAAGAACAGCCGGGATACCATTATCCCATTCCTCAGGTGGGATATAACCACGTGCTTCATGCTTTAATATTGCCTGCGGGAAGGTCAGTTTGAGTCGTTGCGCATCCAGTTCAGGAGTATATTGAACTTCAGCAAACCATATACGTAAATCGAGACAATGATTTCCCTCTGCTTGCGCCTGCTCCGGCAATGCACTTTTGTTAATTCCTAAAGTAACTAACTCATCGAGCGAAAAACAGGGAATCAACTGATTCTGCTCATCAGCTTTGAAAGTAACCTTACGTGATGTCAAAGGCGAATCATTGACCCATATTTCAACCTCATAGCTACCTGGCAGATACGTCATCCCTTTCTCAAAACGAGATAAATCAGCAACAGCTTCTGTATCACCCGACAAAAAGGCAGGATTAAAGCGCATACCCGCCACTGAACACGTAGGCAAAAGTGTCAGGAGAAGCGGTATACACAGCCTCATCTGCTTTTTCCTTGCCATCCAGTGTTCGAGTTTTCTGAGCTTTAGGTTCATATCCCTGACCTGAGTTGCTTTAACGTTTTAATCTTCCAGGTTTATTGCATCGTTCCCTTTTGCCTGGCCGTTGTGGCACCGTAATCATTGATAGTTTGATAAGTAATTTCGCCCGCTAACGTCACCGGAGAAGAAACTGTGATGTCACTTTTCGGGGGAACAAACGCATTGGGTAATTTTGCCCCTTGCATCCTGATTCCTGTCACCGTCAGGTAATAGGGAGAAGGATTAATGATTCTCAGCTGTTTACCTTCGTATTTAAATCGCAGCATATCCCGTGCTTTACCAGCCTGAATGGGTAAATTAGTCGGACGGTAAAATAATTTAATTCTGTTTTGTAACGCCAGTTGCAACGTGTTTTTCTGAGTATTCTTCTCATCCGTCGGCGGAATCGCTTTCACATTCATCCAGAATAATGTTTCACGATCAGTCGGTAACTGTGTTTTACCAATAAACATTATCCTCAATGATGCCTCTTTTCGCGTTGGCAACATAAATAAAGGAGGCGTAACCACAAAATCCTGACTTTTTTTACTGCTTTGATTGTCATCAATCCATGACTGGATTAAATAGCTGGTGTTAGCCCCACCATTCTGTACACTTAGCGTAATTTGCTGACTGTCCGATGGATAAACCAGACGCGTAGAACCAAGACCGAAACCACCCGCAGCCATAGCGTTGACAGATATGGCGGACAGCAAAAATAGAGCCGCTGCCCTTATGGCATATTGAGTCTTCAGCAAAGAATTTATATTTCTATTGGCTAAACATTTATTTTTTGAAATCCATCTCATACTGCATCCTTGTAGATGAAATTAATTGTAATTGCTGATACGTGTCTATTTATTATAAATAAACACGTAATATTAATTTCAGGCTACAATTAACTGTAACCTGAAATTATCTTGCTGTAATTATTCGTACAGCACAACGAAACTTGCCGTAGCTTTCACCAGACCTGGTGCAACGGTACTACCGTTCTGCGCATAGCCCGCGGTAAATGCGGCAGTATAATCATGTTTGGCTGCATCGCCAGGAATCACGTAAGCTGCCGAAGAACTACTCCCCTGAGGAGTTTGTGTATTCAGTTTAATCAGACCATCAGCTGTCGTGTTTTTAGAATAAATACGAATCCCTACACCTGTTGCACCTGCTTCGCCAGTACTATCAGCATCAGCGGCCCCTTCAACTTCATTGGCAAGCGTCTGGTTGGCACTGTCTGCTACGCCAGTAAAACGAAATTCAATGTTTTGACTGTCTGTATTGCTGCAGTCGGTCAGTTTAATGTTGAAGTCAGTCTGGTTACTGGCACCCGTTGCTTCGGTATCAATGCCCGTGAAAGCGTTAGAAGGTACGACTGGCAGTACCACTTCAATCTGTTTCGATTCTGTAGCAACCTTACACGTCGCTTTAACCACACGACCAGTAAAGCGGATGTTTCCGCCCATCGCATCGGTGTTGCTATCCATATCGGTGAGTTTTGGATAATCAACGGTGCTCCAGTCTGTATCCGCACCACCAAATTGTGATGCATCGCCTGGCGCAGCAGTTACCGCAGTTGACATCAGCATACCTGATGCGAGTAAAACTACGGATAAATTAGATAGATTGAATTTCATTTATACCTTTCCTTTTGTTAAAAAATCCAAGCAATATTGGCGATTATTTTTACATTCAGCTTTAACAAATCACATTATTTAAATGAATAAAGCTGGTGTGGTTAATCCCAGAAAAATTAAGAGATAGAATGGCTGGAAAATATTATATGAGCTGCTTGGTAATGTAACTAAAAGAATCAATGCTCGCAATAATTGACTTTATATAAAAATACAGTCATTTGAAAACAAAGGAGTTTATTTTAGAAAGAAGAACTGAGGAGTGAGTAAATATATAAACACGACAAATGATTTATTATTTATTTATAATGTTCGTTATATGGAACATTCCCTGATGAGGTACCTTATTAATAAATAACAAATATTAATTATATATTGATAGCATATGTAAATTTTCATGATATTTTGTTTATCTGATATAAAAATGCCGTGTGCCCATTAACGGTAGCTTTAAGGGAACACACGGCAGTTATCACTTTACGAACTTACAATCTCACTGGATCAATATGCCAGATATGATCGGCGTACTCTTTTATCGTACGGTCTGAAGAGAAGTAGCCCATATTGGCGATGTTCAGCATCGCTTTTGCAGTCCACTCTTCCTGACGCTCGTAGAGTTCGTCGACTTTATCCTGACAATCGACATAGCTGCGATAATCCGCCAGCACCTGATAGTGGTCGCCAAAGTTGATCAGCGAATCAACCAGATCGCGGTAACGGCCTGGGTCTTCAGGGCTGAACACGCCGCTGCCGATTTGCGTCAGCACCTGATGCAGCTCTTCATCTTTCTCGTAGTATTCACGCGGTTTGTAACCCTGACGACGCAGTTCTTCCACCTCTTCCGCAGTGTTACCAAAGATAAAGATATTGTCATCACCGACATGATCCAGCATCTCGACGTTCGCGCCGTCCAGCGTACCGATAGTCAGCGCGCCGTTAAGAGCAAACTTCATGTTACTGGTGCCGGAGGCTTCCGTCCCCGCCAGTGAAATCTGTTCAGACAGATCGGCCGCCGGAATGATCAACTGCGCCAGACTAACGCTGTAGTTCGGAATAAACACCACTTTCAGCTTGTCGCCAATCTGCGGATCGTTGTTGATCACTTTAGCAACATCGTTGATCAAATGGATAATGTGCTTCGCCATGTAATAAGCCGAAGCGGCCTTGCCGCCAAAAATATTCACGCGCGGCACCCAATTAGCATCCGGATCGGCCTTGATACGGTTATAACGAGTGATAACGTGCAACACATTCATCAATTGACGTTTGTATTCGTGAATACGTTTGATCTGCACATCAAACAGCGCCTTCGGATTCACCACCACATTCAACTGCTGGGCGATGTACTCGGCCAGACGTTTTTTGTTATCCAGCTTCGCCTGATGCACCGCATGGTTGACCATCGGGAAATCACAGTGCTGTTGCAGCTCGCTCAGCTGGCTAAGGTCGGTGCGCCAGTTACGGCCCAGGTGTTCGTCCAGCACGGCTGAAAGCGATGGGTTTGCTACCGCCAGCCAGCGACGCGGCGTCACACCGTTGGTAACGTTGGTGAAACGACCCGGGAAGATTTTCGCAAAATCAGCAAACAGTGACTGCACCATCAGGTTAGAGTGCAACTCCGAAACACCGTTGACTTTATGACTCACGACAACCGCCAGCCAGGCCATCCGCACACGACGCCCGTTGGATTCATCAATGATTGACGCCCGTCCCAGCAGGTCAGTGTCGTTCGGATACTGCTCTTGCAAGGTTTTCAGGAAATAGTCATTAATTTCAAAGATTATCTGCAAGTGACGCGGCAGAATTTTACCCAGCATATCGACCGGCCAGGTTTCCAGCGCCTCGCTCATCAGCGTGTGGTTGGTGTAAGAGAAGACCTCGCAACACACTTCAAAAGCGTCATCCCAGCTGAATTTATGCTCGTCAATCAGCAGACGCATCAATTCAGGAATCGACAGCACCGGATGGGTGTCATTGAGATGAATCGCGATTTTATCTGCCAGATTATCGTAGGTTTTATGCAGCTGATAATGGCGGCTTAAAATGTCCTGAATGGTCGAGGAAACCAGGAAGTATTCCTGACGCAGACGCAGTTCACGCCCGGAATAAGTGGAGTCGTCCGGGTACAGTACGCGAGATACGTTCTCGGAGTGGTTTTTGTCTTCCACCGCCGCGAAGTAGTCACCCTGATTGAATTTACCCAGGTTAATTTCGCTACTGGCTTGTGCGCTCCATAAACGCAGGGTATTAGTTGCGTCAGTGTCATAGCCGGGGATTATCTGGTCATAAGCAACGGCCAGAATTTCTTCAGTTTCAATCCAGCGTGTTTTCTTGCCTTCTTGCTGAATACGTCCGCCAAAACGCACTTTGTAGCGCGTATTGTGTCGTTTAAATTCCCACGGGTTGCCGTACTCCAGCCAGTAGTCCGGTGACTCTTTCTGGCTGCCGTTAACGATGTTCTGCTTGAACATGCCGTAGTCGTAACGAATACCGTAGCCGCGACCTGGTAACCCTAAAGTCGCCAGAGAATCCAGGAAGCAGGCCGCCAGACGCCCCAGACCGCCGTTACCGAGGCCAGGGTCATTTTCCTCATCAATCAACTCTTCGAGATTTAACCCCATCGACTCCAGCGCCCCCTGGACATCGTCATAAATACCTAACGACAGCATGGCGTTGGAGAGAGTACGACCGATCAAAAACTCCATCGACAGATAGTAAACCTGACGAGTTTCTTGCGACAGCTGGGCACGATTCGAGCGTAACCAGCGCTCCACGAGACGATCGCGCACAGCAAATAACGTTGCGTTCAGCCATTCATGTTTATTGGCAACGACAGGATCCTTGCCAATCGTAAACATCAGCTTATAAGCGATAGAGTGCTTAAGAGCTTCTACGCTAAGCGTGGGCGATGAATATGTAAACGGAGCATTCATATAGGCGTTTCCTGAAAACTATTTCAAGCGATAGTAAAGCTCACGGTACGACTTCGCCGCGACCTGCCAGCTAAAATCCATTGCCATAGCCTGACGTTGCACAAACCGCCACAATGAAGGGCGGGACCACAGAACAAAAGCGCGTCGAATAGCCCGTAACAACGACCAGGCATTACTATCTTCAAAGACAAACCCACTGGCGACGCCATCTGCAAGGTTCTCAAGAGAACAGTCAGAAACCGTATCAGCAAGCCCACCGGTACGCCGCACTAACGGCAGCGTGCCGTACTTCAATCCATAAAGTTGCGTTAAGCCGCACGGTTCAAAACGACTGGGCACCAGAATGACGTCCGCGCCGCCCATAATGCGATGCGAAAATGCTTCGTGATAACCAATCTGTACACCAACCTGACCGGGGTGTTCCGCTGCTGCAGCAAGGAAACCTTCCTGCAATACCGGATCGCCCGCGCCGAGCAGCGCCAGTTGTCCGCCCTGTTCCAGAAGGCCCGGTAAGGCTTCTAACACCAGATCCAGGCCTTTCTGGCTGGTCAGACGGCTCACCACTGCAAAAAGCGGCACTTTATCGTCAACCTTAAGCCCCATTGCGATTTGCAACTGGCGCTTATTCTCCGCTTTATCCTCCAATGAATCGCGGGTGTAACGCGAGGCTAAAAGTAAGTCCGTCTCTGGACTCCAGATTTTCTCGTCCACGCCGTTCAGTACGCCGGAAAGTCGCCCTTCACGATGACGCTGCTGAAGTAAACCTTCCATACCGTAGGCAAACTGTGGTTCAGTAATCTCGCGAGCGTAGGTCGGACTAACCGCTGTAATATGGTCAGCGTAATACAGTCCGGCTTTCAGGAAAGAGATTTGCCCGTTGAACTCCAGCCCGTGAACATTAAAGAATGACCATGGCAATTGGATGTCATTCATGTGATGTGCATAAAACATGCCTTGATAGGCCAGATTGTGCACAGTAAACACCGACTTCGCCGGACGCCCGCGTGCCGCCAGATACGCAGGCGCAAGGCCGGCATGCCAGTCGTGCGCGTGCACCACATCAGGGCGCCAGAATGGGTCCAGCCCACTGGCCATTTCTGCCCCGACCCACCCCAACAGCGCAAAACGCAACACGTTGTCAGTGTAGGCAAATAAGTTGGTATCGTGATACGGGCTTCCGGGACGATTGTAGAGATGCGGCGCGTCAATCAGGTAAATACCAACCCCGTTGTAATGTCCGAACAGCAGCGTGATATGCCCGGCAAAGGTATCACGACGAGATACCACCTGCGCATCGGTCACGCCACGGCGAATATCGGGAAATGCAGGCAACAGTACGCGAGCGTCAACGCCGTCTGCGATTTGTGCTGCGGGTAATGCCCCAATAACATCAGCCAGACCGCCGGTTTTAAGCAGCGGGAACATCTCTGAACATACATGTAAAACCTGCATTATCGCTCCTGTTTATACCCTAACTTCCGTAGCATTTCGCGCGTAACCAGCACGATGCCTTCTTCTGAACGATAGAAACGACGTGCATCTTCCTCTGCATCCTCACCAATCACCATGCCTTCCGGAATGACACACGCGCGGTCAATGACACAGCGGCGCAGACGGCACGAGCGACCTACCCATACTTCCGGTAACAATACGGCGGAATCAATGTTGCAGAATGAATTAACACGAACGCGCGAGAACAGAACGGACTGCACCACCACTGAACCAGAGATTACACAACCGCCGGAAACCAGTGAGTTAAGGGTCATCCCATGGCTACCAGAGCGATCCTGAACGAATTTCGCTGGTGGCAATGATTCATTGTAGGTGCGAATTGGCCAGTTGCGATCGTACATATCCAGTTCCGGCACCACAGAGGCCAGATCAAGGTTCGCTTTCCAGTAAGCTTCCAGCGTTCCCACATCGCGCCAGTACGGCTCGGCGTCTGGGTCAGACTGTACGCAAGAGAGAGGGAATGGATGCGCATAAGCCAGGCCTTCTTCGGTGATTTTTGGAATCAAATCTTTACCAAAGTCGTGGCTGGAATTTTCATCACGATCGTCTTCTTCCAGCAATTCATATAGATAGTCGGCGTCAAAGACGTAGATACCCATACTCGCCAGAGATTTGCTCGGATCGTTTGGCATTGATGGCGGGTTAGCAGGTTTTTCAACAAATTCGATAATTTTATCGTTTTCATCGACTGCCATAACGCCAAATGCAGAGGCTTCTTCAATCGGTACTGGCATACAAGCAACAGTACAACGCGCACCTTTTTCGACGTGGTCGATAAGCATTCGCGAGTAGTCTTGCTTGTAGATGTGGTCACCAGCCAGGATCACCACATACTCCGCTTTATAGCGGCGGATAATATCGAGGTTTTGAGTGACCGCGTCTGCGGTACCGCGATACCAGTTTTCCCCTTTCATTCTCTGCTGCGCGGGCAGCAGGTCGACAAACTCGTTCATTTCTTCATTGAAGAACGACCAGCCACGCTGAATATGCTGCACCAGGGTGTGAGACTGGTACTGGGTGATCACGCCCATACGACGGATCCCAGAGTTGATGCAGTTGGACAGCGCAAAGTCGATAATGCGGAACTTACCGCCGAAGTGTACGGCAGGCTTTGCTCTCTTATTGGTTAAATCCTTCAGGCGGGTACCACGTCCTCCCGCCAGTATCAGGGCAACAGATTTCAATGGCAGCTGGCGCGCCAACATTAAGTGATCGTTCTTCTCTAAACTAACCATGACTAACTCCTTTTTTATCATCTCTGGAACACACACAATCCGTGTGCAGGTCCCGGCCAGACAGCCGTAATCACTGGGTTATCCTCTCCAGCGAATGGGGGAATGGCGTGCCACTCCCCAGCAGGTAAAACAATCTCTGTTACCTCAAGCGTGGCGTTTATTGCGATCAAAAAACGATCCGAAAGCAAAATTTGCAGCTGCTTTGGCCCGTTTTGCCACTCATCCGAGCTTAAAGGTTGAGCATATCGATTCAGCCAACGGACATTGCCATCGCCTTCTTCCCACCAGCGATCCTCTACCAAAGCAGGAATGCGCTTGCGCAAATGGATTAACGCGGTGGTAAACCCCGTTAACCCACTGTTTGCCTGCGACCAGTCCAACCACGTTAGTTGGTTATCCTGACAGTAGGCATTGTTATTGCCATGCTGGCTGTGACCATGTTCATCACCTGCCAGTAACATCGGCGTACCCTGGGAGAGCAACAACGTCGTTAACAGGGCGTGAATGCTGTCGCGCCGCCGTTCAATCAAATCAAGAGTACCGCCTAACCCTTCTTTACCATGATTGTTACTGTAATTGTTGTTGGTCCCGTCGCGATTTTCCTCTCCATTTGCTTCATTGTGTTTATGGTTGAAACAAACGCAGTCGCGAAGCGTAAAACCGTCATGCGCAGTAACGAGATTAATCGCAGCGCTCGGCAGACGGCCATTACGTTTAAAAACATCGCTGGAGGCGGCAAAACGCCCGGCAAACTCACCCAGCGACAAGTTATAGTGCAGCCAGAAACGGCGTGCGGCGTCGCGGAAATGATCATTCCACTCGGCAAACAGCGGTGGGAAATTGCCCACCTGATAACCACCTAGCGCGATATCCCACGGTTCGGCAATCAACTTCACTTGCGAAAGCACTGGGCAATTCTGGATAGCCGTAAACAGCGGCGCATCCTGACGAAACTCCGGTGTTCGTCCCATGACTGCTGCGAGATCGAAGCGAAAGCCATCAACGTGGCAGATTTCTACCCAGTAGCGTAGACAGGCGCTGGCGTACTCCACTACCGCCGGATGGCTCAGATTGAGCGTATTACCACAGCCGGTCCAGTTGTGATAATCGCCGTCTTCTCTTATCCAATAATAGCTACGGTTGTCGATCCCGCGCAGTGAGAATACCGGGCCGTCCAGGTCCAGTTCCGCACTGTGGTTGAGTACGATGTCGAGAATAACTTCAATACCCGCCTTGTGCAGGGCTTTCACTGCGTCGCGGAATTCGTCCAACGCCGTTTCGGGCGAGCTGGCATATGCCGGATGCAGCGCAAACAGCGCCACCGGATTGTAGCCCCAGTAGTTACTTAGCCCCATACGTTGCAGGCGCGGTTCACTGGCAAACTGCGCCACTGGCAACAGTTCCAGTGCGGTAATACCCAACCGTTTTAAATAGTTGATCATCACCGGATGGCCGAGCGCTTTATAGGTGCCGCGGATCTCAACCGGGATCTCCGGATGCAGATAGGTTAATCCTTTGACATGGGCTTCATAAATGATGGTGCTGCCCCACGGCGTGCGCGGCGGGGCATCATCCTCCCAGTCATAGTGATCGACCACCACCACGCATTTCGGCGCAATGGCGGCGTTGTCACGATAATCAGGTTCATTATGGCCTGCATGCAGCAGCGGGTTATCTTTAAACTCACCCTCAATTTGCCGCGCGCAAGGATCAATCAACAACTTCGCCGGGTTAAAGCGATGCCCCACGGCAGGTTGCCAGGGGCCATGTACGCGATACCCATAGTGCAAACCCGGGCGAGCATCCGGCAAGTAACCGTGCCAGACATCGCCGCTGCGTCCTGGCAAGTCATACCGGTGTTCTATGCCCTGAGCGTCAAACACACACAGCTCTACCCGCTCGGCATGAGCGGAAAAGAGCGTGAAGTTGACGCCCTGGCCATCATAGTGCGCGCCAAGGGGAGCAGGTTTGCCAATGGCGAGTTGTGTCATTCTCCCTCCCGCACCAGCCAGATAGTGGCCAGCGGTGGTAGAGTAAGGCTCAATGAATGCTGACGACCGTGGCTGGCGATCTCATCGCTATGTACCGCGCCGCCATTGCCAGCATTGCTGCCGTGGTAGTGCATGGAATCGGTGTTGAGAATCTCACGCCACTTACCTGGCTGATTAATGCCAAAGCGATAATCATGGCGCGGCACCGGCGTAAAGTTGCTGGCAACGATAATTTCGTTACCCTCTTTATCGCGACGCACAAAGATCAGCACCGAGCGCTCATGGTCATCCACCACCAGCCATTCAAAGCCGTAGGCGTCGAAATCCAGCTCGTGCAGAGCTTTGTGGTGACGATAAGTATGGTTCAGATCGCGTACCAGTCGCTGGACACCGTGATGCCAGTTGTCGCCACCTTCCAGCAGATGCCAGTCGAGGCTGGCATCGTGGTTCCACTCACGCCCTTGGGCAAATTCGTTACCCATGAACAACAGTTTCTTGCCCGGGAACGCCCACATCCAGGCATAGTAGGCTCGCAGATTGGCAAACTTCTGCCATGCATCGCCAGGCATCCTGTCGAGAATCGATTTTTTGCCGTGCACCACTTCGTCGTGCGACAGCGGCAGGACGAAGTTTTCAGTGTAGTTGTAGAGCATCCCGAAGGTGAGTTTATTGTGGTGGTATTGACGATAAACCGGGTCGAGCTTCATGTAATCCAGAGTGTCGTGCATCCAGCCGAGGTTCCACTTGTACCAGAAGCCCAGACCACCAATATCCTGCGGGCGGGAAACGTTCGGGAAGTCGGTAGACTCCTCCGCCATCGTTACTGCACCAGGAACTTGTTCACCGATAATACGGTTGGTATTGCGAAGGAATTCAATCGCTTCCAGATTCTCGCGTCCACCATACTCGTTCGGGATCCACTCGCCTTCTTTACGGCTGTAATCACGATAAATCATCGAAGCAACCGCATCGACGCGCAGCGCATCGATACCAAAACGCTCGATCCAGTACAGCGCATTACCAACAAGGAAATTGCTGACCTCACGGCGGCCATAGTTGTAAATCAGGGTGTTCCAGTCCTGATGGTAGCCTTCACGCGGATCGCTGTGTTCATACAGATTTGTGCCGTCAAATTCGGCAAGTGCAAAGTCATCTGTCGGGAAGTGACCCGGCACCCAGTCGAGAATCACGTTCAAACCTGCTGCGTGGGCGGCATCAATGAAATAGCGGAAATCATCGCGAGTGCCAAAACGGCGAGTTGGCGCATACAAACCTGTCGGCTGATAGCCCCAACTGCCATCGAATGGATGTTCGTTAATTGGCAGCAGTTCGAGGTGGGTAAAGCCCATCCATTTAGCGTAAGGCACCAACTGATCGGCAAGTTCGCGGTAGCTTAACCAGAAGTTGTTGTCGGCGTGACGACGCCATGACCCCAGGTGAACTTCATAGATAGAAATTGGCGCATCAAACTGATTCGCTTTTTTGCGCTCTTCGGTCTGCACGACCTTTTCAGGCAGTCCGCAAATAAGGGAAGCGGTTTCCGGGCGCATCTGCGCTTCGAAGGCATAAGGATCAGACTTCAAACGCAGATTGCCATTGGCATCAATCATTTCGTATTTATAGAGCTGACCGTTATGCGCGCCAGGGATAAACAGTTCCCAAATGCCGCTCTCTTTACGCAGGCGCATCGGGTGACGACGACCATCCCAGTAGTTGAATTGCCCAACAACCGAGACACGGCGGGCATTTGGCGCCCAGACAGAAAAACGCGTGCCGGTAACGCCATCCATAGTATCTGCGTGCGCACCTAAGGTTTCATATGGGCGCAGGTGGGTACCTTCAGATAACAACCAGGCGTCCATTTCCTGGATTAAAGGGCCAAAACGGTAAGGATCATCAATCAGATTCTGCTGGCCATGCCAGACAACCGCCAACTGATAGCGGAAAAAATTTTTACGCCGAGGAACGACGCCGCTGAAGAATCCACGAGAGTCGAGACACTCCAGTTTAGCGACTTTGCGTCCAGTTTTTGGTTCAATTACCCACACATCGGTGGCGTCAGGTAAAAGGGCACGGACTTCCAGTCCCGCTGTGGTTTTATGCATTCCAAGTACGGAAAAAGGATCCGCAAAATGACCTGCAATTAGCGCGTTAATCACGTCTCTATCGATACGATCGGACATGCTTGTCTTCCTGTTTTATTGTGTCACCCCATCCAACTAATTTTTGACATCTGGTTGTGACATTTTTTTGACCTGAACGGCGCAGCACTCTGTGCATCCTCTCTACGCCGTCCTCACTTCAGGTAAGGCATTGAATACGTATGTATCCCGCCACCCTTAAAGAATAGCCAATGCTCTACTTAACTCCCGGTAAATCATGAAACATCTGCGCTTACTCCTGTACTACGCACTAAAAGGGGCAGCATTACGCCCCAAATTTAATGAATAAACATTACGCCAGTTGACGAAGCATCCGGCGTAGCGGCTCCGCGGCCCCCCACAGCAGCTGGTCGCCCACGGTAAAGGCTGACAGGAACTCAGGTCCCATATTCAGCTTACGCAAACGGCCTACCGGCGTGGTCAGCGTACCGGTGACGGCAGCTGGGGTTAGCTCACGCATAGTGATTTCGCGATCGTTTGGAACCACTTTTGCCCACGGGTTATGGGCCGCCAACAGTTCTTCCACGGTCGGAATAGACACATCTTTTTTCAATTTGATGGTGAATGCCTGGCTGTGGCAGCGCAACGCCCCGACACGCACACACAAACCATCTACCGGAATAACGGAAGATGTGTTGAGAATCTTGTTGGTTTCTGCCTGCCCTTTCCATTCTTCGCGGCTCTGACCGTTATCAAGCTGTTTGTCGATCCACGGAATCAGGCTACCCGCCAGCGGCACGCCAAAGTTATCCACTGACAACTCGCCGCTGCGGGTTAAAGTCGTGACTTTGCGTTCAATATCGAGAATAGCAGAGGACGGTGTCGCGAGTTCATCCGCCACATGGCCATACAGTTGGCCCATCTGGGTTAACAACTCACGCATATGTCGCGCACCACCGCCGGAAGCCGCCTGGTAGGTTGCAACGGAAACCCAATCTACAAGATCATTGGCGAATAAACCGCCCAACGACATCAACATCAGGCTTACGGTACAGTTACCGCCAACAAAAGTCCTGATGCCTTTATTTAATCCATCAGTAATGACGTCCTGATTGACTGGGTCAAGAATGATGATGGCGTCATCTTTCATGCGCAGAGACGATGCTGCGTCAATCCAGTAACCTTGCCATCCGCTCTCACGGAGCTTTGGATAGATTTCGTTGGTATAATCGCCGCCCTGACAGGTTACGATGATATCGAGAGCCTTCAGCGCCTCCAGATCAAAGGCATCCTGAAGTGTGCCAGAAGCACCGCCGAAGGAAGGCGCAGCCTGACCAGACTGTGAAGTCGAAAAGAAGACAGGGCGAATGGCGTCGAAGTCGCGCTCTTCAACCATGCGTTGCATGAGAACGGAGCCGACCATACCGCGCCAGCCGATAAAACCAACATTTTTCATAAGCGTTTTTTCCTGCAAAGATGTGTGCTGTATATATGTGCCGGTGTCCTCATGGCACATCTTTCACCATACAAAAAGCAGCCAAAGTCGCAAGTGAAATTAATCAATGATAGCGAAGCCATCAGTAATGCGACTTATCCTGCTTTCGTAGCACGCAGAAAGTCCACGGCAATTATCAGGGAACTTGAGTTATGAATGAAATCATTTCTGCAGCAGTTTTATTGATCTTGATTATGGATCCGCTCGGAAACCTACCTATTTTTATGTCCGTACTGAAACATACAGAACCGAAAAGACGTCGGGCAATCATGGTGCGAGAGTTGCTTATTGCTCTCATGGTGATGCTGGTGTTCCTGTTTGCGGGTGAGAAAATTCTGGCATTTCTTAGCCTGCGGGCAGAAACCGTCTCCATTTCTGGCGGCATCATTCTCTTTCTGATCGCCATTAAGATGATTTTCCCCAGTGCTTCAGGCAATAGCAGTGGGCTTCCGGCAGGTGAAGAGCCGTTTATTGTGCCGCTGGCAATCCCATTAGTAGCAGGGCCGACTATCCTCGCCACATTAATGTTGCTGTCTCACCAATACCCGAATCAGATGGGGCATCTGGTAATTGCGCTGCTGCTGGCCTGGGGCGGCACCTTTGTTATCCTGCTACAGTCATCGCTATTTTTACGTCTGCTGGGCGAGAAAGGAGTGAATGCGCTGGAACGCCTGATGGGATTGATTCTGGTGATGATGGCAACCCAGATGTTCCTCGACGGCATTCGGATGTGGATGAAGGGGTGACGAGAGGCATTACCAGGAAGGAGCCCGGTAGTGTAAGACCTACCGGGCAAACAGACTTAACTCAACAACTGGAACGCAATCATCCCGACGATGGCACCAACAGTGCCGAGGATGGTTTCCATCATGGTCCAGGTTTTCAGCGTTTCGGCTTCGGTCGCACCGGTAAATTTACCGAACAACCAGAAACCAGCGTCGTTAACGTGGCTGACAACAATCGAACCACCGGCGATACAAATCGACAGTGCCGCCATTTGCGCACCGGAGTAATTCAATTGTTCAATGACCGGCATCACCAGCCCCACCGCCGTTAAACAGGCAACGGTGGCAGACCCCTGAATGATGCGCACTGCAGCTGCCAGCACGAAGCAGGTGATGGCAATCGGCAGGCCCATGCCGGTTAACGCTTCGCCCAGCGCCGGACCTACGCCAGAGTCAACCAGCACCTGTTTGAACACGCCGCCCGCACCAATCACCAGCAGAATGATCCCCGCCGGTTGCAGCGCGTGACCGCAAATCTCCATCACTTTGTCTTTTGGCATGCCCTGACGCATTGCCAGGCCATAAATTGCTACCAGACAAGCAACCAGAATCGCAGTAAACGGATGACCGATAAACTCAAACCATTCGTAAGCAGTTGATCCTTCTGGTACAAAACGCGCAGCAATGGTTTTAAGACCTACCAGCACCAGCGGCAGCAGGATCAGCGACAGGCTAAATCCAAAAGACGGCATTTTGCCTTCGCCGAGATGCGGTTCGCTAATGTCGTCAGGAATATGCAGCTCAACGTAACGGCTGATGAAATTGCCCCACAGCGGCCCGGCAATAATCATTCCCGGAATTGCCGCACACAGGCCAATCAGGATCATCCAGCCAAAATCGGCATTCATCTGCGATGCCAGCAGCATCGGCGCTGGTCCAGGCACCAGAAATGCCGCCGCTGCCGCCACGCCTGCGAATAATGGGATTACCAGTTTCACCAGATTCGTACCGGTGTGGCGCGCCATCGAGAAGGCAACGCTAATCAGCAGAACAATCGCCACTTCAAAGAACAGCGGTAGCGCGCAGACCAGCCCCGCAAGGCCGATGGCATAATGCGCGCGGCTGTGACCGAAGGATTTGAGCATTTTGACGGCAATCTGATCGACTGCGCCGGTTTCATGTAAGATCTTGCCAAACATGGCTCCCAGGGCGACAACCACCGCCAGGAAGCCGAGGGTGCCTCCCATCCCTTTTTCCATCGTCGCTGCGATTTTATCGAGCGGCATACCGGAAAAAAGGCCAGCCCCCATAGACACCACCATCAAAGCCAGGAAAGCGTGCATACGCGCCTTCATGACTAAAAACAGCAGCAGTAAAACAGACCCTACTGCTGTTAAAACAAGCGTTAATGTAGTCACTACTTATTTGCCTTTTTTAATAACCTCAATGGTGCTTGCCACAACACCTTCCAGCGGTTGATCGATATCCACCACCAGTACATCGGTTTCGTCCGCACCCGGCTCCTGCAGCGTTTCAAACTGCGTCACCAGCATTTGGGTTTTAAAGAAATGGCCTTTGCGCGCTTTCAGGCGGCTTTCAATCACATCAAAATCGCCTTTCAGGTAGATGAAAGAGAGATTCGGATTACCTTCACGCAGCAAGTCGCGATAGTGTTTTTTCAGTGCAGAGCAGACGATCAGCGACACTTTATTGGTACGCTGCATGGCAAACGCGGCGTCGTTCAGCGCCTGCAACCACGGTTTGCGATCGTCGTCGTTCAGCGGTTCACCAGACGCCATTTTTTCGATATTGCAGCGCGGATGGAGGAAATCGCCATCAAGAAACGCGGCATGAAGTTGATGCGCCACTTCACTGGCGACCGCAGATTTGCCGCTGCCTGAGACGCCCATCAGAACGTAAATGTGGTGATCATGGTTAGTCGTGCTCAAAGTGGTGCCCCCACAGTACAAGAATTAAAAATGTTACGGGTAACTGTTATCGGTAACATTGTCCGGCCGGACAAAATCAGAAGCAATATCCATCCGTGCCTTAAGTGTATAAGTGTGAGCTACTTCAAATTTGTAGGCTTAAATAGATCCACCTGGTGACAAGGTGAAACCTAAATCTAACATTTTCGGCGTCACCGCTTCGCCACGAATACGCGCCAGCAGGCGTTCAGCGCCAATGCTGCCCATCCGCTCACGCGGCGTCAGCACACTTGCCAGCCGTGGCTCCATCACCTGGCCAATGTCATGACCGTGGAAACCGGCAATCGCCATATCGTCAGGAACTTTCAACCCCAGACGCTGACATTCAAACGCCGCGCCGACCGCCAGGTCATCGTTGGTACAGAACACGCCATCCAACTGCGGATATTCCCGCCGCGCCTGACGAATCAGTTCAATACCGGAAGAGTAAGAAGAAGATTGTTCAACCATCACGCTATATGGCACCAGGCCTGCATCCAGCATCGCCTGCTCATATCCCTTCTGTTTGATGATAGTACGTTCGTCGAGACGTGCGCCGAGATAAGCAATGTGTCGATGCCCGCGAGCAATAATGGCAGCAGTCATCTGGCGTGCCGCTTCAAAGTTATTAAAACCGACAGCAATATCGAGGCACGGCGACTGGCTGTCCATCAGCTCCACCACCGGAATACCCGCCACTTCAATCATCTTTAAGGTGCGTGGCGTGTGGGTGCGTTCGGTAAGGATCAAGCCATCGATATTCCAGGAGAGCATGGATTCGAGGCGTTCTTGCTCCATTTCCGGCTTATAACCGTAGTGCGCCAGCATCGTCTGATAACCGTGCGCGTCGGTGACGCTTTCGATTCCGCGTAATACTTCCGCAAAAACCTGGTTGGTGAGAGAAGGTAACAGGACGCCAATCGCCCGGCTGGTGGCGTTTGAGAGGATATCGGGCGCACGATTGGGAATATAACCCAGTTCATCAAGAGCGGCGGCAATCTTGCCACGTAGAGCGACGGAAACCTGCTCCGGGTTACGCAAAAAGCGGCTGACCGTCATTTTGGTCACGCCTACACGGTCAGCCACATCCTGAAGTACGGGTCTTTTCTTTTTCATCGTCCTGAAAGGTACAAAAGGGATAGATTCCTTTAGTTTACCACGGACGCATCACAACCTTCCTGATTCCTCAGGAAGGTTGTGAGATAAATTTAGACTGGCGGTAAATCGAACAGCAGGATTTCACTGTCGCTATCAGCGTGGACGGAAATCGCCTGCTCATCCCAAATCGCCAGACCATCGCTGGTCGAGGCTTTTACGCCGTTAATAGTGACATTACCTTTCACCACCTGGATCCAGACGCGGCGTTCAGCGGCAATCTGATGTATCGACTGCTCATCTTTTACCAGCGCCCAGCGGTACAGTTCCATATCCTGATACACTTTCAGCGAACCGTCACGCGCATCCGGCGAGAGCACCAGCTGTTTGCCCTGCACGGCATCGAAGCGACGCTGTTCATAACGCGGCGTAATACCGTTTTCTTCTGGCATGATCCAGATCTGATACAGGTGCAGACGCTCGGTGCTGCTTGGGTTGTACTCTGAGTGACGAATACCCGTACCCGCACTCATAATCTGGAACTCGCCCGCCGGAACCTGTTCTTTATTGCCCATGCTGTCCTGATGCTCAACAGTACCTTCCAGCACGTAGGTCAAAATTTCCATATCTTTATGCGGGTGAGTGCCGAAGCCCTGCCCTGCTTCAATCACGTCGTCGTTAATCACGCGCAGCGCGGAGAAGCCCATAAAGTTCGGATCGTAATAATTGGCAAAAGAGAAAGTATGCCAGGAGTCCAGCCAGCCATGATTAGCATGACCGCGTTCATTTGCTTTGCGTAAGTAGATCATTTGTATTCGCCCCCTGAATGATTTCGATGGGCTTAGTGTGGACCCGATCTGCCTGGGATGATAGAGGGTGAAAATTGACCCCTCTGTTCAAAAAAATTGAACTATTCGAGGGGCCATCAAACTTACTTCACGAGAGTCACTGTGGAGGGAGAGGCTTGTTCAAAACCGCGTTCAAGGATTTCCAGATTGGTAAGAACTTCAGATTCCTTGACGTAATTTGGCGCACCGTTGGTGATGGTTTGGTACAACGCATCATACACACGTCCATAGTCGCCCATCTCTGGCTTCATCTCTTCTCTGACCGTCACGCCCTCGTCATTGACATACTCCAGCACACCGACCGAATCATCCGCCGCAAATCCAGGTTCGCCCGGCATAATATTAGCCTTCAGGCTGGTTTCCTGCTGGTCGATGCCGTATTTAATAAATGTACCTTTCTTACCGTGAACGATAAATTTCGGATAATCGATTTTCACCAGATGACTGGTTTTAACGATCGCTTTCAGGTCGCCATAAAACAGCTGCGCTTCAAAGGTGTCGTCAGGATTGGCTTTATTACGCAGGCTGCGGATGTCATAAGCGACGTGATCCGGGCGACCAAACAGCGAGATAACCTGGTCCAGGGTATGCACACCAAGCCCATAGAACGCGCCATCCTGCGGCAGTCCAGGTTTGGTTTCTGCCACCGGGCGGTAATAGTCAAAATGGCTTTCCACTTCGACAATCTCTCCCAGCTTGCCGCTTTCAATCGCTTTTTTCGCCGTCAGGAAGCAGGAATCAAAGCGACGATTCTGATACGGCGTGACGGTTAACCCTTTACTTTTCGCCAGCGCAAACAGCTCTTTCGCCTGCGCAAGCGTCGGGGTGAACGGTTTTTCGACCAGTACATTTTTCCCGGCTTCCAACGCGCGCTTCGCGTACTCGAAGTGGCTGTCCGCGTGGGTGCAGACGACAACCAGCTTAACATCGGGATCGTTTAATACTTCGTCGAGATCGCTGGTGAAATGAATATGGGAATAAATGGGGGCCTGTTCTTCCGGCTTCGCATGGCGGCGAAAAATATGCGCGACATGCCAGCTATCCTTGCGGTTAAGTACATACGGAAGATGGTAACGGGTGGTGCTTTTGCCGAAGCCAATAAAGGCACAGTTGATGACCATGATTTCGTCCTTTTTAAGGTGGTTATTTACACCTTAGCGCAAAGCGGACGCGGTTCCTATGCCTGGGCTTCAGTACGTCAGATTGTTGGCAAAGTGCACTTTGATCATGCCGGATGCGGCGTGAACGCCTTACCTGCCTACACAAAATGGCATCGGTTTGTAGGTCTGATAAGCGTAGCGCATCAGGCAATTTTGCATTTGTCTCAACACGAGGAACACTTCACGTGGACAAAATGGCAATCAAACCAGTACGAAAGCAAAAAAAAAGCCAGCACCCGGCTGGCTAAGTAATACTGGAAGCAATGTGAGCAATGTCGTGCTTTCAGGTTCTCCGCGAGGGTCTTCCTGATCGCGAGACAATAATAATCATTCTCATTCGCACTTGTCCAACACTTTTTGCAAAAAAATGCATTTGACTCGTATTTGAAAGTCAATGATGTTGAAAGGGACATTTACCCTAAAGAGGACAGAGGAATGAGTGAGATAGTAATACGCCACGCAGAAACGCGCGATTATGAGGCCATTCGACATATCCACGCCCAGCCGGAGGTGTATTACAACACACTACAGGTGCCTCATCCTTCAGAACATATGTGGCTGGAACGACTCGCCGATCGCCCCAGCATCAAGCAACTCGTCGCCTGTATTGATGGAACTGTAGTAGGTCATCTCACCATTGATGTACAGCAACGCCCGCGCCGCAGTCATGTTGCCGATTTTGGTATCTGTGTCGACGCCCGCTGGAAGAATCGCGGCGTCGCCAGCGCCCTGATGCGAGAGATGATTGAAATGTGCGACAACTGGTTGCGGGTAGATCGTATTGAACTAACGGTGTTCGTCGATAACGCGCCAGCAATTAAGGTCTATAAAAAATTCGGCTTTGAGATTGAAGGGACCGGCAAGAAGTACGCATTGCGTAATGGTGAATATGTTGATGCGTATTATATGGCGCGGGTGAAATAGAGAATTTGTAATCTAAGTTTGTCATTTAAGCCCTCACCTACCAGGAGAGGGCTTAAGATATTAGTACCCTGCCGTTAAATCATCCACCGAGCGCTGGTCGGATGCGCCGTACAACTCACCGTCAGGCCCAACCATAATGCTTTGTGTACTGCCCATCGCCTCTTTCAGCGCCACTTTCTGACCTTTTGCTTCCAGCAGCTTGATCGTATCCGGGCTAAACCCCTTCTCGACACGCAGCTCGTCCGGCAACCACTGATGGTGGAAACGCGGCGCATTGGTCGCTTCGGCGACGTTCATCCCATAATCGATGCTATTTACCACCATTTGCAGCACAGTGGTGATAATCCGGCTACCGCCAGGGCTACCAGTCACCAGCCAGGTTTTACCGTCTTTCACCACAATAGTCGGCGACATCGACGACAGCGGACGTTTGTTCGGCCCGACGGCGTTGGCATCACCGCCCACCAGCCCGTAAACGTTCGGTACGCCTGGTTTGGCGGAGAAATCATCCATCTGGTTATTGAGCAAAATACCGCTCTCGCCTGCGACAATACCCGTACCGAAGGTGGTGTTCAGCGTATAGGTCACCGCCACCGCGTTACCGTCTTTATCCACCACTGAGTAATGGGTAGTTTGATTACTCTCATAAGGCGCAAGCTTGCCAGGACGAATTTCGCTGGATGGCTTCGCTTTATTGATATCGATTTGATCGGCAATGGATTTGGCATAGGCTTTATTGGTCAGCGCCTGCCACGGGACTTTGACAAAATCCGGGTCGCCAAGATATTCCGAGCGGTCGGCGTAGGCGTATTTCTCAGCTTCTGCCATGATTTGCATCGCATCGGCGCTGCCAAAGCCGTATTTCTGCATATCGAAGTTTTCCAGAATATTGAGGATTTGTACGATATGAATACCGCCGGAAGATGGCGGTGGCATGGAGTAAACCTGATACCCGCGATAATCGCCGCTAATCGGTGTGCGTTCTACTGCTTTATACGCGGCTAAATCTTCTTTAGTAATCAAGCCGCCGTTTTTCTGCATCTCCTGGGCAATCTGCTCCGCTATCGTGCCTTTATAGAATTCATCCGGGCCGTTTTCGGCAATCATCTCCAGGCTCTTTGCCAGATTCGCCTGCACCAGTTTGTCGCCCTTTTTCAGCGGCTCGCCCTCTTTCCAGAAGATAGCTTTACTGTTTTCGTGATTCGGCAACACTTCGCTACCGTAGGTTTTGAGATCGTCTGCCAGCGCGTCGTTAACGATAAAACCATCGCGTGCCAGTTTAAACGCTGGCTGCACCACTTTGTTCAGCGGCATGGTGCCGTATTTATCCAACGCCAGCGAGAAACCTGCTACCGTACCGGGCGTGCCGGAAGCCAGATGCGAAGTGAGTGATTTTTTGCTGTCCGGGTTGCCCTGATCATCAAGGAACATATCGCGGGTCGCTTTGGCGGGCGCCATTTCGCGGAAATCGATAGCCGTGGTATTGCCATTTTTCGAGCGGATTAACATAAAACCACCGCCGCCCAGATTCCCTGCCTGCGGATGCGTTACCGCCAGCGCGTAGCCCACCGCCACGGCGGCATCAACGGCATTCCCGCCCTCCTTGAGGATATCCACCCCCACCTGAGTGGCAGTAGCATCTACAGACGCCACCATCCCCTGCTTTGCGCGTACCGGATGGAAGACATCTTCCTCCACACCATAAGAAACAGGTGGCGCGGCTGCCGCACTAAAACAACATCCTGAAAGCAAAGCTGCAATCGCCGCCCGGCGTAAAAACGTCGGTTTTATCATCGTTATTCTCCAGTTATGTGTGGGGCAACCCCAGCTAAGCCTGGTATATAACTCTGAATTAATCATCGTTTTGCCGGGAAGCGAGTAAACTTAAAGGATATCTTCAGAGGAGGATACGCGATGAAACGACTTCTGCTTTTGACGGCACTCCTGCCGTTTGTCGGCTTTGCACAGCCCATTAATACTCTGAATAATCCTAACCAGCCGGGGTATCAGATCCCCAGCCAGCAGCGGATGCAAACTCAAATGCAGACTCAGCAAATCCAGCAAAAAGGGATGCTGAATCAGCAACTGAAAACTCAGACGCAATTGCAACAGCAGCATTTAGAAAATCAGATTAATAGCAACTCTCAGCGGGTATTGCAGTCGCAGCCGGGGGAGCTAAATCCTGCCCGGCAGCAAATGCTGCCCAACACCAACGGCGGGATGTTAAACAGTAACCATAATCCGGATAGTTCGCTAAATCAGCAGCATATGCTGCAAGAGAGGAAAAACGGCGACATGCTGAATCCGCCCAGCACGTCGCAGCCTGACATTCCGTTGAAAACTATTGGGCCGTAAAGTTCGGACCAATCACATCAATCGCATCGGTACAGATGCAATCCACGCCCCAGCGCAGCAACTCTGCCGCGCGCTGGGGTTTGTTGACGGTATACACCAGAATCCGCAGTCCAGCGTCTTTCAACTGCATCACTCGCGCTTTATCGAGCAACTTATGATTGAGATGAATAGAGACGCAGCCCAGCCGCGCGGTCAGTTCGCGCCAGTCGTCGCGCCACTCATCAAGCAATAAACCACGTGGCAGCTCCGGTGCCGCCAATTGTGCGGCTTCTAAAGCATCAATCTCAAACGATGACAGCAGCGGCGGCGTCATACCTGCCCACAGTTCGCGCGCCGCCAGCGCCACCATTTTGCCCGTTAATGGCCCGGTGCCAGTGGTGGGCTTGATTTCGATATTCGCCATCATCCCATGTTCGCGACAGCGTTCCGCCACCTGCGAAAGCAACGGCAGCGGCTCACCTTTAAACGCTTTGCTGTACCAACTGCCTGCATCCACGCGCAGTAAATCCTGCCAGTTCAGCTCACCCGCGACGCCCCAGCCGTTGCTGGTACGTTCGAGGTTGTCATCATGGAGCAGAAAGATCTCGCCATCTTTCGATAACTTCGCGTCAAATTCGATCATCTTATGACCGTATTTTGCCCCTACGTCGATTGCCGCCAGGGTGTTTTCCGGGGCCAACTTACCGCCGCCACGATGAGCGACGATGCGGGGATAAGGCCAGTTACTCATACTCGTTGTCCTGTTTCACCATCAAAAAGATGTAGCTGATTTTCCGGCAGATGCAGCCACAGCGTGCTGCCTGCCGTCGGGCGCTCCTGATGCGCCAGCCGCACCACCAGCTTCTGTTCCCCCCAGCGTCCGTGTGCCAGGTTATCTGCGCCGAGGATCTCCAGCGTGTCCATCACCAGTGGCACGCCGCCTTCTGCCTGCGAACTTAGCGCAATATGTTCCGGGCGGATACCGAGGGTCATTTTACGCCCGGCATACTGGCGATAGTAACCGTTTAGCGGCAGCGCAATACCGCCTTCCAGTTCGAAATGCGTGCCTTCGTTATTCACGCGGCCTGTCAGCAGGTTCATCGCCGGACTGCCGATAAAACTCGCCACAAACAGGCTGGCGGGCTTTTCGTACACTTCCACCGGTGTGCCAACCTGTTCGGCAACACCGCCGTTCATTACCATCACTCGCTGGGCGAGGGTCATCGCTTCAACCTGATCGTGGGTAACGTAGAGTGAAGTTGTTTTCAGGCGACGGTGCAGTTGTTGTAGTTCAAGCCGCATCTGCACGCGCAGCTTGGCATCGAGGTTAGAGAGCGGCTCATCAAACAAGAACACCGCCGGCTCACGCACAATCGCGCGCCCCATCGCCACACGCTGGCGCTGACCGCCGGAAAGCTCGCGCGGGCGGCGCTTGAGCAGGCCGTCCAGCTCCAGAATACGCGCCGCTTCTTTAACGCGCTCGGCTATTTGCTGCTTGCCCATGCCGCGGATTTTCAGCCCCCACGCCATGTTCTCCTCAACGCTCATATGCGGATAGAGCGCGTAGTTCTGGAATACCATCGCAATTCCGCGATCTTTCGGCTCCATTTCAGTAACACGCTTGCGGTCGATCCAGATATCGCCCGTCGTTACCCGCTCCAGTCCGGCCACCATTCGCAATAACGTCGATTTCCCGCAGCCAGACGGCCCGACCATCACGATAAATTCGCCATCCGCCACATCAAGGGTTAGCGGTTTAATGACCTGGGTTTTGCCATCCCAGCTTTTGGTTACTGCCTGTAATTTCAGTCCTGCCATCTTATTTCTCACTATCGACCAGGCCGCGCACAAAGGCACGCTGCATCACTAAAACAATCACTACTGGTGGGATCAGGGTTAACAACATCGCCGCCATCACCGAGTTCCATTCCGTTGTACCTTCGCCAGTGGCGATCATCCCTTTAATCCCTGCCACGGTGGTGCCGAGATCAACGTCGGTAATAATCAACAACGGCCACAAATACTGGTTCCAGCCGTAAATAAAGGTGATCACAAACAGCGCCGCCAGATTGGTTTTTGACAGCGGAAAAACGATGTCGCAAAAGAAACGCATTGGCGACGCGCCGTCGATCCGCGCCGCTTCCACCAGTTCATCCGGCAGCGTCATAAAGAACTGGCGGAACAGGAAGGTAGCGGTCGCCGAGGCCATCAGCGGCAGCGTTAAACCAGCGTAGCTGTCGAGCATCTTCAGGTTGGCGATGACTTCCACCGTCGGGAAGATACGCACTTCAACCGGCAACATCAGGGTGATAAAAATCATCCAGAAGAAGAGGTTACGTAGCGGAAAACGAAACCAGACAATGGCAAATGCCGAGAGCATCGAGACGGTAATTTTGCCGAGCGTAATGCTGAACGCCATCACAAAGCTGTTAAGCAACATCCGCCAGAACGGCGCGCTATTCGTACCAACCCCGTTTACCCAGATATTGTGGATGTTTTCCAGCAGATGCGTGCCGGGAATAAGCGTCATCGGCGCGGCGTAGACTTCTTGTTTATCCAGCGTCGCCGCGACAAACGCCACGTACAGTGGGAAGAGGATCACCGCGATCCCGAGGATCAGCATGGTATGGCTGAATATCGTCAGCCACGGACGGTTCTCAATCATTGGTAACGCACCTTGCTTTCAACATAGCGGAACTGCACCACCGTCAGCACGATGACGAGGAACATCAACACCACCGACTGCGCGGCAGACGAAGCCAGATCCAGTCCGGTAAAGCCTTCGCGGTAGATCTTATAAATCAGCGTCGTGGTGGCCTGAACCGGCCCGCCGGACGTGGCGGCGTCGATCACCGGGAAGGTGTCGAAGAAGGCGTACACCAGGTTCACCACCAACAGGAAGAAACTCACCGGGGCGATAAGCGGCAGCGCAATCTTAAAGAAGCGGCGAATCGGCCCTGCGCCGTCAATAGCTGCGGCTTCAATCAACGAACGGGGAATGGATTGCAGCGCGGCATAGAAGAACAGGAAGTTGTAGCTAATTTGCTTCCACACCGAGGCAAACACCACCAGAAACATCGCCTGACCGCTGTTTTGCGCATGGTTCCAGTCGTAGCCGAACTCTGCGAGAAAATGAGTGATCAGCCCGCGACCGGGGTTAAACAGGAAGATCCACAATACGGCGGCAACGGCGGGAGCCACGGCATACGGCAGCAGCATTAAGGTTTGATAGAAACGGCTGCCGCGCACGATGTACTCCACCAGCGCCGCGAAGAACAACGACACCAGCAAACCGCTGACGGTGACAAAGGTGCTGAATTTTATCGTCGTCCAGAAGGAGTCGAGATAGTAGCTGTCATGGAACAGCGTGACAAAGTTATCCTGGCCGACAAACTGGCTGGAGAAACCAAACGGATCGACGCTTTGTAGCGAGTACCACAACGCTTCGCCCGCAGGCCAGATAAAAAAGATAACGGTGATGATGAGCTGCGGCGCGACCAGCAAATAAGGCAGCCAGCGCGAGCGAAACACCGGACGGGATGATGGCATTACGGTTAATTCCTGAACTGTGCCGGATACGCTTCGCTTATTCTGCCTACACTCGATGGCAGGTCGGATAAGCGAAGCGCACCCGACATTTCACTGGTTAAGACTTCGTCGATTTCTCAAAGCGGCGCAGCAACTGATTCCCACGCTCAACGGCGGTATCCAGCGCCTGCTGTGGCGTCTTCTTACCGGTCCACACGCTTTCCAGTTCTTCATCCACAATCACGCGGATCTGCGGCATGTTGCCCAGACGCAGCCCTTTGGTGAACGGCAACGGCGGCTTGTTCAGCATCTGACGCGTCGCGGTATCCGCCCCGGGGTTTTTCTCGTAAAAGCCCTGCTCACGGGTCAGCTCATACGCCGCTTTGGTGATTGGCAGATAACCGGTTTTCTGATGCCACTCGGCAGCGTTTTCTGGCTTCGCGAGGAAGTCGAGGAACTTCGCCACGCCGGTATACGTTTCTTTATCTTTGCCCTGCATCACCCACAGGCTGGCCCCGCCGATAATGGCGTTTTGTGGCGCACCTTTCGCATCGGCGTCGTAAGGCATCATGCCTACGCCGTAGTTGAATTTGGCGTACTCGCGAATGTTGGCAAGAGAACCAGAAGAGGCTGTCGTCATTGCGCAATCACCGTTATAGAACTTCTCGGTGGATTCATCCTTACGCCCGACGTAGCTGAAGTCGCCCTTCTTGTTCATCTCTTCGAGCATGGTGATGTGTTTCACCTGCTCCGGCTTGTTGAATTCAAGCACCGCGTCTGTGCCGTCAAAGCCGTTGTTTTTGCTGGCAAACGGCAGACCGTTCCAGGCGCTAAAGTTTTCCAGTTGGATCCAGCCCTGCCAACCGCTGGCGTAGCCGCAATTCATGCCGGAGGCTTTCAGTTTCGCGGCATAGTCAGCCAGATCCTGCCAGGTTTTCGGCGGCTGTTCCGGGTCTAACCCTGCTTTCTTGAAGGCGTCTTTGTTGTAATAGAGAACGGGAGTCGAGCTGTTGAACGGCTGGGAGAGTAAGTGGCCCGTTTTGCTGTCAGAGTAGTAACCTGAAACCGTCGGCACAAACTGCGACTCATCGAATTGAATCCCCGCCTCTTTAAACACGTCATACACCGGTTTAATGGCTTTCGACGCCATCATGGTGGCAGTACCAACTTCATAAACCTGCAAAATAGCCGGCGCGTTACCGGTACGGAATGCGGCAATCCCCGCGCTTAAATTCTGTTCGTAGTTGCCTTTATAGGTCGGTACAATTTTGTAATCCGGGTTTTCGGCGTTAAAACGTTGGGCCAGAGAGTCCACCTCTTTCCCCAGTTCCCCTTCCATAGAATGCCAGAACGGAATGGTCGTCACTGCCTGCGCATTGCCCATTAACGCCAGTCCGAGCGCCAGTGCTGAAGCTGTATAATGTAACGGTTTCATTGATTATCTCTCTTGTTGTACCGAATGCGCGAATTCACGCGTTTTATGCTCGCGGGGTAACATGACATGCTCGAATTACAGAAAAATAACTCTTTTGTTACATTTTTAAGATAGTAAGGTGTCAGAAAGATGACAAGGCGGTGACGGCGCGGGTGAGGGAAAATGGGAGATGGGGCACGGATATCCCAAGAATGCACTGAAAAGAGGCGATTAACGACCTTCTAATCGCCAGAACGCCTTACCATGAAGAGCAAAAATGGCAGCAAATTCTGCGTCCAGTTTTGCTGCCCGATGAGAAGTACATTTTTCAATTTTAACAATAGATTGCCGCTACACTGGTCTAACGGCAAAGAAGATTTTCATCGCACCACACTCTGCTTCAGCCGTTCATTGGCGGTCTTAATCCATTCCCGGTAGTGTTTTCTATAATGAGGTCTTGAGCGTTTAGCCGTATCAACCACAGCAACATACTGCTCGTTGGCTTCACGTAGTCGACTCATTTTCGCCAGCATTTCCGCATAGTAAATACGCGCCTGCGGGCCGGGGTAATAAGAAACAAGCACCTCAAACTCGCTTTCCGCATCAGCGTATTTTTCCTGGGCGGCTAAGGTTCTGGCGAACAATAAATGCCCGTCTGCCGACTGAAAATCGGGGTTATAACGCATCACATCTTCCAGCGTCTGCTGGCAGGCGGCGAACTCCTGGATGGCAAATTGTGCCTGCGCCAGGCTCAACATCATTGCCGCTTCATGGACGAATATCCCGCTTAACGCCCGCTGATAATGGGGAACGGCTTCGTGATAACGCCCAAGGCGCGCCAGTTCATTAGCCAACGCATAATGGTTTTGATTGGTCTTCGCAATCGCCAGCTCTTCGGTTAATTTGTGCAGGTGGCGTTCCGGGCTGATTGTGTCCTGCAGACGCATCAGCAAAGTACGCCCGTGACGGTCAGCGCCCGTTTCAGGCAGCATCACCATGACAAAATACGCCACGCAACCAATCACCGGAAAACAGAAGATGATAAAAATCCAATACCGCTCTTGTCCGGTACGGTAAGCGTGAATACAGCAAAGCAGTTCAAGCATGGCGACAACAGCATAATGCATGGGAGGGAACCTTTCCGTGGCAAATAAGTGGTCTGGTTTTAATCCTCCTGGTCAGTCGAAACAAGTCTGTATACGGACGAATACCCGACAGAAGCTGGCTGCCGGGTATTCGATAATTTACCCGCCTAAATACGCACTTCTCACCGCTTCATTCGCCAGCAGCGCATCGCCGGTATCGGAGAGCACCACATGACCGTTTTCCAACACGTAGCCGCGATCAGCAAGCTTCAGCGCCTGGTTGGCGTTCTGCTCGACAAGGAAGATGGTCATCCCCTGCTCGCGCAGCTGCTCGATGGTGTCGAAAATTTGCTGAATGATAATCGGCGCCAGTCCGAGTGATGGCTCATCAAGCAACAACAAACGCGGGTTGCTCATCAGCGCGCGACCAATCGCCAGCATCTGCTGTTCGCCGCCGGACATCGTTCCCGCCCGCTGAACACGGCGCTCATGCAGACGTGGAAACAGTTCATACACCCACTTTATGCGCTCCTGAAACTGGTCACGTTCAGCAAAAAAGCCGCCCATCGCCAGGTTCTCTTCCACCGTCATCCGCGAGAAGACGCGACGCCCTTCTGGGACAATCGCTACCGCTTCGCGCATGATTTTCGCCGTCTGCCAGTCGGTAATGTCTTTATCATCAAACACAATTCGCCCGCTGGTGGCGCGCGGGTCGCCGCATAACGTGCCGAGCAAGGTGGTTTTCCCCGCCCCGTTCGCGCCAATGAGGGTGACAATCTCGCCCTGATTGATATGCAGGCTCACCTCATGTAGCGCCTGGATTTTGCCGTAGTGGGCGCTGACTTTGTCAAAGGACAACATGACTTTTTCCATCTTATGCCTCACCTAAATAGGCACGGATCACGTCCGGGTTATTACGGATTTGCTCCGGCGTACCGTTTGCCAGCGGCGTACCCTGATTGACCACGTAGATTCTGTCTGAAATTCCCATCACCAGCTTCATATCGTGTTCAATCAACAAGATAGTGGTGTTGTGATGGTTACGCAGTTCGGCAATCAGCTCATCCAGCTCTTTCGTCTCTTTCGGGTTAAGACCTGCTGCCGGTTCGTCGAGCATTAAAATCTCCGGCTGCGTCACCATACAGCGGGCGATCTCCAGACGGCGCTGGTCACCGTAGGCCAGGTTACTCGCCTGACGGTTAGCGTGTTCCAGCAAACCAATGCGCTCAAGCCAGGTGGCGGCGCGATCGAGCGCTTCGCTCTGGGCGCGACGGAAAGAAGGCGTTTTCAATAGGCCAGAGAACAGCCCGGTTTTCAGTTGCTGATGCTGCGCCACCAGCAGGTTTTCAATCACCGTCATTTCGCGGAACAGACGCACATGCTGGAAGGTACGCACCACGCCCATGCGGGCAATTTGCTGACCTGGCAAACCTTCCAGATGCTGATCGCGCAGTAAAATGGTGCCGCCAGTGGGTTTGTAGAATCCGGTCAGGCAGTTGAAGACCGTGGTTTTTCCGGCTCCGTTAGGGCCGATTAACGAGACGATCTCCTGCGGGTACAGTTCAAGATTGACGTTGTTCACCGCCAGCAGGCCGCCGAAGCGCATCATCAGGCCGTTAACAGATAATAATGGCTGACTCATGCCTGCTCTCCTTTCGCTGCGCCGTTTTTCAGCTTCAGTTGCGGGCGCGTCATGGGCAGCAAGCCCTGCGGGCGCCAGATCATCATCAGCACCATCAAACCACCGAGCATTAACATGCTGTATTCGTTGAAATCACGCATCAACTCGCGCGATACCACCAGCAGAACTGCCGCCAGAATCACCGCGAATTGCGATCCCATACCGCCGAGCACCACTATCGCCAGCACAAACGCCGATTCGGCAAAGGTGAAGGATTCCGGGCTGACAAAGCCCTGACGCGCCGCGAACAGCGTTCCGGCAAAACCGGCAAACGCGGCACTGATGGTAAAAGCGGTCAGCTTGATACGACGCGGGCTTAAGCCCAGCGAACGACAGGCGATTTCATCTTCTCGCAACGCTTCCCACGCGCGGCCCAGCGGCATCCGCAGTAAGCGGTTGATGACGAATAAAGAAAACACCACCAGCAGCAACGCCACCAGGTAGAGGAAGATAACACGATCGGACGGATCGTATTTCAGGCCAAAGAAATTACTGAAGGTGTCCCAGCCGCCTTCACGGGCGGTACGGCTGAACTCAAGGCCGAAGAAAGTCGGTTTCGGGATCTGACTGATACCGTTTGGGCCGCCGGTAATCTCGGTGTTATTGAGCAGCAATATACGCACAATTTCGCCGAAACCGAGGGTAACTATCGCCAGATAGTCACCGCGCAGACGCAACACCGGGAAGCCGAGCAGGAAGCCCGCCGCCGCTGCCATCAATCCAGCAATCGGCAAACAGGTCCAGAAGCCAAGGCCGTAATAGTGATTGAGCAGCGCAAAGGTGTAAGCGCCGATGGCGTAAAAGCCGCCGTACCCCAGCACCAGCAGGCCGGAAAGCCCCACCACTACGTTCAGCCCGAGGCCGAGGATAATGTAGATCATGGTCAGGGTGGCAATATCCACCGTCCCGCGCGACACCATAAACGGCCACACCACCGCAAGCACCAGCAGCGCCACGAGGAACAGCTTTTGCTTCACCGTGGAGCCATCAATGGCTGGCAGAATAAACTTCGGCCCGGAAACGCTTTTTAGCCCTTTCTGGAAAGCAGGTCGCACAAGCTGGAAGAAAAAGACCACCGCCGTGCCGATAAACACCCACTCCCAACGGACATCCGAAGCCGTGTCGACCACCAGTTTGGTGCCGTCCAGCTCCAGCTGCACGCCCATAAAGACGCCCGCCAGCACAAAGAACATAGCGGCAGAGAGCAGCGCCATTGCAATATGCATCGGTTTCATACTTTCTCTACCTCCGGACGGCCCAGAATACCGGTCGGCATCACCAGCAGCACCAGAATCAGCAGGGCGAATGAGACCACATCTTTATATTCCGTACTCAGATAGGCAGAAGAGAGCGCCTCCGCAATCCCCAGGATCAGCCCGCCAATCATCGCCCCCGGAATGCTACCAATCCCACCGAGTACCGCAGCGGTAAAGGCTTTCATCCCGGCCATAAAGCCGATGTAGGGGTTAATTACGCCGTAGAACTGACCGAGCAGTACGCCCGCCACCGCCGCCATCGCCGCACCAATCACAAAGGTCAGCGCAATCACCCGGTCGGTGTTGATGCCAAGCAGGCTCGCCATTTTCAGGTCTTCGGCGCAGGCACGACAGGCGCGCCCCATGCGGGAATAGCGAATGAAAATCGTCAGCGCCAGCATGGCGAGGAAGGTGACAATCCAGATCACCGCCTGCATGGTAGTAATAGAGGCAGAGAAGTTTTCGCTATGGCCCACCACCCACTGCCCGTTAAACAGGCTGGGCAGCGCCACGTCGCGCGAACCTTCGGTCAGGCTGACGTAGTTTTGCAGGAAGATGGACATGCCGATTGCCGAGATGAGCGCAATCAGACGCTTAGAGTTGCGCACCGGGCGATAGGCCACCCGTTCGATACTCCAGCCGTAGGCGCTGGCAATGACTATCGCGCCGACGAATCCCGCCGCCACCAGCAACCAGCCGGTATCAATGCCCATCATCATCAGTGCGGCGATGATCATAAATGAGACATAGCTGCCAATCATATAAACCTCGCCGTGGGCGAAGTTGATCATGCCGATAATGCCGTAAACCATGGTGTAGCCGATGGCTATCAACGCATAGGTACTGCCCAGCGTGACGCCGTTAAACATCTGCTGCAAGAAATACAAAAACTGCTCAGACATAAGGTAACCTTTCTAAACCCGCCCGCATTTCACGGGCGGTGGGATGATCACTTGGCTGCCGTGGATGAACCGTCGGCGTGCCACTGGAAGACACCAAAATCAAATCCCTTAAGATCGCCTTTTTCATCCCAGTTCAGCGGCCCAATCACGGTATTTGCACCGTTAGCTTTTAAATCTTTCACCAGCGCCAGCGGTTCATCGCTGCCGGTACGCTCAAGGGCAGTCGCCAGAGATTGCACCGCCGCGTAGGTGATCCAGACATAGGGGCCGGTTGGATCTTTTTTGTCGGCTTTCAGGGCATCAACGATGCCCTGGTTTGCCGGATCCTGGTCATAGCGCTTTGGCATGGTGACCAACATACCTTCGGCGGCATCACCGGCAATGTTCGACAGCGACGCATTACCCACACCTTCCGGCCCCATAAACTGAGTTTTCAGGCCAACGGAACGGGCCTGGCGCAGCATCTGCCCCATTTCCGGGTAGTAACCACCGTAGTAAACAAAGTCGATATTTTCTTTTTTCAGGCGGGCAATCAGCGCGGAGAAATCTTTCTCGCCAGCGGTAATGCCGTCGAAGAAAACGATGTTGGCATTAGCCGCTTTCAGACTATCCTGCACCGAACGCGCCAGCCCTTCGCCATACTGTTGTTTGTCGTGAATGATGGCGATGCGCTGGGGCTTCACCGTCTCAAGAATGTATTTCGCCGCCGTTGGCCCCTGGGAGGAATCCAGTCCGGCAGTACGCATAATGTGTTGATAACCGCGTTGGGTCAGTTCCGGGTTGGTCGCTCCCGGTGAGATCATCAAAATACCTTCGTCTTCGTAGATATCTGATGCAGGTTGGGTAGAAGAAGAACACAGATGACCAATAACGTATTTAATGCCGTCATTAACGATTTTGTTGGCGACCGCAACGGCTTGTTTCGGGTCACAGGCATCGTCATATTCCACGCCAACCAGCTTATCGCCCTTAATTCCCCCTTTGGCATTGATGTCTTTGATTGCCTGACGCGCGCCGTTAAATTCCATATCGCCCCACTGGGCAACCGGGCCGGACATCGCGCCGACAACGGCAACTTTAATATCGTCGGCCAACGCGGTGTGTGATATTGCCAGTGCAATCATCCCTGCGATGATAGTTTTCGCATTCCGTTTCATTATTCAAAATCCCCACTCGTAATGTTGTGCTGCTTTGTTTTTATGTATTCAGAAATCAGACTGTTCTTTTTTTATACTGCACTGTTTTTACCTGTCTGATTAAGGGTTTAGCGCAGTATATTGTGATAATAGCGATTAAAATCCCTATTTTTCAGTCGATTAAGAACAGATAATATTCTGAATATGTTGATAGATAAACAGAAAAAAGCGTCGTTGTCAGCATAAAATAACGGCATAAAGGGCGGAACAATTCACTACCCATCAGGGGATTATGCTGGACAATTTTCATTCTCTAATGTTTTTAATTTGTAATTATTGCTGAAAAAAAATTAATCACCTGCCAAAAGAAATAAAAAAGAGAAAGCCTCCGATTAAATTATTTCGCTACACTGGTTCCACTTTTGTGATTTACACGGGTTACCCATGAAGCTGACCATCATTCGATTAGAAAACTTTAGCGACCAGGACCGGATTGACCTGCAAAAGATCTGGCCGGAGTATTCCCCTTCCTCTTTACAGATTGACGATAACCACCGTATCTACGCCGCGCGTTTTAACGAGCGTCTGCTCGCGGCCGTGCGGGTAACCTTAAGCGGCACCGAGGGAGCACTGGATTCCCTGCGCGTGCGGGAAGTCACCCGGCGTCGCGGTGTAGGGCAATATCTGCTGGAAGAGGTTTTGCGTAACAATCCTGGCGTTTCAGGCTGGTGGATGGCGGATGCTGGCGTGGAAGATCGCGGCGTGATGACAGCGTTTATGCAGGCACTGGGGTTTACGTCACAACTGGGCGGCTGGGAGAAGCGTTAATCGCTCTGTGTAAAAAGCAGTTCAATGGATTTAGTTGGGAAAAATAACGCATTTTCGTTTTCTCCGACCAACGGGATAAAGCCCAGCGACCGATAAAACGTATGGGCTTTTTCATTCAGCGCCTCGACAAAAAGACCGTGAATACCTACCGCTAAAGAGGCTGACCAGACGACTTTCATGGCATGAGCAACCAGTGTTGCTCCCCATCCCTGCCCCTGTAATGAACGATCAATTGCCAGACGCCCAAGAGTGACGCTGGGAATATTTTTGTAGGGAATTTTTTTCTGTTTCGATTTCGAGGGCAATGCGGCTCGTTCAAAACAACTGCCGGATAATGTGTAATATCCCAGCACCTGACGTTCTGGAGTGTTGCGACAAAGGATATACGCTCGCAGAATTTTATTGCGATGTTGACGAACCAGATGTGTCGTCAGAAAGAGATTTAACGCTTCCTCGCCGCAGTCGAATCGCTGTAGATCATAATCTGCATCATCGGTCAGAATCTCTATCGTCAGATCATCCATAAATTATTACATTCCCTGAAGACGTTTTGCCGCGCGTTTTAGCTTTTCACCTGGTGACGGGGGATTACTCAGCGCATCCATCACCCGCGTCCAGGATTCCTCATTGAGGATCATCCGCCGATGCTGTTCAATCACTTCCGCAGCCCGCTGTGAAGCGCTGTTCAACATAAATTGGCTGACGGACTGATTAGATATCGCTGCCGCTTCCTCAATCATACTTTTATCATCGTCAGTTAAACGCAGATCGATACGCTGCTTTTTAACAGCAGACATGTGAACTCTCCTGCTCCGTATAATATGTACGGCACATCACCGTACAATAAGCATATCCTGGATTGTTTAATCTTTCTACAACCATTTCGACAAACACAAAAAAACCCGATAGCCGTTAAGCGCATCGGGCATTTTCATTTATCTATCTGTTACTTCGCATCGGTCGCCGTGCCATTGGCGTGCCAGTCAAATACGCCGAACTCAAAACCTTTCAGGTCGCCTTTCTCATCCCAAGTCAGTGGTCCCATCACGGTATCAACCGAGTTCGCTTTCAGGTATTTAGCGATCTCCGCCGGATCGTCAGACTGATTCAGGCCCGCCTGCAAAGATTGCAGCGCGGCGTAGGTGGTCCAGACGAACGCACCGCTTGGATCCTGTTTTTTCGCTTTGATCGCGTCAACAATCGGTTTGTTCGCCGGAACCTGATCGTAGTTCTTCGGCTTGGTCACCAGCAGCCCTTCCGCTGACTCGCCCGCGATATTAGACAGCGAGACGTTAGCCACGCCTTCCGGCCCCATAAACTGAGTTTTCAGCCCTGCCGCGCGTGCCTGACGCAGGATTTGCCCCATTTCCGGGTGGTAACCGCCGTAATAAACGAAGTCGATATTCTCTTTCTTCAGACGCGCCACCAGCGTCGAGAAATCTTTTTCCCCAGCGGTGATGCCATCAAAGAACACCACGTTAGCATTGCCTTTCTTCAGGCCGTCCTGCACCGCACGCGCCAGACCTTCACCGTACTGTTGTTTGTCGTGGACGATAGCAATACGCTGCGGTTTCACTTTCTCAAGAATATATTTCGCCGCCGTCGGTCCCTGGTCGGAGTCCAGGCCGGTGGTGCGCATAATCAACTTATAGCCGCGCGCGGTCAGCTCTGGCGCGGTTGCCGCTGGGGTGATCATTAAAATGCCTTCGTCTTCGTAGATGTCAGACGCTGGCTGCGTTGATGAAGAACAGAGGTGACCAATCACGTATTTAATGCCATCGTTAACGACTTTGTTCGCCACCGCGACCGCTTGTTTCGGGTCACAGGCATCGTCATATTTTACGATTTGCAGTTTGTTGCCTTTAACGCCGCCTTTAGCGTTGATATCCGCTACCGCCTGCTCTGCGCCAGTAAACTCCTGGTCACCGTACTGGGCCACCGGACCAGACATCGCGCCCACGACCGCAACTTTAATATCTTCCGCCAGAGCCATATTGCTGAATGCCAGCGCGATACATCCTGCCAGTAACGCTTTACCCTTTATATTCATCCTGAGAATCCCCATTCTTCTGGTTATTACGTGTGTTGTGATGTTGTTATTCAGCACTTTATTTCGTTTTATGCATGGCTACCCGTGCTTTAGCAGCATACTCTGCTAAAACATACCCGATTTTTATGATATTGGAATAGCTATTTTGACAGTTTATTAACAATCTGCGTGGGGATTGGCGTTTTGCCGGAGGGGGAAATTGATTATTGCAGAGGCCCAAAAAACAAAAACCCCGGACTCTCATCCAGGGTTCTCTGCTTAACAGCGGAAATTACGCTTCAATAGCAGCGCGAAGTTTTTTCATCGCGTTCTTTTCCAGCTGACGCACACGCTCAGCGGAAACACCGTAACGGTCAGCCAGTTCCTGCAACGTGGACTTGTTGTCTTCGTCCAGCCAGCGCGCGCGGATGATATCCTGGCTACGCTCGTCCAGACCTTGCATCGCATCGGTCAGGCGGTTTGCCGCCTGCTCTTCCCAGTTATCATCTTCAATGCCGTCGGCAAAGTTGGATGATTTATCCTGCAGATAGAGCACCGGAGCCATCGGCTGGCTATCGGAATCGTCGTCGGAAGACAGGTCAAAGGTCATGTCCTGCGCTGCCATACGTGACTCCATCTCACGCACGTCTTTGCTGGTTACGCCCAGTTCACGGGCCACCATTTCGACTTCGTCCTGGTTAAACCAGCCCAGACGCTGCTTGGTTTTACGCAGGTTGAAGAACAGTTTGCGTTGCGCTTTGGTGGTCGCAACTTTGACGATACGCCAGTTACGCAGAACGTATTCGTGGATCTCTGCTTTGATCCAGTGAACGGCGAAGGAGACCAGGCGCACACCCACTTCCGGGTTAAAACGGCGCACTGCTTTCATCAGGCCGATGTTACCTTCCTGAATCAAATCCGCCTGTGGCAGGCCATAGCCCGCATAATTACGAGCAATATGAACAACAAACCGCAGGTGAGACAGGATCAGCGTTTTAGCTGCTTCCAGATCGCCATGGTAATGCAGCTTTTCAGCCAGCGCCCGCTCCTCGTCAGCCGACAACATCGGCCACGCGTTAGCTGCCCGGATGTAGGAATCCAGGTTGCCAACAGGGGCTAAAGCTAAACTTTGCATTTTGTCAGTCATTCAAATCCTCTCAATCGATATCTTCTGGCGCCTCAGTGGTAGCAACAACTGTGCCAGAGCTTAAGAGCAATGAGGTTATCATTCACTGTTTTATCAGACCGTGATTTTATCCACAAGTTCAATGCAACGCTGTGAATAAATTACGCACAAAATGTGACATAGAGATGAAATACCGGGAAGAGACAACGGGGTCTCTTTCCCTGCTACGGAACCCATTGCAGGGAAAGAGTATAACACGCTTTTATTATTCAGGCGTAAAATGGCGTAAATGTTGTACCGTGGCAAGCCAGGCTGCCACCCAGCCAATCATCGAACACACCAGCAGCAAAAGCAGACATTCATCGAAAGATAAGCCATTGATATCAAACTTAGTTCCGAAAACCTGCGCCACTTCCGCCACCGCTGACGACAAACGCAGTACCAGAATTTCTGACAAAATTAATGACAACAATGCGCCAGAAAATCCCAGCAGCGCACCGCCGTACAGGAACGGGCGAAGGATGAAACCATCCGTCGCACCAATCAGTTTCTGCACGTTGATGGAGTCACGGCGAGCAAAGATGCTCAGACGTACGCTGTTGCCGATGACGAGGAACACGGCCGCCACCATCAACACGCCGATCATCGCCGAAACGCGCCCGACCAGCCCGGTCAACGCCGCCAGACGGGCAAACCAGCTGTCATCCATCCGCACTTCGTCAATGCCGTTAATCTGAGTGATTCGATCGCGCAGCGTATTCAGTGACTCCGTCCCCTGAAAATCGAGTTTCGGGATCACCACCGCTACTGCCGGAAGCGGGTTTTCTTCCAGCATATCCAGCGCACCACCAAAGCCAGACCAGTTACGGAACTCGCCCAGTGCGTCTTCACGAGAAAGATAGTTCACTTTCTCCACGCCCTGCTCGGCCTGTAGCTGCGCCACCACGCCTGCTGCGGCGTCATCATCCAGTGTTTTTTGTAGATAAACAGTGATTTGTGGTGACGGATAATACTGCGTCGCCGCCTGGTTAACGTTTTTGTACACCATATAACAGACGCTTGGCAGCGTCAGGGAGATGGCAATGACCATCACGGTTAGAAACGTGGCGAACGGTTTGCTTTTCAGATCCTGCAAAGCGCCGTGGAACGCATAGCGCACCTGTTCGTTGAAAACGTTGGTTTTGCGATTTGCCGGTTTTGGCGAGGACTTCGCGCGTTTCGGCGCGTTACGCCCCCCGTCGCCAGAGCCGCCAGCCGATTTACGGAAGCGATCAAGACGCCCGCCAAACTGCCGGATATGATTGATTGCATCGCGCTTATTCATGGCCCACGCCTCCATGCAAGTGACCATCGCTCAGGGTGAGCATGCGATAGGAACGTCGTGAAATCAGGTTGATGTCGTGTGTAGCCATCAATACTGTTACCCCAACGCGATTAAACTCTTCAAACAGACGTAAAATCCCTTCTGACAGCGCATCATCCAGGTTACCGGTCGGTTCGTCCGCCAGCAGTACCGCAGGTTTGTTCACCACCGCGCGGGCAATGCCAACGCGCTGCTGTTCACCGCCAGAAAGCTGTATTGGAAAGTTTTTCGCTTTGTCCAGTAGCCCGACTTTGTCCAGCGCCGCCGATACACGGCGACGAATATCGTCACCGCTGGCACCGGCGATAATCAACGGGATCGCCACGTTATCATAGACAGTACGGTCCATCAGTAGATGGTGCTCCTGGAAAATCATGCCGATCTGGCGGCGCAGAAACGGAACTTCACGGTTTTTCAGACGCGTGATGTCATGGCCGCTAAACCAGATTTTCCCGGCGCTTGGCCGCTCAATCCCACAGATCAGCTTCAGGAGGGTACTTTTCCCTGCACCGGAATGACCGGTCAGAAACGCCATCTCACCCGGCTGCATATGAAACGTAACGCCCTGCAGCGCCTGTCTCCCACCGAGATAAGCCTTGCTGACATGTTCAAAGCGAATCATTGTTAATCCTCTCGGGCAAAAAGTGCCTCTATAAAGTCGTCCGCCTTAAACGGACGCAAATCCTCAATACGTTCGCCGACACCAATATAGCGGATAGGAATACCAAACTGGTCAGCCACCGAGAAAATTACCCCGCCTTTCGCCGTGCCGTCCAGTTTCGTTAACGTGATGCCGGTTAAGCCAACCGCTTCGTGGAACAATTTGGCCTGGCTTACCGCATTCTGCCCGGTGCTGGCATCGATAGTCAGCATAACTTCATGCGGGGCTTCAACGTCGAGTTTCTTCATCACGCGGACGATTTTCTTCAGCTCTTCCATCAGGTGCGATTTGTTCTGCAAGCGTCCGGCGGTATCGGCAATCAGAACGTCAACATTACGCGCCTTCGCAGCCTGAATGGCGTCGAAGATAACAGAGGCGGAATCCGCACCAGTATGCTGGGCAATCACCGGGATATTGTTGCGCTGCCCCCAGACCTGAAGCTGCTCAACCGCTGCCGCACGGAAAGTATCGCCCGCCGCCAGCATGACAGATTTACCTTGCTGTTCAAACTGACGCGCCAGCTTGCCAATCGTCGTGGTTTTCCCCACGCCATTGACGCCGACCATCAGGATCACAAACGGCGCTTTGCCTTCGACGTTCAGTGGTTCATCGACTTTCGCCAGAATCTCGCCCATCTCTTCTTTCAGCAGGCCATAGAGCGCCTCGGCGTCACGAAGCTGCTTGCGGGATGCGCCTTCTGTCAGATTGGTGATGATTTTACGCGTGGTTTCCACACCCACATCGGCGATCAAAAGCTGCTCTTCCAGCTCCTCAAACAGATCATCGTCGATTTTTTTACCGCGGAACAGGCTGATAAATCCGGAACCGAGATTTTCTTTGGTTTTTAACAGGCTGCGTTTCAGGCGCGCGAAGAAACCTTCTTTGGTCGGTTTTTCTTGCTCCTGGGCAATTTCTTCAACCGGCTGCTCTTCTTCTGCCGGAGGAACCACCATCACCGCCTCTTCTGCCGCTTCGGCAGCCAGCGCCTGTGCTTCCAGCTCTTCGTCGGTGATTTCTTCTTTAGCCGCTTCTTCTTGCGCCGCTGCGACAATCTCCACGGTTTCCGCTTCTGCCTGCCATTCTTCTGGCGAAACCTCTTCGGCGTTGACGTCTTCCGGCAATGGCAGCTCTTCACGCTCGATAGCCACTGGCTCCGGCGTGACTTCAGGTTCAACTACCGGTGCTGGCGATTCTTCCACTACGGGTTCTGGCTGCGCACTGACTTCCGCTTCGATAACAGCGTCAGGCTGCACTTTCTCGCTTTCGGCAACCTGTTCCGTCACTTCCACCACTTCGGCAGCAAAAGTTTCCGCCTCGGCTTCAGTATGGGACTGCGGCAACTCCTCAACAGGTTGTTCAGCAACCTTCGCAGGCTCTTCTGCCTGGACAGTTTCTTCTACAACCGATTGATCATTTTGGACTTCTGTCTCTTTTTCCGGGGTCTGCTCTTTTTGACCAAAGCCCAGCCAGGAAAAAAAGCCACGTTTTTTTTCTTTCGCCATCTGCGACTACACTCCTCGCTGTTGCTTCATGGCACAGCGTTAACGCTATGTACATAGCAGCTAAAAAAATGATGAAATAGTCTATCACTTAACTGAATACACATCACCGCCTGCAATTATGTGTTATCTGGCGGATTGAGCAATTTATCATGAAAAAACCGAATCATTCCGGTAGCGGCCAAATCCGCATTATTGGCGGGCTGTGGCGAGGCCGTAAACTCCCGGTTCCGGACAGCCCTGGCCTGCGCCCCACCACCGATCGCGTGCGCGAAACGTTATTTAACTGGCTGGCTCCGGTTATCGTCGATGCGCAATGTCTGGATTGCTTCGCCGGTAGCGGCGCGCTGGGGCTGGAAGCCTTGTCTCGCTACGCTGCGGGTGCCACGCTGATTGAGATGGATCGTGCGGTGCATCAGCAATTAATCAAGAATCTGGCAACCCTGAAAGCAGATAATGCGCGGGTGGTTAACAGCAATGCAATGTCATTCCTGGCGCAAAAAGGCACACCGCATAATATCGTGTTTGTCGATCCGCCATTCCGCCGTGGCTTGTTGGAAGAAACCATTAATTTACTGGAAGATAACGGCTGGCTGGCTGACGAAGCCTGGATATATGTCGAGAGTGAAGTAGAAAATGGCCTGCCTACTGTTCCGGCAAACTGGTCGTTATATCGGGAAAAAGTGGCGGGTCAAGTTGCTTATCGGTTGTATCAGCGTGAAACACAAGGAGAAAGTGATGCTGATTAATATTGGACGTTTGTTAATGCTTTGCGTATGGGGATTTTTAATCCTCAATCTTGTTCAGCCATTTCCGCGACCGCTGAATATATTCGTTAACGTGGCGCTGATTTTTACCGTGCTGATGCATGGTATGCAGCTGGCGCTATTGAAATCCACTTTGCCGAAGGATGGTCTGCAGCTAAGCAGTGCCGAAAAGGTGCGTATTTTCCTTTTCGGCGTGTTTGAACTGCTGGCCTGGCAGAAGAAATTTAAAGTTAAAGTTAAAGTTAAAAAATAACCTTATTCTTCGCCAGCAAAGCTGACAAAACGCGTGCCTTTATAGCTCAGCGTACCTTTATCGCCCACTGTCAGGGCGTGGTACTGCTGGGCATCTAGACGGAACGTCTGCTCCAGTCCACCGCTTTGCGGTTTGAAGCTTGCCTCATAGCGCACACTGGTGCCAGCCGGTGTCACTTCCTGCTGGCGCGAACGGCGATCGTTAATTGGTTTTTCCCGCTTGTTACTCACCACCACCAGTTTTTGCTGGAGCGGTGCCATATCATTATCAACTTTTTCCCGCCGCTGCTGCATAAAGCGAAACGATGCAGCGACAACAATTAAGCCAATGATAACAATAAAGAAAAGAGGTGGTTTACTCATCTTTGTACCTTATCGGAAAATGCGGAAATAAGCATACCCTGCCCGTTATGGTGTTGTCATCTGTCCGCCCTCGCCACTAAACTGAATAGCAAGACTGTAGGCATTCCGCTTACTAAATAATAACGAATTCAAGGAACTAAGATGCTTTGGTCGTTTATCGCTGTCTGTCTTTCCGCATGGCTATCTGTGGATGCCTCCTATCGTGGTTCAACCTGGCAACGCTGGGTGTTTAAACCGTTAACTCTTCTTCTCCTGCTATTACTGGCGTGGCAAGCGCCGATGTTCGACGCCATTAGCTATCTGGTGCTGGCGGGGCTATGTGCGTCGCTGCTGGGCGATGCGCTAACGCTATTGCCACGTCAGCGTCTGATGTACGCCATTGGCGCATTTTTCCTCTCGCACCTGCTGTACACCATCTATTTTGCCAGCCAGATGACGCTCTCTTTCTTCTGGCCATTGCCGCTGGTGCTGCTGGTACTGGGCGCGCTGTTGCTGGCCATTATCTGGACACGCCTGGAAGAGTTACGTTGGCCCATTTGTACCTTTGTCGGTATGACGCTGGTGATGGTGTGGCTGGCAGGCGAACTGTGGTTCTTCCGCCCGACCGCTCCGGCGCTCTCTGCGTTTGTCGGCGCTTCGTTACTGTTTATCAGTAACTTTGTCTGGCTGGGTAGTCACTATCGCCGACGCTTCCGGGCCGATAACGCGATTGCTGCTGCCTGCTACTTTGCCGGTCACTTCCTCATCGTCCGCTCGCTGTATCTCTGATAAAACTTGACTCTGGAGTCGACTCCAGAGTGTATCCTTCGGTTAATGAGAAAAAACTTAACCGGAGGATGCCATGTCGACTCCTGACAATCTCGGCAAGAAAGCCCCTCAATTTGCTGCGTTCAAACCGCTAACACCAGTAAAGAACGCTAACGACTGTTGCTGCGACGGCGCATGTTCCAGTACGCCAACACTCTCCGAAAACGTCTCCGGCAACCGCTATAGCTGGAAAGTCAGCGGTATGGACTGTGCCGCCTGTGCGCGCAAGGTAGAAAATGCCGTGCGCCAGCTTGCAGGCGTGAATCAGGTGCAGGTGTTGTTCGCCACCGAGAAGCTGGTGGTTGATGCCGACAATGACATCCGTGCACAAGTTGAATCTGCGGTGCAAAAAGCAGGCTATTCCCTGCGCGATGAACAGGCCGCCGACGAACCGCAAGCATCGCGCCTGAAAGAGAATCTGCCGCTGATTACGCTTATCGTGATGATGGCAATCAGTTGGGGACTGGAGCAGTTCAATCATCCGTTTGGTCAACTGGCGTTTATCGCGACCACGCTGGTTGGGCTGTACCCAATTGCTCGTCAGGCATTACGGCTGATCAAATCCGGCAGTTACTTTGCTATTGAAACGTTAATGAGCGTAGCCGCCATTGGTGCGCTGTTTATTGGCGCAACGGCTGAAGCTGCGATGGTGTTGCTGCTGTTTTTGATTGGCGAACGACTGGAAGGCTGGGCCGCCAGCCGCGCACGTCAGGGCGTTAGCGCGTTAATGGCGTTGAAACCAGAAACCGCCACGCGCCTGCGTAACGGTGAGCGGGAAGAGGTGGCGATCAATAGCCTGCGCCCTGGCGATGTGATTGAAGTTGCGGCAGGTGGGCGTTTGCCTGCCGACGGTAAACTGCTCTCACCGTTTGCCAGTTTTGATGAAAGCGCCCTGACCGGCGAATCCATTCCTGTGGAGCGCGCGACGGGCGATAAAGTTCCTGCAGGCGCCACCAGCGTAGACCGTCTGGTAACGCTGGAAGTGCTGTCAGAACCGGGTGCCAGCGCCATTGACCGGATTCTGAAACTGATCGAAGAAGCCGAAGAGCGCCGCGCGCCCATTGAGCGGTTTATCGACCGTTTCAGCCGTATCTATACGCCCGCGATTATGGCCGTCGCTCTGCTGGTGACGCTGGTGCCACCGCTGCTGTTTGCCGCCAGCTGGCAGGAGTGGATTTATAAAGGGCTGACGCTGCTACTGATTGGTTGCCCGTGTGCGTTAGTTATCTCCACGCCCGCGGCGATTACCTCCGGGCTGGCGGCGGCGGCACGTCGTGGGGCATTGATTAAAGGTGGCGCGGCACTGGAACAGCTAGGTCGCGTTACCCAGGTGGCGTTTGATAAAACCGGAACGCTGACCGTCGGGAAACCACGCGTTACCGCCATCCATCCGGCAACAGGTATTAGCGAATCTGAACTGCTGACACTGGCGGCGGCGGTCGAGCAAGGCGCAACGCATCCACTGGCGCAAGCCATAGTTCGTGAAGCGCAGGTCGCTGCACTCGCTATTCCCGCCGCCGAGTCACAGCGGGCGCTGGTCGGGTCCGGCATTGAAGCGCAGGTTAACGGTGAGCGCGTATTGATTTGCGCTGCCGGAAAACATCCTGCTGATGCATTCGCCGGTTTGATTAATGAACTGGAAAGCGCCGGGCAAACGGTAGTGCTGGTGGTACGTAACGATGACGTGCTGGGTGTCATTGCATTGCAGGACACCCTGCGCGCCGATGCCGCAACTGCTATCAATGAACTGAACGCGCTGGGCGTCAAAGGGGTAATCCTCACTGGCGATAATCCACGCGCAGCGGCGGCAATTGCCGGGGAACTGGGGCTGGAGTTTAAAGCGGGCCTCTTGCCGGAAGATAAAGTCAAAGCGGTGACCGAGCTGAATCAACATGCGCCGCTGGCGATGGTCGGCGACGGTATTAACGACGCGCCAGCGATGAAAGCCGCCGCCATCGGAATTGCAATGGGCAGTGGCACAGACGTGGCGCTGGAAACCGCAGATGCGGCATTAACCCATAACCACCTGCGCGGCCTGGTGCAAATGATTGAACTGGCGCGCGCCACTCACGCCAATATCCGCCAGAACATCACCATTGCGCTGGGGCTGAAAGGCGTTTTCCTCATCACTACGCTATTAGGGATGACCGGGTTGTGGCTGGCAGTGCTGGCAGATACGGGGGCGACGGTGCTGGTGACGGCGAATGCGTTAAGGTTGTTGCGCAGGAGATAAAGGTGTTGCCTGATAGCCTCTGGCTATCAGGCTTAGTGCTGAGGCGGGAACGGCGGCATGGTCAGAATAGCGTAATATAGCGCTAACATCAGAATGACTGAGATAACACAGCATGCAGCAACCAGGCGGGATGCTAATGATGGCCTTTTGAACATCAACCACAGGGCATAAGCAAGCCCAACACCGTTAAGTAAAGGTAAAAAAATCATTAGCCAGAGCCAACCCCAGGCAAGTACCCCCAGCCATCCCCCCACGACGATAAAAACAGGGATCAGCCAATTGGGAGTGAAGATCGCCAGCAATCCCAGCAATGCCAGACAAACTGGAATTAAATAATCCATTTTTGTATTCCATTACGCTTGCGTGCCGGATGCGGCGTGAACGCCTTATCCGGCCTACATAAGGCATCGAACTCGTAGGCATGATAAGACGCGACAGCGTCGCATCAGGCATTGCGCACCGTATCGCCAGATGCAGCTTGAACGTTTTATCCGTCCTACAAACCCGTTGCAAACCGCAAAATTGAGCGCGATCGGTCCGCTAGCCTGCTCCACCTTAACCCGATTTGCGAATCAAATAACGATAAGGCAGTCCATCCGTCTCTTTAGCAACCAGTTCGTGTTCCATAAAGGTACAAAACCCAGGAATATCTCGGGTCGTCGCCGGATCGTCGGCGATAATCAGTAACGTTTCGCCAGGCTGCATATTGCGCACGGTTTTGCGCACCATCATCACCGGTTCCGGGCAGCGCAGGCCAAGCGCGTCGAGTGTGTGGTCAGGGCTGGAAAAGAGATCGGTCATTTTCTTCTCATCACATAAAAAAACGGCGCTAGTTTACGCTCTGTATGTCCGTTAGCAAACCAGGTTAACGATTGCGTGAAAATTAGCCATTGCATTGTCAACGTAAAGCAGTATCATGCGGCGGCTCGAAAAAAGGGTAAGAACGTTATTTAATCAAGGTAAAATAGCGTGTCGTACGTATTGGGTTCCCTCACCCCAATGGTTAATCAAAAAGGTACAATATGAACGTTTCCTCACAAACTCAACGCTATAAGGCGTTGTTCTGGTTATCGTTATTTCATCTGCTGGTGATCACCTCCAGTAACTATCTGGTTCAGCTTCCGGTCTCCATTTTTGGTTTTCACACCACCTGGGGTGCGTTTAGCTTTCCGTTTATCTTTCTCGCTACCGACCTGACCGTGCGTATTTTTGGCGCACCGCTGGCCCGTCGTATCATCTTTGCAGTGATGATCCCGGCGTTATTGATCTCCTATGTCATCTCGTCGCTGTTCTATATGGGTTCATGGCAGGGATTCGGCGCTCTCGCCCACTTCAACCTGTTTGTCGCCCGTATCGCTGCCGCCAGTTTTATGGCCTACGCACTGGGGCAGATCCTCGACGTGCATGTATTTAACCGCCTGCGCCAGAATCGCCGCTGGTGGCTGGCACCGACGGCGTCCACACTGTTCGGTAACGTCAGTGACACACTGGCCTTCTTCTTCATTGCTTTCTGGCGTAGTCCGGATGCCTTTATGGCCGAACACTGGATGGAAATCGCGCTGGTTGATTACTGTTTCAAAGTGTTAATCAGCATCGTTTTTTTCCTGCCAATGTATGGCGTATTACTCAATATGCTATTGAAAAGACTGGCAGATAAATCCGAAATCAACGCTTTGCAGGCCAGTTAAAGGTTCGTTATCAGACTTGTGATAAGATGGATGAATGAGCCGTTATGGCCGTTTATCGAAAGGAAGATGTCAATGCGCAATCTGGTTAAATATGTCGGAATTGGCCTGCTGGTTATGGGGCTTGCGGCCTGTGATGATAAAGACACTAACGCTACAGCGGAAGGTACAGTCGCGGAAAGTAACGCTACCGCGAATCCCGTCAACCTGCTTGATGGCAAGTTAAGCTTCTCGCTGCCAGCGGATATGACCGACCAGAGCGGTAAGCTGGGAACACAGGCCAATAACATGCACGTCTGGTCCGACGCCACCGGGCAGAAAGCGGTGATTGTTATTATGGGCGATGATCCGAAAGAAGACCTGGCTGTGCTGGCGAAGCGTCTGGAAGATCAGCAACGTAGCCGCGATCCACAGCTGCAAGTGGTGACCAACAAAGCCATTGAGCTGAAAGGTCACAAAATGCAGCAGTTAGACAGCGTTATCTCTGCTAAAGGCCAGACGGCGTACTCTTCCGTCATTCTGGGTAACGTAGGCAACCAACTGCTGACCATGCAAATCACACTGCCTGCTGACGATCAGCAAAAAGCGCAGACTACCGCAGAAAACATCATTAACACGCTGGTTATTCAGTAAGTTTTAAGATGACGAAACGGCCTCAGGTGCTTCCACCGGAGGCCGTTTTTTTAATCGCCACGTCAGCAATAACGCGATTGCGACCAGCCCCGCCGCCGCCAGATAAATCACCGGTACGCCCGCCCAACTCATCACCAGCCCTGCCAGTGGTCCGGTCACGCCAAGCGATAAATCCATAAATACGGTGTAGGTTGCCAGCGCCGCCCCCTGATTCCGCTGCGGCACCGCTTTGACCGCCACTACGCCCAATGCCGGGAACACCAGCGAAAAGCCCGCTCCCGCCAGTAAGACGCCGATTTTCGCCATCCACGGCATAGTCGCCACGCCAACCAGCAGCAGGCCGATTATCTCAACGCTAAAGCAGAGCATCGCCACGTTTAAGCCACCAATGCGGTTTATGCCGTTAGGGAATAACAATCGCGTTCCAACAAACGCACAGCTAAACAACGTCAGCGCGAAGGCCGCACCGTCCCAGCCTTTAGCGTCATAAAACAGCGTGATAAAAGTGGCGATAACGCCAAACCCAGCGGAAGCCAACGCCAGCGCCATACCGTACAGCCAGACGCGCCCAAGCACCGCGCGAAACGGCAAAGGTTTGCCTTTACTGGCTTTCACCGTCGGACGCGGTATTGCCAACAAAATAGCCACCAGCGCCACGCCCATAATGATTAATGCTAACGCCTGCAAACCGCCCCAGTGATAAAACACCACACCTAACGGCGCGCCCATCGCCATCGCCCCGTAAGTGACAATACCATTCCACGAAATCACTCGCCCGATATGCAGCGAACCGACCACGCCAACGCCCCACAGTGTCGACCCCGTTCCGGCAAAACTTTGCCCAATACCAAGAATCACGCGCCCCAGGCAAAGTAATAACAGACTGATAATTGGCAGACTGGCGGTTAACCCTGCCACCAGATAACCCAGCCCGCTCAAAAAGCAGCCGCACAAACCGAAGACGACAATCTTTTTTGGCCCCAGCAAATCAGCATAACGCCCGGCATGAGGACGACTCAGCAACGTGGCGAAATATTGCAGGCTGATAACCAACCCCGCCCAGAAGGCGCTAAAGCCCATCACATCATGGACATAGCCCGGTAGCACGGCGAGCGGTAACCCAATGGTCAGATAGCTGGCGAAGTTAAACATGACAATGGAGACAATGCGCAAATTCAGACGCATTCCGTTAAGCGCCGGTTCGGCAACAGGTACGGGCATGAGAAGCACCACATTTTTACAACAGTGTTTCATTTTTACCACGTGGTGGCGTGTAAATCAGCAAGAAGAATCAGAATATTGCTGGCGTGACTCCCGCTACACTTAATACAAAAAGTCATAAGGAAGCCCCAATGGAAACATCTCAACCCGATAAAACGGGCATGCACATTCTACTCAAGCTGGCTTCACTGGTAGTAATCCTCGCAGGTATTCACGCAGCGGCAGATATCATTGTGCAATTGTTACTGGCGCTGTTTTTCGCCATCGTCCTCAATCCACTGGTGACCTGGTTTATTCGTCGCGGAGTTCAGCGTCCCGTTGCCATTACGATTGTGGTCGTAGTGATGTTGATTGCGCTTACTGCGCTGGTCGGTGTGCTGGCGGCATCGTTTAACGAATTCATCTCTATGCTGCCGAAGTTTAATAAGGAGCTGACGCGCAAGCTTTTTAAATTGCAGGAGATGCTGCCTTTTCTTAATTTGCATATGTCGCCGGAACGAATGTTGCAGCGGATGGATTCAGAAAAAGTGGTTACCTTCACCACCGCTTTAATGACCGGGCTTTCCGGGGCCATGGCGAGCGTACTTCTGCTGGTGATGACCGTTGTTTTTATGCTGTTTGAAGTACGCCACGTCCCTTACAAAATGCGCTTTGCGTTGAATAACCCACAGATTCACATCGCCGGATTACACCGCGCATTAAAAGGCGTTTCGCATTATCTGGCATTAAAAACGCTGCTAAGTTTATGGACGGGCGTTATCGTCTGGCTGGGGCTGGCGCTGATGGGCGTGCAGTTTGCGCTGATGTGGGCGGTACTGGCTTTTTTACTCAACTACGTCCCCAATATCGGCGCGGTAATTTCCGCCGTACCGCCAATGATTCAGGTGCTGCTGTTTAATGGTGTTTACGAATGTATTCTGGTCGGCGCATTGTTTTTAGTTGTCCATATGGTCATCGGCAATATTTTAGAACCACGGATGATGGGCCATCGCCTGGGGATGTCCACCATGGTGGTATTTCTTTCGTTGTTGGTTTGGGGATGGCTGCTCGGTCCGGTAGGGATGCTACTTTCGGTGCCATTAACCAGCGTCTGTAAAATCTGGATGGAAACCACGAAAGGCGGTAGCAAACTGGCGATTTTACTGGGGCCAGGCAGACCGAAAAGTCGGTTACCGGGGTAATAGCGCACCCTGATCAGACAATGGCCACCGTTTATCTAACGGTGGCCATTTGATTCGAGAAAATGATGCAATATTATTCAGAAAATTAATTTCTAAAAACCACTCCTTAAGTCAAATATATATAAACACCGAATAATCATTAAATTCCCATCCCAGAGAACGCACTGATTATATTGTGTTATTTTTATTGCCTCATTTTTCTCACTCACTTATAGTTGGTCCCCGCTGGCAGTAATTTAGTCATCTCAAAATGATTTGTTCTGATGTGCACTTACTGACTTATCTCATAAGTAAATTTTTCGCTAAATAAAGAATAGTGATACCAGCAATTACAGTTAAATCCTGCTTTACTCGTAAAAACAATACTTTAATGGGGCTTTAATGAAACACTACATGAAATGGTTTGCTGCTATTGCTGTTGTCGGCGCTTTAGCGGGTTGTGCGCGTACTGCACCAATTGATCAAGTCCACTCAACCGTCAGCGCCGGTCATACCCAGGATCAAGTTAAAAAAGCGATTCTGAAAGCTGGCGTTGAACGCAAATGGATTATGTCCGAAGCCGGACAAGGTGTAATTAAAGCACGTCAACAATCACGCGATCATTCAGCAGAAATTCGCATTAACTACACGGCATCCAGCTACGATATCAATTATGAAAATAGTCAGAACCTGCAAGCATCAGGCGGACAAATTCATAAAAACTATAATCGCTGGGTCCGCAATCTCGACAAAGATATTCAACTGAATTTGTCGGCTGGCGCAGATTTGTAATTTCCCCTAAAGTCGGGCCGCTTCGGTCCGATAATAATTTAATTCCCTCTTAACAGGTTGTGCCCAACATGTACGAACAGGATTCTCTTAGCGCACTGGATGCGATTACCGAAGCTCAACGCATTGCCTTTGCCCCCATGCTTTTTCAAACAGCTCTCTGCCTGCGTAATGCGGGTGTACTTTCTTATCTGGATCGGCAAGGCAAAGATGGCGCAACGCTGGCTGATATCACCGAAAATAGTCATATCAACGAATATGCTGCCAGCGTTCTGTTAGATATGGGCTTAAGCGGGCGAATTATTACCTGCAAAGAGGGAATTTATTACCTGGCGAAAATCGGTCATTACCTCCTGCATGACACCATGACGCGCGTGAATATGGATTTCACCCAGGATGTCTGTTATCAGGGGCTATTCTTCCTCGCCGATTCACTCAATGAAGGCAAACCTTCCGGGTTAAAAGTATTTGGCGACTGGCCGACGATATATCCGGCACTTTCACAATTACCTGACGCCGCCCGTGAAAGCTGGTTCGCGTTTGATCATTACTATTCAGATGGCGCATTTAACGCCGCACTGCCTTATGTATTCGCCAACAACCCCACAACCTTGTACGATGTAGGCGGCAATACCGGTAAGTGGGCTTTGCGCTGCTGTAAATACAACGAAAACATCACCGTTACGTTATTAGATCTGCCACAACAAATCGTGCTCGCCAAAGAAAATATCGCGAATGCAGGCTTTTCTGATCGTATAGATTTCCATGCTGTGGATATGCTAAGCGATGCGCCGTTACCGGGCGAGGCTGATATCTGGTGGATGAGTCAATTTTTAGACTGTTTTTCACCCGAACAAATAATTAGCATACTCAGCAAAGTTGCCAGCGTAATGAAGCCCGGCGCAAAACTTTGCATTATGGAGTTGTTCTGGGATGCGCAGCGGTTTGAAGCGGCATCGTTTAGCCTGAATGCCTCCTCACTTTATTTCACCTGCATGGCAAACGGTAACAGTCGTTTCTATAGCGCAGAGAAATTTTACGACTATCTGAATAAAGCAGGATTTCAGGTAGCAGAGCGCCACGATAATTTAGGCGTTGGGCATACATTATTGATATGCCAAAAGAAATAATCGTCACTTAATAATTTTGGTTTACCGCGGGCGCGCGTTGATGAAATTTACATTAAATATTACCGACTGGAAGGCACTGGCGCCTGGACTTAGCGAAGTCCAGCAATGGCAAGCATGGTCGCGCCAGCCTTGGGCGGTTGACCCTGCGGCACCGTTGGCAAAATTATGCGAATTGCCAATGATGACCGCCCGCCGTCTCAGTTCTGGCAGTAAACTGGCCGTGGAGTGCGGTCTGGCAATGCTACGCCGCCATCAAATAGACGCCGTTTTGTATACCAGTCGTCATGGCGAACTGGAACGCAATTACCGCATTGTTCATGCACTGGCAACCGAACAGGCACTCTCTCCGACAGACTTCGCGCTCTCCGTACACAACTCTTCCGTGGGTAACCTGACCATTGCGGCCAAACAACCGATCGTTTCGTCATCGCTTTCGGCTGGTCGCGACAGTTTCCAGCAAGGTTTATGTGAAGTGCTTAGCCTGTTACAAGCGGGATACCAGCGCGTGTTGATGGTCGATTTTGATGGCTTTCTGCCTGAGTTCTATCACCCACAACTGCCAGCAGAAATGCCGACCTGGCCGTACGCCATCGCGCTGGTGATTGAAGCTGGCGATGACTGGCAATGTGAAACACAGCCAGCCATTGCGGGCAATGAAACATCACTGCCGCAAAGCATGTTGTTTTTACAGCACTATTTACAAAACGCTAATAAATTTTCACTGCATGGCGAGCGCGTGCAATGGCGCTGGAGCCGCAGATGCGTAAGCTGATGTCGCGCCTGGAGTGGGCATGGCGATTGGTTATGACCGGGTTGTGTTTTGCCCTGTTTGGCCTCGGCGGACTACTGCTCTCTGTGGTGTGGTTTAACGTATTGTTAGTTTTGGTGTGGGATACTTCCCGCCGCCGTCGTGTGGCGCGCCGCAGCATTGCCGCCAGTTTTCGTCTGTTTTTAACAGTCGCAAAAGGGCTTGGCGTGCTGGATTATCGGATTGATGGGGCTGAAATTTTACGTCAGGAACGCGGTTGCCTCGTCGTAGCCAATCATCCCACGCTGATCGATTACGTACTGCTGGCGTCAGTCATGCCAGAAACTGACTGCCTGGTGAAAAGCGCGCTGTTAAAAAATCCTTTTCTTGGCGGCGTCGTGCGGGCGGCAGATTATTTAATCAACAGCGAAGCTGAAACCCTCTTACCCCGTTGCCAACAGCGACTGGCACAGGGCGACACTATCTTGATTTTCCCCGAAGGCACGCGAACGAAGCCTGGTGAAAAAATGACGTTGCAGCGCGGGGCAGCGAATATTGCCGTGCGCTGTGCCAGCGATTTACGCATCGTGACGATCGGCTGTAGCGAGCATCTGCTGGATAAACAAAGTAAATGGTATGACGTTCCGCCTGCCAGGCCGTTTTTTACGGTTGAAGTCCGTGGGCGGGTAGAAATCAATAAATTTTACGATGCAACTTCACAAGAACCGGCGCTGGCAGCAAGGCGGTTAAACCGGCATCTTTTGCTTCAATTACAACAAGGTTGTTTACCTCTCTCAGGAATAAATAATGCAAGCGCTTTATCTGGAAATTAAAAATCTCATCATCAGCACCCTCAATCTGGACGAGTTGACTCCTGATGATATCGATACCGATGCGCCGCTGTTCGGCGACGGTTTAGGGCTGGATTCCATCGATGCCCTGGAACTGGGGCTGGCAGTGAAAAATGAATATGGCGTTGTACTTTCCGCGGAAAGTGAAGAGATGCGTCAGCACTTTTTCTCCGTCGCCACTCTGGCCTCTTTCATTGCTGCGCAACGCGCCTGAGGAAAGCCATCATGACAGAACAACAAACCGTCTATCAGGAAGTCTCAGCCCTGCTGGTCAAGCTGTTTGAAATCGATCCGCAGGACATCAAACCTGAAGCGCGCCTGTACGAAGATCTGGAACTGGACAGCATCGACGCCGTTGACATGATTGTGCACCTGCAAAAGAAAACCGGTAAGAAAATCAAGCCGGAAGAGTTTAAAGCAGTGCGTACAGTCCAGGATGTCGTAGAGGCCGTAGAACGCCTGCTACAAGAAGCCTGATCTGATGTCGGGCATTCGCTCGCTACCGATTATTAAGCTGCTGACCGGATTATTGCTGCTCGCCTGGCCGTTTGTGATTTGGCTTGGTTTGGCACATAACGGCCTGCATTGGCTGTTGCCGCTGATGGCGCTGCTGCTTTTGTTGCGCCTGCGCCAGACCCGTCGCCAGGCGGGGCCACTACAAGCCGTCACACAAATCGTCGCTGTCGTAGGCATCGCCTTGTGTGTCGCCAGCTTTCTGTTGAAAACGCACCAGCTACTGCTGTTTTACCCGGTAGTGGTTAATACGGTAATGCTGGCGGTTTTTGGCGGTTCGCTGTGGTCGGCAATGCCGATAGTTGAGCGGTTGGCGCGTTTGCAGAAGCCAGACCTTCCAGAAAAGGGCGTGCACTATACCCGCCACGTCACGCAAATCTGGTGCGGCTTTTTCATCATCAACGGCGGAATTGCCCTTTTTACCGCGCTGCATGGCGATATGTCGTTATGGACTGCCTGGAACGGCATGATTGCTTATTTGTTGATGGGAACATTAATGGCTGGTGAATGGCTGGTGCGCCGTCAGGTGATGAAAAGAGATCGCTCATGAAGCAGACCTTACCGCTTGCACGCTGGCTGACTGCGCCACGCCCTGATGACACGCCCATTGCGTGGCTGGACGAAAGCACCTGGACGCTGGGCGATTTGCGTCACGATGTCGCGCAACTTATCTGCCGTTTACAGCAACAGCCCGGGAAACGCTGGGCGCTATGCTTTGAGAACAGCTATCTGTTTATCGTTGCCCTGCTCGCCACGCTACACGCCGGAAAAACGCCGGTGCTTCCGGGGCATAACCGCGTCATCCAGCTTAATGAGCAACGTGAACTGTTCGATGGTGTGCTTAGCGACAGCGAACTTAACTGGCAAGGTTCATTGCTGTTGGTAGCAAGTTCCCCACAAGTCGCGCCACAATCATTCACCTTTGCTGCTATAGCGCCAGACGCTTATATCGAGCTATTTACCTCTGGTTCCACGGGACAGCCGAAGCGGGTGATTAAACCTGTTCATTTGCTGGACCGTGAAGCAGAACTGCTGGCTGAACGATTAGGCGCACGTCTGGCGGGTTGTCGGGTGGTCGGTTCCGTATTGCCGCAGCATTTGTATGGCCTGACTTTTCGCATTTTCCTGCCAATGGCGCTGGGAATACCCCTGCATGCCGCCATGCTCTGGTATGTCGAACAGTTTGCCGCGTTGAGTCACCAGCATCGCTATATCTTCATCAGCAGCCCGGCATTTTTGAAGCGTCTGGATGCTCAGCTATCCCCGCCGCCTGTTCAGGTGCTTCTCTCTGCTGGTGGTGAGCTACCGTGGCAGGACGTACAACACACCGCGAGCTGGCTGCGCGTCTGGCCTGATGAAATCTACGGCAGCACGGAAACCGGCGTCATCGCCTGGCGTTACCGCGAACAGGAGCAACGCCGCTGGCTGCCTTTCCCAGGTATGCAGTTCCAGGTCGAAGGTGATGTTTTTCGCCTCTTTTCACCGCTGATGGCGGATGATAACGGCCTGTTACTCGACGATATCTTGCAGTTTAGCGAAGACGGCCAGTTCCATCTGATGGGGCGTCGTGGGCGCATCGTTAAGATTGAAGAAAAACGTATTTCTCTGCAGGAAGTGGAACAGCGTCTGCTGGCGCTGGACGGTATTCGCGAGGTGGCGGCAGTTCCCGTTACGCGCGGCGGGCGTCAGTGCATTGGCGTTTTGCTGGTGCTGGATGACGAAGCTCATCTGCAATGGCAGAACGGTGGCGGGCATAGCCAGGAAATGACCTGGCGGCGATTACTGCGCCCGACGCTGGAGCCAGTTGCCATTCCGCGTTACTGGCGCGTTATTGATGAAATGCCAGTAAACAGTATGAACAAGCGTGTCTATGCGCAATTACAGGAGTTATTTCATGAAGCCCCATGAAATCGAGCGCCATCAGGCACAAGCGAATCACCTTGAGATTGTTTTGCATCTCAGGGCAGATCTGTTCTGGTTTCGCGGTCATTTTGCCGTGCAACCATTACTCCCTGGCGTGGCGCAAATCGACTGGGCGATGAGCTACGCGCTCACTCTGCTCGCGCCCGGCTGGCGTTTTCACTCCATTCAGAACATAAAATTTCAGTCTCCGTTGCAGCCGGAAAACCGCGTCACGCTCACGCTTAACTGGCAGGAAGATCGCCAGATTCTGAGCTTTAGCTATCAGCGTCACGACGGTGACGCCCGCCACACCGCCAGTAGCGGGAAGATCCGCCTATGTCGGTAAACTTTTCTCCCTGCGTGTTGATCCCCTGCTACAACCACGGCGCAATGATGCCGGGCGTGCTGGCGCGTCTTAAGCCATTTAATCTGCCCTGTATTGTGGTGGATGACGGCAGCGATGCCGCCACGCAACAGCAACTGGATAAGCTGGTTAGCGAACAGCCTGGCGTGACCTTAATTCGCCTGGCAGAAAACGCAGGTAAAGGCGCGGCGGTGATGCGCGGCTTACAGGCGGCGGCAGACGCAGGGTTCAGCCATGCGGTACAGGTGGATGCTGACGGCCAGCACGCGATTGAAGATATCCCCAAACTGCTGGCACTTGCCGAACAGCACCCTGCGGCGCTGATCTCCGGCCAGCCGATTTACGATGAATCCATCCCCCGCTCACGGCTGTACGGGCGCTGGGTCACCCACGTCTGGGTATGGATCGAAACGCTCTCCCTGCAACTGAAAGACAGCATGTGCGGCTTTCGCGTTTATCCGGTTGCGCCAACGCTGCAACTGGCAAAACACGCCACCATCGGCAAGCGGATGGATTTCGACACCGAAGTGATGGTGCGCCTCTACTGGCAGGGAAATACCAGTTATTTCGTGCCGACCCGCGTCACCTATCCGCTGGACGGGCTTTCGCATTTTGATGCCCTGAAAGATAACGTCCGCATCTCGCTCATGCACACGCGTCTGTTTTTCGGCATGTTGCCGCGTATTCCTTCGCTGTTAATGCGCCGCTCTTCCAGCCACTGGGCGCGGCAGAGTGAAGTGAAAGGATTATGGGGAATGCGCCTGATGCTGCTGGTCTGGCGTCTGCTGGGAAGAACGGCGTTTAGCGCGCTGCTTTACCCGGTAGTGGGCGTCTACTGGCTCACCGCCTCCCGTGCGCGTAAAGCATCGCAAGACTGGCTCGCCCGTGTGCGCCAGCATCAACCACAGGCAGCAAAACTCAACAGCTACCAGCACTTTTTACGTTTCGGCAACGCCATGCTCGACAAAATCGCCAGTTGGCGCGGCGAGCTGCAACTGGGGCGCGATGTGCTGTTTGCGCCAGGCGCAGAAGCGGCGCTTGACGTCCGCGATCCGCGCGGCAAATTGCTGCTGGCCTCGCATCTTGGCGATGTAGAAGTGTGCCGGGCGCTGGCAAAAATTCAGGGCTACAAAACCATTAACGCGCTGGTGTTTAGTGAAAACGCCCAACGCTTTAAACAGATAATGCAGGAGATGGCCCCGCAGGCTGGCATCAACCTGCTCCCGGTAACAGATATCGGCCCGGAAACCGCCATCCTGCTGAAAGAGAAGCTGGATAACGGCGAATGGGTGGCGATTGTCGGTGACCGCATCGCCGTCAACCCGCAACGCGGCGGCGACTGGCGCGTCTGCTGGAGTCCGTTTATGGGCCAGCCTGCGCCCTTTCCACAGGGGCCGTTTATTCTCGCCTCTATTTTGCGCTGCCCGGTGAATCTGATTTTCGCCCTACGCCAGCACGGCAAGCTGCATATTCACTGCGAAACCTTTGCCGACCCACTGCAGCTGCCGCGTGGCGAACGCCAGCAGGCGCTGCAAAACGCTATCGACCACTACGCCGCGCGTCTGGAACATTACGCGCTCCAGTCGCCCCTCGACTGGTTTAATTTTTTCGATTTCTGGCAACTGCCGGAAATTCAGGACAAGGAGTAAAGGGTGCTTAACGATCCCCGATTTACCGCTGAAGTCGAGCTGACCATTCCCTTTCACGACGTCGATATGATGGGCGTGGCCTGGCACGGTAACTATTTTCGCTACTTTGAAGTGGCCCGCGAGGCGCTGCTCAACCAGTTCAATTACGGCTATCGGCAGATGAAAGAGTCAGGTTATTTGTGGCCAGTGGTCGATGCGCGGGTGAAATATCGCCACGCCCTCACCTTTGAGCAACGCATCCGCGTGCGTGCGCATATCGAAGAGTTCGAAAACCGTCTGCGGATTGCCTATCAGATTTTCGATGCCGAAACGGGTAAACGCGCCACCACCGGATACACCATTCAGGTCGCGGTCGACGAGCAAAGCCGCGAACTGTGCTTTGTCAGCCCCGATATTCTGTTTGAACGCATGGGAGTCAAACCATGAAATTTTTGCCGCTGCTGGCGATGCTGATTAGCCCGTTTGTCAGCGCCCTGACCCTGGACGATCTTCAGCAACGCTTTACCGAACAGCCGGTGATCCGCGCCCATTTCGATCAAACCAGGACGATTAAAGATCTGCCGCAGCCGCTGCGATCTCAGGGCCAGATGTTGATCGCCCGCGACCATGGGTTATTGTGGGATCAAACCTCACCGTTCTCCATGCAGCTATTGCTGGACGATAAACGCATGGTGCAGGTGATCAACGGTCAGCCGCCGCAAATCATCACGGCAGAAAATAACCCGCAGATGTTCCAGTTTAACCACCTGCTGCGCGCGCTGTTCCAGGCCGATCGCAAAGTGCTGGAACAAAACTTCCGCGTCGAATTTGCTGACAAAGGCGAAGGCCGCTGGACGCTGCGCCTGACCCCAACCACCACGCCGCTGGATAAAATTTTCAACACCATCGATCTCGCCGGGCAAACCTATCTGGAGAGCATTCAGCTTAATGATAAACAGGGCGATCGCACCGATATCGCTCTTACCCAACATCAACTGACGCCAGCGCAACTGACCGATGACGAACGCCAACGTTTTGCCGCCCAGTAAACGCCCCGCGCTGTTATGGGGGATCGTCTGCCTGGTCATGGCGGCGGCGTTGCTGATTCTGCTGCCGCAATCACGGCTGAACAGTAGCGTGCTGGCAATGTTACCCAAACAGGCGATGGGCGATATTCCCCCAGCGCTGAATGACGGCTTTATGCAGCGTCTGGACCGCCAACTGGTGTGGCTGGTCAGCCCCGGTAAAGAGGCTAATCCCAGGGTGGCTCAGGAGTGGCTGACGCTGCTGCAAAAATCCGCTGCGCTCGGCGACGTTAAAGGGCCAATGGATGCCGCCAGCCAGCAGGCGTGGGGAGCATTTTTCTGGCAGCACCGCAACGGCCTGATTGACCCCGACACTCGCGTCCGCCTGCAAAACGGCGGCGAAGCGCAGGCGCAGTGGATCCTCTCCCAGCTTTATTCTGCGTTCTCCGGGGTAAGCGGCAAGGAGCTGCAAAACGATCCGCTGATGTTAATGCGCGGCTCGCAGCTGGCGATGGCGAAAAACGGCCAGCGTTTACGACTGATGGACGGCTGGCTGGTGACGCAGGATCCCCAGGGCAACTACTGGTATCTGCTGCACGGAGAACTGGCGGGATCGTCGTTTGATATGCAGCAAACCCACCTGCTCATCACGACCCTGAATACGCTGGAAAAGGATCTGAAAACGCGTTACCCGCAAGCGCAGTTGCTCTCGCGCGGCACGGTGTTTTACAGCGATTACGCCAGCCAACAGGCGAAGCAGGACATCTCCACCCTGGGCGTGGCAACGCTGCTGGGGGTGATATTGCTGATTGTGGCGGTGTTCCGCTCTTTACGTCCGTTGCTGCTCTGCGTGATTTCCATCGGCATCGGCGCGCTGGCGGGAACGGTCGCCACCTTGTTGATTTTCGGTGAATTACACCTGATGACGCTGGTGATGAGCATGAGCGTTATCGGCATTTCCGCTGACTACACGCTCTATTACCTCACCGAACGGATGGTGCACGGCAACGACGTTTCGCCGTGGCAAAGCCTGGCGAAAGTGCGTAATGCCCTGCTTCTGGCGCTGCTCACCACCGTGGCGGCATATCTGATTATGATGCTCGCCCCCTTCCCCGGTATTCGCCAGATGGCGATTTTTGCCGCCGTCGGGTTGAGCGCCTCCTGCCTGACCGTCCTGTTCTGGCATCCGTGGCTGTGCCGTGGCCTGCCGGTGCGTCCGGTTCCGGCGATGGCGCTGATGCTGCGCTGGCTGGCAGCGTGGCGGCGTAATAAAAAACTGTCGCGGGGTCTGCCCGTCGCGCTGGCGCTATTTTCGCTGGCAGGGATGTCAATACTGCGCGTCGATGACGATATCTCGCAGTTACAGGCGCTGCCGCAGCATATTCTGGCGCAGGAAAAAGCCATTACCGCCCTGACCGGACAAAGCGTCGATCAAAAATGGTTTGTAGTTTACGGCGACTCCCCACAGCAAACCTTGGGACGACTGGAGACATTTACCACCTCGCTGGAGAAAGCGAAAAAAGACGGCCTTATCAGCAACTACCGCACTATTCCGCTGAACTCCCTGGCGCGGCAGAAGGAAGATTTACATCTGCTGAAAACGGCTGCCCCGACAGTAACGAAAGCACTGCAAAATGCCGGGCTGACGGCGGTGAAACCAGATCTCAACGCCATGCCAGTGAAGGTCGATGAATGGCTGGCAAGCCCCGCCAGTGAAGGCTGGCGTCTGCTGTGGTTGACGCTGGAAAACGGCGCAAGCGGCGTACTGGTGCCGGTTGAAGGGGTTAAAAGTAGCGAGTTGTTGCAGGAAATCGCCAGCTATTACCCTGGCGGCATTGCCTGGGTTGATCGCAAAAGTACCTTTGATGAATTGTTCGCACTTTACCGCTACGTCTTAACCGGCTTGTTGCTGGTGGCGCTGGCAGTGATTGCCTGCGGCGCAGTGGCCCGCCTCGGCTGGCGCAAAGGGCTTATCAGCCTGGTGCCTTCGGTACTTTCGCTGGGCTGCGGTCTGGCGGTGCTGGCGATGAGCGGGCAGGCGGTGAATCTCTTTTCGCTACTGGCGCTGGTGCTGGTGCTTGGCATCGGCATCAACTACACGCTGTTTTTCAGTAATCCGCGCGGTACACCGTTAACTTCACTACTGGCGATCACGCTGGCAATGCTCACCACCTTGCTGACGCTGGGTATGCTGGTATTCAGCACCACCCAGGCCATCAGCAGTTTTGGCATTGTGCTGGTGAGCGGTATTTTCACTGCCTTCCTGCTTTCGCCGCTGGCTATGCCCGATAAAAAGAGAACAAAAAAATGATCAAACCTACCTTCTGGCGAGCGTTCGCCCTGACCGCTACGCTTATCCTCACCGGCTGTAGCCACTCGCAACCGGAACAGGAAGGCCGCCCGCAAGCGTGGCTGCAACCTGGCACACGCATCACGCTGCCTGCGCCGGGGATTTCACCCGCCGTCAATTCCCAACAACTATTGACCGGAAGCTTCAACGGCAAAACCCAGTCGCTGCTAGTGATGCTTAACGCCGACGACCAGAAAATCACCCTTGCCGGGCTGTCGTCGGTCGGCATTCGCCTGTTTCTGGTGACCTACGATGCGCAAGGGCTACGCGCCGAGCAATCCATCGTCGTCCCACAGTTACCGCCCGCAAGTCAGGTACTGGCTGACGTAATGCTCAGCCACTGGCCGATTAGCGCCTGGCAGCCGCAACTTCCCACTGGCTGGACGCTTCGCGACAACGGCGACAAACGCGAGCTACGTAACGCCAGCGGCAAACTGGTCACGGAAATCACCTATCTGAATCGCAAGGGCAAACGCGTGCCAATCAGCATTGAGCAGCATGTCTTTAAATACCACATCACCATTCAATACTTAGGTGACTGATATGATTTATATTTCCGCCGTCGGCATGATCAACGCCCTGGGAAATAACCTTGACGAAATCGCGACCAACCTGACTCGCGGTGCCGCTCCCGGAATGCGCCCACGCGCAGGCTGGTTGCAGGGCCATCCGCAGGCAGTCCTGGCTGGCGTGGATGGCGAGCTTCCGCTTATCCCGGAAAAATTCGCTGCGCACCGCTCGCGCAACAATCAGATCCTGCTGGCGGCGCTGGCGCAGATCCAGCCGCAGGTTGATGACGCTATCGCGAAATATGGCCGCGAGCGCATCGCGATTGTGCTTGGCACCAGCACCTCCGGCCTGCATGAAGGCGACACGCACGTTAAGCTGCGCACCAACGGACAGCCGAGCACCACGTGGCACTATGCACAACAGGAACTCGGCGATCCGTCGCGTTTTCTCAGCCACTGGCTGGCGCTCGACGGCCCGGCCTATACCCTTTCAACCGCCTGCTCCTCCAGTGCCAGAGCGATGATCAGCGGGCGCAGACTTATCGAAGCGGGGCTGGTCGATGCCGCCATTGTGGGTGGCGCAGATACCCTGAGCCGAATGCCGATTAACGGTTTTCACAGCCTCGAATCGCTCTCGCCAACCTTATGTCAGCCGTTTGGTCGTGACCGCGCGGGTATTACCATTGGCGAAGGGGCGGGGCTGATGTTATTAACCCGCGAACCGCAGCCCATCGCGTTGCTGGGCGTTGGTGAATCAAGCGACGCTTACCATATTTCGGCCCCGCATCCGCAGGGCGAAGGGGCGATCCGCGCTATTAATCAGGTGCTGACCGATGCGCAGCTTACGCCAGATGACGTCGGCTATATCAACCTGCACGGCACCGCCACACAACTCAACGATCAGATTGAATCAATGGTGGTTAACGCCCTGTTTGGCGAACGCGTACCTTGCAGCTCCACCAAACATTTGACCGGACACACGCTGGGCGCGGCGGGCATTACCGAGGCGGCAATCAGCATGTTGATCTTACAGCGTGATTTACCGCTGCCCGCTCAGGACTTCAGCCTGTCGCCGCGCGATCCCAGGCTGCCACCGTGTGGCATTATCGAACAACCGCAGCCGCTGGCACGTCCGGTGATCCTGTCCAATTCCTTCGCCTTTGGCGGCAATAACGCCAGCATTCTGCTCGGGAGGGTTTCGTGAGCCACTATTTATCACCCGGCGCTTATCTGCCCCACGACGCGCCCATGTTACTGCTGGAAGAAGTGGTGAGCGTCAGCGATGACAGCGCGGTGTGCCGCGTAACAGTCTCGCCCAGTGGCGTACTGGCACCGTTTCTCGACCCGGACGGCAATCTCCCTGGCTGGTTTGCCCTTGAACTGATGGCGCAAACCGTCGGCGTCTGGTCTGGCTGGCATCGCCACCAGCAGGGTAAAAACAGTATTGAGTTAGGGATGGTACTGGGCGCGCGTGAATTGCTTTGCACCACTGGCATTCTGCTCACAGGCCAGACACTGACCATTACCGTCAAACTGCTGATGCAAGACGATCGCTTCGGCAGTTTTGAGTGCAGCATCAACGACGGCGAGGCGACGGGCCGCATTAACACCTTCCAGCCGACCGCGGAAGAACTTACCACCCTGTTTCAACAAGGAGCGTCCTGATGAGTCGTTCAGTTCTGGTTACTGGTGCCAGCAAAGGCATTGGTCGCGCCATCGCCTGCCAACTGGCGGCAGACGGCTTTAACATTGGCGTTCACTATCACCGTGACGCCGCAGGCGCTCAGGAAACGCTGAATGCCATTGTCGCCAACGGTGGTAACGGGCGTTTGCTCAGTTTCGACGTCGCAAACCGCGAACAATGTAGGGAAGTGCTGGAGCACGAGATCGCGCAACACGGCGCCTGGTACGGCGTAGTCAGTAACGCCGGGATCGCCCGCGACGCCGCTTTTCCGGCTTTAAGCGATGACGACTGGGATGCGGTGATCCACACCAATCTCGACAGTTTCTACAACGTCATTCAGCCGTGCATTATGCCGATGATCGGTGCGCGCCAGGGCGGACGCATCATCACGCTGTCCTCGGTTTCCGGCGTAATGGGCAATCGCGGCCAGGTGAATTACAGCGCTGCCAAAGCCGGAATTATCGGCGCAACAAAAGCACTGGCTATCGAACTCGCGAAGCGCAAAATCACCGTCAACTGCATCGCGCCGGGACTTATTGATACCGGGATGATCGAAATGGAAGAGAGCGCCCTGAAAGAGGCAATGTCGATGATCCCAATGAAACGCATGGGCCAGGCGGAAGAAGTTGCCGGGCTTGCCAGCTATTTAATGTCTGATATTGCGGGTTACGTCACCCGCCAGGTTATTTCCATCAACGGAGGGATGTTATGACACGTCGCGTAGTGATTACAGGAATGGGCGGCGTGACTGCCTTTGGTGAAAACTGGCAGGACGTTTCTGCACGCTTACTGGCGTATGAAAACGCGGTGCGCAAAATGCCGGAGTGGCAGGTCTACGATGGCCTGCACACCCTGCTTGGCGCGCCTATTGATGATTTCACGCTGCCGGAGCACTACACCCGCAAGCGTATCCGTGCGATGGGCCGCGTGTCGCAAATGTCGACCCGCGCCAGCGAGCTGGCGTTAGAGCAGGCAGGGTTGATTGGCGATCCGATATTAACCAGCGGCGAAACGGGCATTGCGTACGGTTCATCGACCGGCAGTACCGGTCCGGTGAGCGAATTTGCCACCATGCTGACGGAAAAGCACACCAATAACATCACTGGCACCACCTATGTGCAGATGATGCCGCACACCACCGCCGTTAATACTGGCCTCTTTTTCGGCCTGCGCGGGCGGGTGATCCCAACCTCCAGCGCTTGTACCTCCGGCAGCCAGGCGATCGGTTATGCGTGGGAAGCCATTCGCCACGGTTATCAAACGGTGATGGTTGCTGGTGGTGCCGAAGAGTTATGTCCTTCAGAAGCAGCGGTATTTGATACGCTTTTCGCCACCAGCCAGCACAATGATGCGCCGAAAACCACACCTTCACCGTTCGATGAAAACCGCGACGGGCTGGTGATTGGTGAAGGCGCAGGGACGCTCATCCTCGAAGAACTGGAGCACGCCAAAGCGCGCGGCGCGACCATTTACGGTGAAATCGTCGGCTTTGCGACTAACTGCGACGCCGCGCATATCACCCAGCCACAGCGTGAGACCATGCAGTATTGTATGGAGCAATCGCTGAAAATCGCCGGGTTAAGCGCACAAGATATCGGCTATATTTCAGCGCATGGCACGGCGACCGATCGTGGTGATATGGCAGAAAGTCTGGCGACAGCAACCATTTACGGTGATAATGTGCCGCTCTCCTCGCTGAAAAGTTATTTTGGTCATACGCTTGGTGCCTGTGGCGCGCTCGAAGCCTGGATGAGTCTGCAAATGATGCGCGAAGGCTGGTTTGCTCCTACGCTAAACCTGAATAAACCAGACCCGAATTGTGGCGCGCTGGATTACATCATGCATGAAGCCCGCAAGGTTGATTGTGAGTTTTTGCAGAGTAACAACTTTGCCTTTGGCGGCATTAATACATCCATCATCATTAAACGTTGGCCCTGATATGTATCGGATAGTTCTGGGGAAAGTTTCGACCTTAAGCGCAGCTCCACTGCCACCGGCTTTACACGATCAAGCACCGCAAGGTCCACGACGCGAACGCTGGCTGGCGGGGCGTGCATTGCTTTCGCACACGCTTTCCCCGCTACCGGAGATCATCTATGGCGAACAAGGCAAACCTGCATTCGCGCCGGAAACGCCGCTATGGTTCAACTTAAGCCATAGCGGTGACGATATCGCCCTGCTGTTGAGCGATGAAGGCGAAGTCGGCTGCGATATCGAAGTGATTCGCCCGCGCGCCAACTGGCGCTGGCTGGCGAACGCCGTGTTCAGCCTCGGGGAACACGCTGAGATGGACGCCGTGCATCCTGATCAGCAACTGGAAATGTTCTGGCGCATCTGGACGCGCAAAGAAGCCATCGTTAAACAGCGTGGTGGCAGCGCCTGGCAAATCGTCAGCGTAGACAGCACCTATCAGTCATCGCTGTCAGTCAGCCATTGCCAGCTCGACAATTTAAGCCTGGCAATCTGCACCCCTACCCCCTTTACGCTCACCGCTGACAGTGTGCAATGGATCGATTCAGTTAACTGATCCGCCCGTCCGACTGCCTATCTCTTGATCCAGAACAGGTAATCAGTATGACGAATACTTAAAATCGTCATACTGATTTCCGCCATCTATTTTAATCCATTGGGGTTACCATGCTCTCCACACTCCGCCGCACTCTATTTGCGCTGCTGGCTTGTGCGTCTTTTATCGTTCATGCCGCTGCGCCAGATGAAATCACCACCGCCTGGCCGGTGAATGTCGGGCCACTAAACCCACACCTTTACACGCCTAATCAGATGTTCGCCCAGAGCATGGTTTATGAACCATTGGTGAAATATCAGGCTGATGGTTCGGTGATCCCGTGGCTGGCAACAAGCTGGACCCATTCGGAAGATGGCAAAACCTGGACCTTCACTCTGCGTGATGGCGTGAAATTCTCTAACGGCGAACCGTTTGATGCAGAGGCGGCGGCAGAAAACTTCCGCGCAGTGCTCGATAACCGTCAACGTCACGCCTGGCTGGAGCTGGCAAACCAGATTGTTGATGTCAAAGCACTCAGTAAAAACGAGCTGCAAATCACCCTGAAAAGCGCCTACTATCCTTTCCTGCAAGAACTGGCCCTGCCCCGCCCTTTCCGCTTTATCGCCCCCTCGCAGTTTAAAAACCATGAAACCATGAACGGGATTAAAGCGCCGATTGGCACCGGGCCGTGGGTTTTGCAGGAATCGAAACTGAATCAGTACGATGTCTTCGTCCGAAACGAAAACTACTGGGGCGAAAAGCCGGCGATTAAAAAGATCACGTTTAACGTGATCCCGGACCCGACTACCCGCGCGGTGGCGTTTGAAACTGGCGATATCGACCTGCTGTACGGAAACGAAGGGTTATTACCGCTCGATACCTTCGCCCGCTTTAGCCAGAATCCGGCTTACCATACCCAACTGTCACAGCCGATCGAAACCGTGATGCTGGCACTTAATACCGCCAAAGCCCCCACCAACGAGCTGGCAGTACGTGAAGCTCTCAATTACGCGGTAAACAAAAAATCGCTGATTGATAACGCGTTGTATGGCACCCAGCAGGTCGCAGACACTCTGTTTGCCCCTTCTGTACCCTACGCCAACCTCGGCCTGAAACCGCGCCAGTACGATCCGCAGAAAGCGAAAGAGTTGCTGGAAAAAGCAGGCTGGACGCTACCTGCGGGCAAAGACATCCGCGAGAAAAACGGTCAGCCGCTGCGCATTGAACTGTCGTTCATCGGTACCGATGCGTTAAGCAAATCGATGGCGGAAATCATTCAGGCTGATATGCGCCTGATTGGCGCAGATGTCTCGCTGATTGGCGAAGAAGAGAGCAGTATCTATGCTCGTCAGCGCGACGGTCGTTTTGGCATGATTTTCCACCGCACCTGGGGCGCGCCATACGATCCACACGCCTTCCTGAGTTCAATGCGCGTACCGTCGCATGCTGACTTCCAGGCACAGCAAGGATTAGCCGACAAACCGCTGATTGATAAAGAGATCGGCGAAGTGCTGGCGACCCATGACGAAACGCAACGTCAGACGCTGTATCGCGACATTCTGACCCGTCTGCATGACGAGGCGGTTTATCTGCCTATCAGTTACATCTCAATGATGGTGGTATCAAAACCGGAGCTGGGTAACATCCCCTACGCGCCGATCGCCACCGAAATTCCGTTCGAACAGATTAAACCGGTGAAACCTTAATGTTGCGTTACGTATTACGCCGCTTTCTGCTGCTGATCCCGATGGTGCTCGCCGCCTCGGTGATCATTTTTCTGATGCTGCGCCTCGGCACCGGCGACCCGGCGCTCGATTATCTGCGTCTGTCTAACCTGCCGCCGACACCGGAGATGCTGGCCTCTACCCGCACCATGCTGGGGCTGGATCAGCCGCTGTACGTGCAATACGGCACCTGGCTATGGAAGGCGCTGCATCTCGATTTCGGTATCTCATTCGCCAGCCAACGCCCGGTGCTGGACGATATGCTGAACTTCCTGCCCGCCACGCTGGAACTGGCGGGTGCGGCGCTGGTATTAATTCTGCTCACCTCCGTGCCGCTCGGTATCTGGGCGGCGCGCCACCGCGATCGCTTGCCCGATTTCGCCGTCCGTTTCATCGCGTTTCTCGGCGTGTCGATGCCTAACTTCTGGCTGGCGTTTTTACTGGTGATGGCGTTTTCGGTGTATCTGCAATGGCTACCTGCGATGGGCTACGGCGGCTGGCAGCATATCATTTTGCCTGCGGTTTCCATCGCCTTTATGTCGCTGGCGATTAACGCGCGGCTGCTGCGCGCCAGTATGCTGGACGTTGCCGGTCAGCGTCATGTGACCTGGGCGCGACTGCGCGGTTTGAACGACAAACAGACCGAACGCCGCCATATTCTGCGCAATGCGTCGCTGCCGATGATCACCGCAGTGGGGATGCACATCGGCGAACTGATCGGCGGGACGATGATTATCGAAAACATCTTTGCCTGGCCGGGCGTCGGGCGCTATGCGGTGTCGGCGATTTTTAACCGTGACTATCCGGTTATTCAGTGCTTTACGCTGATGATGGTGGTGGTTTTTGTGGTCTGTAATTTGATTGTTGATTTGCTCAACGCCGCGCTGGACCCGCGCATTCGTCGTCATGAAGGAGCGCACGCGTGAACTTTTTCCTCTCTTCCCGCTGGTCGGTTCGCCTGGCGCTGATCATTATCGCCCTGCTGGCGCTGATTGCGCTCACCAGCCAGTGGTGGCTGCCGTATGACCCCCAGGCGATTGATTTGCCTTCGCGCCTGCTTTCACCGGATGCGCAGCACTGGCTGGGCACCGATCATTTAGGGCGCGATATTTTCTCGCGGCTGATGGCAGCGACCCGCGTGTCGCTCGGTTCGGTAATGGCCTGCCTGCTGCTGGTGCTGACATTAGGGCTGGTTATTGGCGGCAGCGCCGGACTGATTGGCGGGCGCGTTGATCAGGCCACCATGCGCGTCGCCGATATGTTTATGACCTTCCCGACTTCGATTCTGTCGTTCTTTATGGTTGGCGTGCTCGGCACCGGGCTGACCAACGTGATTATCGCCATCGCCCTGTCGCACTGGGCGTGGTATGCACGCATGGTGCGCAGCCTGGTGATTTCACTGCGCCAGCGCGAGTTTGTGCTGGCGTCACGGCTTTCTGGTGCGGGCCATGTGCGGGTGTTTGTTGATCATCTGGCAGGTGCGGTGATCCCCTCGCTGCTGGTGCTGGCAACGCTGGATATCGGCCATATGATGCTGCACGTCGCGGGGATGTCCTTCCTCGGCCTCGGCGTGACCGCGCCGACCGCCGAATGGGGCGTGATGATTAACGACGCGCGCCAGTATATCTGGACCCAGCCGCTGCAAATGTTCTGGCCGGGGCTGGCGCTGTTTATCAGCGTGATGGCCTTTAACCTGGTGGGTGACGCACTGCGCGATCATCTGGATCCTCATCTGGTGACGGAGCACGCACACTAATGCCGCAACAGATTGAACTACGTAATATCGCGCTACAGGCCGTGCAGCCGCTGGTGCACGGTGTATCGTTAACCCTGCAACGCGGGCGCGTGCTGGCGTTAGTCGGCGGCAGCGGCAGCGGAAAATCACTGACCTGCGCCGCAGCGCTGGGCATTCTGCCCGCTGGCGTTTGCCAGACGGCGGGGGAAATTTTAGCCGATGGCAAACCGGTTTCTCCCTGCGCCCTGCGCGGCATCAAAATTGCCACCATCATGCAGAACCCGCGCAGCGCCTTTAATCCGCTACACACCATGCACACTCACGCGCGAGAAACCTGCCTGGCGCAGGGGAAACCCGCCGACGACGCCACGCTTACCGCAGCCATAGAAGCGGTGGGGCTGGAAAACGCCGCACGCGTGCTGAAGCTGTACCCGTTCGAGATGAGCGGCGGCATGTTGCAGCGCATGATGATTGCGATGGCGGTGCTGTGTGAATCACCATTTATCATCGCCGATGAACCTACCACTGACCTTGACGTGGTGGCGCAGGCCCGCATTCTCGATCTGCTGGAAAGCATTATGCAAAAACAAGCACCGGGAATGCTGCTGGTCACCCATGATATGGGCGTGGTGGCGCGCCTGGCGGATGACGTGGCGGTGATGTCGCACGGTAAGATTGTCGAACAGGGCGATGTAGAAACGCTGTTTAACGCTCCCAAACATGCGGTGACGCGCAGCCTGGTTTCCGCTCATCTCGCCCTCTACGGTATGGAGTTGGCATCATGACTTTACTTAACGTCTGCGACCTTTCCCATCACTATGCGCACGGTGGATTCAGCGGTAAGCACCAGCATCAGGCGGTGCTGAATAACGTTTCCCTGACCCTGAAAAGCGGCGAAACCGTCGCTCTGCTGGGGCGCAGCGGCTGCGGAAAAAGCACTCTCGCGCGGCTGCTGGTAGGCTTAGAGTCTCCCTCACAAGGGAATATTAGCTGGCGCGGCGAACCGTTGGCAAAGCTCAATCGCGCGCAACGTAAAGCGTTCCGCCGTGATATTCAAATGGTGTTTCAGGACTCCATCAGCGCCGTGAATCCGCGCAAAACCGTGCGCGAGATCCTGCGTGAACCGATGCGCCACCTGCTATCGCTGAAAAAATCCGAACAACTGGCGCGCGCCAGCGAAATGCTGAAGGCGGTCGATCTTGACGACAGCGTGCTCGACAAACGCCCACCGCAGTTAAGCGGCGGCCAGCTCCAGCGCGTCTGCCTGGCGCGCGCGCTGGCGGTCGAACCGAAACTGCTGATTCTGGATGAAGCCGTTTCTAACCTTGATCTCGTGTTACAGGCGGGCGTCATTCGCCTGCTGAAAAAGCTACAACAACAGTTTGGCACCGCCTGCCTGTTCATCACCCACGACTTACGTCTTGTAGAACGCTTCTGTCAGCGGGTGATGGTGATGGACAACGGACAAATCGTCGAAACCCAGGTGGTGGGAGATAAATTAACCTTTTCCTCTGACGCCGGACGTGTGCTACAAAACGCGGTATTACCCGCATTCCCCGTGCGCCGTCGCGCCGCAGAAAAGGTTTAAGTCAATGCAACGAGTCACTATCACACTTGATGACGATTTACTGGAGACGCTGGACAGCCTGAGCCAGCGTCGTGGTTATAACAACCGTTCCGAAGCTATCCGCGATATTCTGCGCAGCGCCCTGGCGCAGGAAGCTACCCAGCAGCACGGCACACAAGGTTTCGCGGTGCTGTCGTATGTGTATGAACACGAAAAACGCGACTTAGCCAGCCGTATTGTCTCCACGCAGCATCACCACCACGATCTCTCGGTCGCCACGCTGCATGTGCACATTAATCACGACGACTGTCTGGAAATTGCCGTGCTGAAAGGTGACATGGGCGACGTGCAGCATTTTGCCGATGACGTTATCGCCCAACGCGGCGTGCGGCACGGGCATTTGCAGTGCTTACCGAAGGAAGATTGAGTTATTTCTAAAACGAGGAAAGAAAAGATATTAACTGAACTTAATTTATATAATTAAGTTCAGTTGCATAGATAGATCCTGTAAAGGCAGATATTCTGCGTAATGTACGCCGCTAAAATTTATAAATGATTCAAACGCTCATTCAGCGTTTCAATAATATAAGTATTAACAGAGACTTGTTGCTGCGCAGCCGCATTATTAAGGCGTTCACTCAGCGATTCTGGATAGCGTAACGTAAAGGTTTTAATCTTTTCTGTACGCGCATACGGCTCAATACCCGCAGCTTTACAATCCTCAAGATACTCTCGCAGGGAAAGCTCCCCTTCTTTTTGCAGCCCCTGAATGCTGTCAGAGACAAAATCACAATAACCTGACAAGCCCAGGAATTTGCCACGAAATGCATTTAGTTCTGGCACGTAGGTAATAACAGCAGGTTGCCCGGCAATCTCCATAGAGTTTGGCGTCTTCAGTTTGATCATGGTTTTACCCCTATACTTAGTAACCAGTCACGCACGCTTTCTACAGCGCCTTTATCGGTATCTGGCGACGGATGAGGCCGATGGAAACACGCAACGCTCATATTTAGTATGAACTTACAACGCGAACCTCTTCCTTCCTTAATTTCTCCGCCTAATGCTTTAACCAGTGACTCTATATCAGACCACTTGATCCCTTGAGGAACAGGAGATTTAAATATTTGATCCAATGTGTTTTTTTGTTTCTTCCGTAAAGCCTGTACCTGGGTTCTCATGGCATGTCCTTATGACTTCACTTTATGACATCAATAGTATGACATCACAGTATGAAGTCAAGTTTCCCTTCCTTACGCCATTGTTCCAATCGTCTTCCTGAATCGCAGTAGCGCGATGGTGAAAAACGCGCCGCCAATTGCCATCAGCGTCAGGAACTGCGGCCAGACGATTTCGAATCCGGCACCACGGTAGAGAATGGCCTGCGCAAGGCTGACAAAGTGTGTCGTCGGCATGGTCAACATAATGTCCTGCACCATCTGCGGCATACTTTCGCGCGGCGTGGAGCCACCAGAAAGCATTTGCAGCGGCAGCAGCACCAGAATCACCAGCAGCCCCAGTTGCGGCATTGAACGCGCTATCGTCCCCATAAAAATGCCAATTGACGTAGTGGCAAACAGACTGAGCGCCACGCCCAGCATAAACAGCGGGATAGAGCCTTCAATCGGTACGCCTAGCACGCCTTTCACCATCAATACCAGCGATAATCCCGATACCACCAGCACCACCAGCCCCATCGACCAGACCTTCGCCATCATGATCTCAAACGGCGTTATCGGCATCACCAATAAATGTTCCACCGTGCCGTGTTCACGCTCGCGGATCAGCGCCGATCCGGTCAGCACAATCGCCAGCATGGTAATGTTGTTGATGATCGCCATCACCCCGCCAAACCACGCAGGATCAAGGTTCGGGTTAAAGCGCATCCGGGTTTCCAGCGATACCAACGGTTCGCTGTTATCACGGTAGCGCGCGACGAAACTGTTCACTTCACCGTTGATAATATTCTGGATATAACCGTTGCCAGTGAATGCCTGGCTCATGCGCGTGGCATCGACGTTCACCTGAATATCCGGCTGGCGTCCGGCGAGGACATCACGCTGAAAATTAGGCGGGATATTTATCGCGAAGGTATAGCGTCCGGCGTCCAATCCGGCATCCATCTCATCGGCGGTGATCATCTCCGGTGGCAAAAACCACGGGCGATAGAAGCTGTTAACGATCCGGTTCGATAACTGCGATTGATCCATATCGGCAATGGCGATCGGCGCCAGGTTCAATGATCCTGGCGTGACGGTCGCTGACGAATACACCGACACCGTAAACGAGAAGACAATCAGCGTCAGCATCGCTTTATCGCCGAGCAGGCTGCGCAACTCTTTGATACCCAGATTAAAAATATTGCGTAAATGGCGCATCATCCCTCCTGTTTTTTCAGCAGCAGGATGCTTAAGCCCATCACCAGCGGGATGGCTATCAGCAACGGGATAAAAAGTTGCCACAAATCAGTCAGATCAAGTGCCTTCGAGAACGTCCCGCGGGCGATAGTCAGAAAATGACTGGTCGGGTAAACCTCGCCGATCCAACGTCCAGGCCCTTCCAGCGAAGCTACCGGATCGATCATCCCGGAAAACTGTGTCGCCGGGATCAACGTGATAATCGCCGTACCGAAAATGGCGGCAATCTGGCTTTTCATAAAGGTGGAGATCAGCAGCCCCATTCCGGTGGCGATGATGATATACAGCAGCGCCGCCAGGGTGAGCGTCAGGAAACTGCCTTTATGCGGTACGCCAAACACAAACACTGACAGGCCGCAGAGCAGGAAAAAGTTCAGCATCCCCAGCGCGATGTACGGCAGCTGTTTGCCAAGCAAAAATTCGCTACGGGTGGTAGGAGTCACGTAAAGGTTGATAATCGACCCAAGCTCTTTTTCCCGCACCACGCTAAGGGCGCTTAGCATTGATGGAATCATCATCAGCAGAAGCGGGATCACCGCAGGAACAATCGCTGGCAGGCTTTTTACGTCCGGGTTATAGCGATAGCGCGTCTCAATGTTCATCAGCCCGCTTTGGCTGGCAGGCGTGGATTGTCGACTCGCCACATCCTGTAGCCAGCTCTGGTGCATGGCCTGCACGTAACCTTTTACCGTTTCGGCACGGCTCGGCATCGCACCGTCGATCCAGACACCGAGTTCCACAGGCGTACCACGCGCGATATCGCGCCCGAAATTGGGTGGGATCTCAATCGCCACCGTGATATCGCCCGCACGCATCCGACGGTCAAGTTCGTCATAACTGGTGAGCGGCGGCTGTTCGATAAAGTAACGGGAACCGGAGAGATTGAGCGTCCACGCCTGGCTACTGACGGTCTGGTCGCGGTCGAGCACCGCAAAGCGCAGGTTTTCCACATCCATACTGATGCCGTAACCCATTATCAGCATCAGGATCACCGTTCCCATCAGCGCCAGCGTCGAACGTACCGGATCGCGTCGCAGTTCCAGTGCTTCGCGACGGCTGTAGCTAAACAGACGGCGCAGGCTAAATCCCTGACGCGGCGCGTGGGTAGTGTCATGTACCACAGGTGGCGCTTCGGCTTCGTTGCTCTGCCCTGCCGCCTCCTGCAAATAGGCGATAAATGCCTCTTCCAGACTGGCGGCTCCACGTTTTTCAACCAGTTCCTGCGGTGTACCGCTGGCAAGCACTTTTCCGGCGTGCATCAGTGAGATACGGTCGCAGCGTTCCGCTTCGTTCATAAAGTGGGTGGAGATGAAGATAGTCACTTTGTCCTGGCGCGAGAGATCGACCATCAACTGCCAGAACATATCCCTCGCCACCGGATCGACGCCAGAAGTGGGTTCATCGAGGATTAACATTTCCGGGCGATGAATCACCGCCACCGCCAGCGAAAGCCGCTGGCGAATGCCGAGCGGCAATGACTCCGGCAGAACATCTTCAACGTCGTTGAGCTTAAAACGCTCGCTCATTTCAGCCACTCGAGCGGGAATTTCTGCTTCCGGGATGTGAAACAAACGGGCATGTAACTCAAGGTTTTGCCGCACGGTGAGTTCGTTATAGAGCGAAAACGCCTGCGACATATAGCCCACCCGACGACGGGTATCGATATCTTTTGGATCAACCGGTTGCCCGAACAGCCACGCCTCACCTTCGCTGGCGGGCAGCAGTCCGGTAAGCATTTTCATGGTGGTGGATTTACCGCAGCCATTCGAACCAAGGAAACCAAAAATCTCCCCGCGTGGAATGCGGAAATTGACGTGATCAACGGCAACGAAGGAACCAAAACGCATGGTCAGATCGCGCGCTTCGATGGCAATCTCTGCGTTTTCAGCTTGATACGGTGGGATCACTACCGCCTGATGCGCCTGGCGTTGCGCTTCTGGTAACAAAGCGATAAACGCTTCTTCCAGCGTGGCGCTTTGCGTTTGCTGCCGCAGTTCTTCGGCGCTGCCGGTCGCCAGCACTTCTCCGGCATTCATCGCTACCAGCCAGTCGAAGCGTTCGGCCTCTTCCATGTAGGCGGTGGCGACCAGCACGCTCATGTTGCTTTGTCGCTGGCGAATACTGTCGATCAGATCCCAGAACTGGGCGCGGGAGAGCGGGTCAACCCCCGTTGTTGGCTCATCAAGAATCAACAGTTCCGGGTCGTGGATTAACGCACAGCACAGCCCAAGTTTTTGCTTCATCCCGCCGGAGAGTTTCCCTGCCGGACGATCGCGAAATGGTGCTAACCCGGTGCTGGTCAGCAGCTCGTTAATTCGCACTTCCCGCTCCGCTTTGTCGTGACCGAACAGGCGGGCGAAAAAATCGACGTTTTCATACACCGACAAGGTGTGGTAGAGGTTTTTGCCCAGCCCTTGCGGCATCCAGGCGATGCGCGGGCAAACGTCGCGGCGATGCTTCGGGTCGCGCATATCGCCGCCCAGCACCATCACGTTGCCCTGCTCAATGACACGAGCACCGGAAATCAATGACAATAAACTCGACTTACCGACGCCGTCCGGGCCAATCAGCCCGACCATGCAGCGGGCCGGAATCTCGAGAGTGATATTGTTCAGCGCAACGGTTTTTCCATAATGCTGGCTCACGCCCGCCAGTTGCGCGACAGGCGGGACGGGAACCAGTTCCAGATGCGTCATTGCGGCAACCTCACCACCAGGTCTTCAGGCCACGGAAGTTCTTCATTCACCCGCACCCACGCCACGCCCGGCAAGCCCGTTTTGACATATTCCAGATGCTGCTGGAGTAATTCCGGTGGGATACGCGCTTTGACGCGAAACATCAGTTTCAGCCGTTCATCGCTGGTTTCGACGGTTTTTGGCGTGAACTGGGCGACGCTGGCGACAAAACTGATGGTCGCAGGAATACGCAGATCTGGCGCAGCATCGAGGATCAGCCGGGCTTCACCACCCAGTTTCAGCGTGCCCGCTTGTTCGGTTGGCAGGAAGAAGGTCATATAGACGTCGCTGAGATCGACCATATTCAGCACCCGACCACCTGCTGCCAGCACTTCGCCTGGCTCGGCAACCCGATACTGCACGCGTCCGTCACGCGGGGCTTTCAGTTCGCTGTCATCGATATCTGCGGCAATGCGCCGTTCAGTGGCTTGTGCCGCTTCGACGCGCGTTTGCGCCTGAATGATATTGGTGCGTGCCGCCTCTATAGCGGCTTTAGAAGCCGAAACCTGGGCTTTTGCCGATTCCAGCGCAGCACGGGCGCCTTCGGCAGCGGCGCGGTCGTCATCCAGCTGTTGCGCAGAAATAGCCCCACGATGGGCGAGCGAGCGGGAACGGGTATGACGTTTGGCTACGGAGTCCAGTTCAGCTTGCCGTTGATTAACCAGCGACTGAGCGGCGCGAGTTTCACTTTGCCGCTGTTCCAGCAAAGCCTGCGCGGCGGCAACGGCACTTTGCGCCTCTTTGATTTGCGCGATGGCCTCCAGTCGCTGTTCCTGCAACACACGAGTATCCATCTTCGCCAGCACTTCGCCTTTGCGAACAAACTGGCCTTCTTTCACCAGAATGGTGTCGATACGCCCGGCAATTTTGCTGGCGATATCCACTTCCGTCGCTTCAATGCGCCCATTGCTGACGGCAAAGCCTTCCGGCACACCTGCCGGACGCAACAGCCACCACGCCACGATAGCAGCCACCGCCAGTAACCCGACAACCCACCACGCCAGATGGCGCTTAATATTATCCATAATCGACCCGCCATAATCCCTGTAAGCAATCGACGCGTGTTACAACTGCCACCGAACGACGTTCAGCGAATTATTCCATCCGGGATAAGAAGGAAACGGCAAAGGCGGCCAGGGCGCAGCAAACTGAGCGCCAACGGGGAAGGTCTGGTGAAAACGGGTAGTAATGTTGTCATCATCAGCATTCCTGGCCGTAAATGAAACACGCATACTCATAAGTGAAATCAATTAAATACTAACAGTTATATTCATGTTGTCTATTTGATTACCATCAGCTTGTGATACATCGCGATGTTCTTCTGTCCGATAGCGTTTTTAACCAAAAATCTTCTGCACAGGTTCTCAGGTACTACTGCGTAGGTTTCCGTAACAGAAAACCCGATGACTATCACATAGCGTTATTATCGCCGAGGTGCAAATATTTACCGAAAGCGAAATAATTTTTTAAAAAGATGATAACGGCTTATGTATTAAATAAAGCAGTCTCGAACAAGGTCGTTTAAAGCAACAAAATAAAAATATACTCGTCATACTTCAAGTTGCATGTGCTGCGTCTGCGTTCGCTCACCCCAGTCACTTACTCATGTAAGCTCCTGGGGATTCACTCGCTTGTCGCCTTCCTGCAACTCGAATTATTTAGAGTATAAGATAAAGATATTAACTCGGAATTTACCTTAGGATAAATATTTATTTATCAGCATTAACTCACATCTAAAACTTAACACTCCGGGCAATAAATCCGGCTATAGTAAAGTTACTTGTTACATTTGGTGGTATCTCATTGTTATATTTAACTGACTAAAAATACTACTGATACGCTTTCTTATATTAGTAGAAAGTACACATGGAGTTTAAAATGAATATATATATCGGATGGCTATTTAAATTAATCCCTTTAATTATGGGGATAATATGTATTGCATTGGGTGATTTTGTATTAGCAGGTTCCGGGCAAAGTGAGTATTTTGTGGCGGGACATGTACTTATTTCGCTTTCTGCAATATGTCTGGCGTTATTCACTACTGCATTTATTATTATTTCGCAGTTAACGCATGGTGTGAATAAGCTCTACAGCACACTTTTTCCTGTTATTGGTTACGCTGGGTCTGTCGCAACTATGATTTGGGGATGGTTGCTGCTGGCAAGTGATAATGTCATGGCCGATGAATTTGTTGCCGGACATGTTATTTTCGGTGTTGGGATGATTGCTGCCTGCGTATCAACCGTGGCGGCGTCTTCCGGGCATTTTCTGCTAATTCCCAAAAACGCCTCGGGCAGTAAGAGTGATGGTACGCCGTTGCAGGCTTATTCTTCAACAATCGGTAATGGCTTAATTGCCGTTCCCGTTCTGCTTACTCTCTTTGGTTTCATTTGGTCAGTCGCGCTGTTACGTAGTGCAAATATCACACCACATTATGTTGCTGGTCACGTACTGCTGGGGTTAACGGCAATTTGCGCTTGTCTTATTGGTCTTGTCGCCACTATTGTCCATCAAACGCGGAATACGTTCTCAATGAAAGAGCATTGGCTGTGGTGCTATTGGGTTATTTTACTTGGCTCACTGACGGTTATTCAGGGGATCTACGTTTTAGTCAGTTCTGATGAAAGTGCCAGACTGGCACCCGGCATTATTCTTATTTGTCTGGGAATGATTTGCTACAGTATTTTCTCCAAAGTGTGGTTGTTGGCGCTGGTATGGAGACGCACCTGTTCGTTAGCCAACAGAATACCCATGATTCCGGTATTTACCTGTCTGTTTTGCCTGTTCCTCGCAGCGTTCCTTGCTGAAATTGCGCAAACCGATATGGCTTATTTTATTCCTTCGCGAGTTTTGGTTGGCTTAGGTGCAGTGTGTTTTACACTGTTTTCCATCGTTTCTATATTAGAAGCGGGGTCTGCGAAAAAATAATAGAAAAGACTTCAGATAAGGCGTCGAGCGTCTTATCTGGACTTTGTTCAGGTAATCCCCCCTGGTTACACCGCGAAAACGAGGGGGGCATTTTGCCTCTTATTCTGCCGCCAAATCCTGTGCACAAGCCCACGCACTGGACCACGCCCACTGGAAGTTATAGCCCCCTAGCCAGCCGGTAACATCCATCACTTCACCGATAAAGTACAAGCCCGGAACTTTACGCGCTTCCATCGTCCGTGATGAGAGTTCATTGGTGTCCACGCCGCCGAGTGTCACTTCGGCGGTGCGATAGCCTTCAGTGCCGTTAGGTTGTACGCGCCAGTCGGTCAATGTGGCAATGAGCGCCTGTTGGTCACGCACGTTGAGCTGTTTTAACGAGACGTCCGGGATCTGCCCAAGTTGTTGTAACCGTTCAACCAACCGTTTCGGCAGATGAACCGCCAGCGTGTTTTTCAGGCTCTGATTCGGATGCGCGTTACGCTGTTCATTAAGAAAAGTGTCCAGGTCGACATCCGGTAGCAGATTGATGCTGACAAATTCACCCGGTTGCCAGTAGCTGGATATCTGCAATACCGCAGGGCCAGACAAGCCGCGGTGGGTGAAGAGTAAGTTTTCACGGAACACGGTGCCGTTTTCAGCGGTTATCACAGAAGGCACCGCCACGCCCGCCAGCACCTGTAACTCCTCCAGCAACGGTTTATGCAGGGTGAATGGCACCAGGCCTGCGCGCGTCGGCAACACGTTCAGCCCGAATTGTTCGGCAATCTTATAACCAAACGGCGACGCACCCAGCCCCGGCATCGAGAGGCCTCCGGTCGCAATGACCAGTTTATCGCAGCCTACGGTCATGCCGTTCAGTTCAAGCGTGAATCCCGCGTCATCCTTCGTCACGCTCAACACTTCGCTACGTAATCTGAAGGTCACATTGCCCTTCTCGCACTCATCCACCAGCATGTCGACAATCTGCTGAGCGGAGTCATCACAGAAGAGTTGCCCTAACGTTTTCTCGTGCCAGGCGATGCCGTGCTTATTGACCAGATCAATGAAATCCCACTGAGTAAATCGGGCAAGCGCAGACTTGCAAAAATGCGGATTCTGGCTCAGATAGGCACCTGGTTCGACATAAAGGTTGGTGAAGTTACAGCGCCCACCACCAGACATGAGGATTTTGCGCCCCGGTTTTTTGCCATTATCGATCAGCAAAACTCTGCGCCCTGCCTGACCTGCCAGCGCAGAACAGAACATACCCGCCGCGCCAGCGCCTATAATAATGGCATCAAACTTTTCCACGTTGCGTTCCTCTTAGAAAAAACGGGCGTGAATTGTAAAGATTCCTCAGTGGTCGCACCAGCATCAATATTACTTAGGGGAAGTATTTGTCTGAATTATATAAGATAATTATTTTTTGAGCGAAATTCATACAGGAGGCAAATCAAAAAAATCTATATTTCACTTTGCCCGCGCCGCGAAAGTCACTGATAATGCGCCGCGTTCATGTCCTCAAAATGGCGTAACGTCCTATGCTACATTTGTTTGCTGGCCTGGATTTGCATACCGGGCTGTTATTATTGCTTGCACTGGCTTTTGTGCTGTTCTACGAAGCCATCAATGGTTTCCATGACACAGCCAACGCCGTGGCAACTGTCATCTATACCCGCGCGATGCGTTCTCAGCTCGCTGTGGTTATGGCGGCAGTGTTCAACTTCCTGGGTGTTTTGCTGGGTGGTCTTAGTGTTGCCTATGCCATTGTGCATATGCTGCCGACGGATCTGCTGCTTAATATGGGATCGTCCCATGGTCTTGCCATGGTGTTCTCTATGTTGCTGGCAGCAATTATCTGGAACCTTGGTACCTGGTACTTTGGTTTACCTGCATCCAGCTCCCATACGCTGATTGGCGCGATCATCGGTATTGGTTTAACCAATGCGTTGATGTCCGGTACGTCAGTGGTGGATGCACTCAATATCCCGAAAGTATTAAGTATTTTCGCATCTCTGATCGTTTCCCCTATTGTCGGCCTGGTGTTTGCTGGCGGTCTGATTTTCTTGCTGCGTCGCTACTGGAGCGGCACCAAGAAACGCGCCCGTATCCACCTGACCCCAGCGGAACGTGAAAAGAAAGACGGCAAGAAAAAGCCGCCGTTCTGGACGCGTATCGCGCTGATCCTTTCCGCTATCGGCGTGGCGTTTTCTCACGGCGCGAACGATGGTCAGAAAGGCATTGGTCTGGTTATGTTGGTTCTGATTGGCGTCGCACCAGCGGGCTTCGTGGTGAATATGAATGCCACTGGCTACGAAATCACCCGTACCCGTGATGCCATCAACAATGTGGAAGCTTACTTTGAGCAGCATCCTGCGCTGCTTAAACAGGCGACCGGTGCCGATCAGTTAGTACTGGCTCCGGAAGCAGGCGCAACACAACCTGCGGAGTTCCATTGCCATCCGTCGAATACCATTAACGCGCTCAACCGCCTGAAAGGCATGCTGACCGCCGATGTGGAAAGCTACGACAAGCTGTCGCTTGACCAACGTAGCCAGATGCGCCGCATTATGCTGTGCGTTTCTGACACTATCGACAAAGTGGTGAAAATGCCTGGCGTCACTGCGGATGATCAGCGTCTGTTGAAGAAACTGAAGTCCGATATGCTGAGCACCATCGAGTATGCTCCGGTGTGGATCATCATGGCGGTCGCGCTGGCGTTAGGTATCGGTACGATGATTGGCTGGCGTCGTGTGGCGACCACTATCGGTGAGAAAATCGGTAAGAAAGGCATGACCTATGCTCAGGGTATGTCTGCTCAGATGACGGCAGCGGTGTCTATCGGTCTGGCGAGTTATACCGGGATGCCGGTTTCCACCACTCACGTACTCTCCTCTTCCGTAGCGGGGACGATGGTGGTTGACGGCGGCGGCTTACAGCGTAAAACCGTGACCAGCATTCTGATGGCCTGGGTGTTTACCCTCCCGGCTGCAGTTCTGCTCTCCGGTGCGCTGTACTGGATCTCCTTGCAGTTCCTGTAATCGCACGCATAAAAACGAGCGGGTCAGTTTACTGGCCCGCTTTTTTTATGCGTTATTACCGTGGCGCTTAATGCCAAATCACCAACGCAATCAGGCTTACCACCACCAGGCCACACAATGCGCTGGTCAGAATAAACTGACGACGCACGCGCTCGCAGCGACGGATAAACTCATCATCGTGATGATCGCGATAACGTTGAGCATAGATATACCAAACGAGACGCACCTGTTTGTTGGGTTGGCCATGTGAGGTAAAAAAGCCCCCTCCATCAACATATTGATAGAGCAATGGATCGCAATTACGCAGTACCACTAACAACGCGCGTAGTGATGAGAAATAGCGCGCCATGTTAACAATGCAAACGACACATAAAGCCCAAAATAATGCGACGGTGCTTATCATACCCCCTCCCCGGCGACCTGCCCGCGGAGTTCCCCTCCGGGGCTACCGCTCCCGATACGCTGCCAATCAGTTAACACCAGGTCCTGGAGAAACCGCTTTTGTGATGACAAACATCCGAGCGGCTCTATAGATAGTGTAGGAGATCAGGTTGTTTTTTTTCCATAAGGTTAACCACTATCAATACATTCATGTAGAAAATTTGATTATCTGATTGGTAAGCAAGGCGGATTGACGGATCATCCAGGTCGCTATAAGGTAAGGATGGTCTTTTCACTGAATCTTTACGGCTGGGTTAGCCCCGCGCACGTAGTTCGCAGGACGCGGGTGACGTAACGGCACAAGAAACGCAAGCTGGCCAGTCATCGACAACTTTATGGAAGGAGTAACACTATGGCTTATAAACACATTCTCATCGCGGTCGATCTCTCCCCGGAAAGCAAAGTTCTGGTAGAGAAAGCAGTCTCTATGGCTCGCCCCTACAATGCGAAAGTTTCTCTGATCCACGTAGATGTAAACTACTCTGACCTATACACCGGACTTATTGATGTAAATCTGGGTGACATGCAGAAACGCATTTCCGAAGAGACTCATCATGCATTGACCGAACTCTCCACCAACGCAGGCTACCCAATTACTGAAACCCTTAGCGGCAGCGGCGATTTGGGTCAAGTTCTGGTTGATGCGATCAAGAAATACGACATGGACCTGGTTGTTTGTGGTCACCACCAGGACTTCTGGAGCAAACTGATGTCTTCCGCGCGTCAGCTGATCAACACCGTTCACGTTGATATGCTGATTGTTCCGCTGCGCGACGAAGAAGAATAATATCTCCCCCACTTGCTCCTGGACGCCCGCTTATGCGGGCGTTCTGCTTTTTGTGTTGTACCCGAATGCGACGTGCGGGTACAAACACGGGAGTGCTCAATCAAGCCGGTGTTCATCTGCGGTCAGAAACTTCAACTACGCATCGAATAATTCAAATTTACCCCACCAAAAAACAGCATTTAACGCCATCATAACTCAAACAATCAGCATGATTAGCTGGTTATTTTTTGCTGAGATAGTGCATTAATGCATTCATTGCATCAATATTAAGAATTTTAGACATGTGTAAACTCTTTCGCGCGCAATCACTTACGCGTTCATACTTTTCATGATGGTATTGAAAGGCTAAAAATTATGAATACAACAACACCCACTGGGATGCTGCAACAACCTCGCCCATTCTTCATGATCTTTTTTGTCGAACTATGGGAGCGATTCGGTTACTACGGCGTGCAAGGCGTCCTGGCCGTTTTCTTCGTTAAACAGCTCGGTTTCTCACAAGAACAGGCTTTTGTCACCTTTGGTGCCTTCGCTGCGCTGGTCTATGGCCTTATCTCGATCGGTGGTTATGTTGGCGACCATCTGTTAGGAACTAAACGCACCATTGTCCTTGGGGCAATTGTTCTGGCGATGGGCTACTTCATGACCGGGATGTCGCTACTCAAGCCAGACCTGATATTCATCGCGCTGGGAACAATCGCCGTCGGCAACGGCCTGTTTAAAGCCAACCCGGCAAGCCTGCTTTCGAAGTGCTATCCACCGAAAGATCCTCGTCTCGATGGCGCTTTCACCCTGTTCTATATGTCGATCAATATCGGCTCGTTGATTGCGCTGTCGCTAGCACCGGTTATCGCTGACAGATTTGGCTATTCCGTCACCTATAACTTATGCGGAGCAGGATTGATTGTCGCGCTACTGGTTTACATCGCCTGTCGCGGAATGGTGAAAGATATTGGTTCTGAACCAGATTTCCGACCGATGAACTTCAGCAAATTGTTGTACGTGCTGATGGGCAGCGTGGTGATGATTTTCGTTTGCGCATGGCTGATGCACAACGTGGAAGTCGCCAATCTGGTACTGATTGTTCTCTCTATCGTCGTGACCATTATCTTCTTCCGTCAGGCATTCAAGCTGGATAAAACCGGGCGCAATAAGATGTTTGTCGCCTTTGTGCTGATGCTTGAAGCGGTAGTGTTTTACATCCTCTACGCCCAGATGCCAACGTCGCTGAACTTCTTTGCTATCAACAACGTGCATCATGAAATTCTCGGTTTTTCCATCAACCCGGTGAGCTTCCAGGCGCTTAACCCGTTCTGGGTGGTGCTCGCCAGCCCAGTTCTGGCAGGCATTTACACGCATCTGGGTAACAAAGGCAAAGACCTCTCCATGCCGATGAAATTTACTCTCGGTATGTTTATGTGCTCGCTAGGCTTTTTGACAGCCGCCGCAGCGGGAATGTGGTTTGCGGACGCCCAGGGGCTGACATCGCCATGGTTTATCGTGCTGGTTTACTTATTCCAGAGCTTAGGTGAACTGCTTATTAGCGCCCTGGGCCTGGCAATGATTGCCGCTCTGGTGCCACAACATTTGATGGGCTTTATTCTCGGGATGTGGTTCCTTACGCAGGCTGCCGCGTTCTTGCTGGGCGGCTATGTGGCAACATTTACCGCAGTACCAGACAACATTACCGACCCGCTTGAGACGCTGCCTGTCTATACCAACGTGTTTGGTAAGATTGGTCTGGTTACACTGGCCGTTGCAGTAGTGATGCTGTTGATGGTGCCGTGGCTGAAACGCATGATTGAGACGCCGGAAAGCCATTGATTATTCTTGCAGAAAACAGGGTAGCGATAACGCTACCCTGTTTTACTTTTATGCCGGTGTACCCGCATAAATATCAAAGCGATGCCCTTTGGTGACAACCGCGTTTGGCGTGGCGACATTCGCCAGCGGCGGCGCGTAGTCCGGGCGCTTTACCACCACACGTTTGGTCGCCAGCAGCCGCGCAGGCTCCAGCAACCCATCGGCGTCGAGATCCGGCCCCACCAGCGACTGAAACACGCGCATCTCTTTTTTCACCAGCGCGCTTTTCTGCTTATGCGGGAACATCGGATCGAGATAGACCACCTGCGGGCGCGGGGTAATATCAGTCAGCGCCGTCAGGCTGGAAGCGTGGATCAGCTGCAAACGCTCCTGCAACCAGCCGCCGATCTCCGCATCCGCATAACCACGCGCCAGGCCATCGTCGAGCAATGCAGCAACCACTGGATTACGCTCCAGCATCCGTACGCGGCAGCCGACCGAAGCCAGCACAAAGGCATCGCGCCCCAGCCCTGCGGTAGCATCGACGACATCCGGCAGATAATCGCCTTTAATGCCCACCGCTTTCGCCACCGCCTCACCGCGACCACCGCCAAATTTGCGGCGGTGTGCCATCGCCCCGCCAACAAAATCAACGTAAATGCCGCCAAGCTTTGGCTCATCGCGCTTGCGCAGTTCCAGATGCTCCGGCGTTAACACCAGCGCCATCAGGTTGTCTTCATCATGTTCCAGCCCCCAGCGGGCCGCCAGAACAGATAAGGCGCCGTCTCCGGCGCCCGTTTCATCAATTAAGCAGATTTTCACTGAATGATCAGCCCTTAATGCCGTAATGCTCCAGCATCGCATCCAGTTGCGGTTCACGACCACGGAAACGTTTGAACAGATCCATCGGCTCTTCTGAACCACCACGGCTCAGAATATTGTCGAGGAACGACTGCCCGGTTTCACGGTTGAAAATGCCCTCTTCCTCAAAACGCGAGAAGGCATCTGCTGCCAGCACATCGGCCCACAGGTAGCTGTAGTAGCCTGCCGCATAACCACCGGCGAAAATATGGCTGAAAGCGTGCGGGAAACGGCCCCATGACGGAGACGGTACCACGGCAACCAGTTTCTTGATTTCTGCCAGAGTTTCGAGGATTTTCGCACCCTGATCCGGGCGGAACTCGGCATGGAGGCGGAAATCGAACAGGCCGAACTCCAGCTGGCGCAGAATAAACAGCGCCGCCTGGTAGTTCTTCGCCGCCAGCATTTTATCCAGCAACTCTTTCGGCAGCGGTTCGCCGGTTTCATAGTGACCGGAGATAAACGCCAGCGCCTCCGGCTCCCAGCACCAGTTTTCCATAAACTGGCTCGGCAGTTCGACCGCATCCCACGGCACCCCGCTGATACCGGACACACCGGCGGTTTCGATGCGGGTCAGCATATGGTGCAGGCCATGACCGAACTCGTGGAACAGGGTGATCACTTCGTCATGGGTAAACAGCGCCGGTTTACCATTCACCGGGCGGTTGAAGTTACAGGTTAGATACGCGACCGGTTTTTGCAGAGAACCGTCAGCTTTACGCATCTGGCCTACGCAGTCATCCATCCACGCCCCGCCGCGCTTGTTCTCACGGGCGTACAGATCGAGGTAGAAGCTGCCGCGCAGTTCGTTGTTCTCGTCATACAGTTCGAAGAAACGTACATCCGGGTGCCAAACATCAACATCTTTACGCTCTTTAGCGGTGATGCCGTAAATACGTTTCACCACTTCAAACAAGCCGTTAACTGCTTTGTTTTCCGGGAAGTACGGACGCAGCTGCTCGTCGCTGATGCTGTAGAGGTGCTGTTTCTGTTTTTCGCTGTAGTAAGCGATATCCCACGGCTGCAACTCATCGACGCCAAATTCGGCTTTGGCGAAGGCGCGCAGCTGCGCCAGCTCTTTTTCGCCCTGCGGACGCGCGCGTTTTGCCAGATCGGTTAAGAAATCCAGCACCTGCTGCGGGTTTTCTGCCATTTTAGTGGCAAGTGATTTGAAGGCGTAGTTTTCAAAGCCCAGCAGTTGCGCCAGTTCGTGACGCAGCGCGAGGATCTCTTCCATCACCTTGCTGTTGTCCCACTTACCGGCGTTCGGGCCTTGATCGGAGGCGCGAGTACTGTAAGCGCGATACATTTCTTCGCGCAGAGCCTGGTTGTCGCAGTAGGTCATTACCGGCAAGTAGCTTGGGATATCCAGCGTCAGCAGGTAGCCTTCCAGTTCTTTCGCTTCGGCCTGGGCTTTTGCCGCAGCCAGTGCGCTTTCTGGCATACCCGCCAGCTCAGCTTCGTCGGTAACGAGTTTGGTCCAGCCCATCGTCGCATCAAGGACGTTGTTGCTGTACTGGTTGCCCAGCTCGGAAAGACGGGTAGCAATTTCGCCGTAACGCAGCTGTTTCTCTTTCGGCAGACCGATGCCAGAGAGTTCGAAGTCGCGCAGTGCGTTATCAACCGCTTTCTTCTGCGCCGTATTCAGCGTGGCGTAGTTATCGCCATCGCGCAGATCGCGATACGCTTTATACAGCCCTTCATGTTGCCCTACCCAGGTGCTGTATTCTGACAGCAGCGGCAAGGTTTGTTCGTAGGCTTCGCGCAGTTCCGGGCTATTTTTCACCGAGTTCAGGTGGCTGACCGGGGAGAAAATACGCCCCAGCACATCGTCCACTTCCGCCAGCGGCTGGCAGAGATTTTCCCAGGTGTACGGTGCCCCTTGCGCTACTACGCGCTCCACATTTTCGCGGCAGTCGTTCAGCGCCTTAGTCACGGCTGGAACCACATGTTCCGGGAGAATTTTAGAAAACGGAGGCAATTCAAAGGGAGTCAGTAACGGATTCGTCATAGGTACAGTCCTGGTTAAAGAGGGGAACAAAACGCTCACAGGCGCTTTCGCCGGGTGTGACACAAAGCATCTCATCCGGCGCGTAATGGCAATAGCATGGGGTTAAGTGTAGTGAATTTCAATGAGAAACGTTACGCTTTCGCGGCGGCGGCCTCTTTTCGGTATACTGTCCGGATACGCTTTTGTGCGCCCCAAATACGGGCCGATTTTTACTTACCGGAACACCTTTACCCATGCTCAGTTATCGCCACAGCTTTCACGCTGGCAACCACGCCGACGTCCTTAAACATACCGTTCAGAGCCTGATCATCGAGTCGCTGAAAGAGAAAGATAAACCGTTTCTCTATCTCGACACCCACGCAGGCGCCGGGCGTTATCAGTTAGGTAGCGAACATGCCGAGCGTACCGGCGAATATCTCGAAGGTATCGCCCGTATCTGGCAGCAGGAGGATTTGCCTGCGGAGCTGGAGCCGTACATCAATGTGGTAAAACACTTCAACCGTAGCGGTCAGTTGCGCTACTACCCCGGTTCGCCGTTGATTGCTCGTCAGCTACTGCGTGAACAGGACAGCCTGCAACTGACCGAGCTGCACCCGAGCGATTACCCGTTGCTGCGTTCTGAATTTCAGAAAGACAGCCGTGCGCGCGTGGAAAAAGCCGACGGTTTCCAGCAACTTAAGGCCAAACTGCCGCCGGTTTCCCGCCGTGGCTTAATCCTTATCGACCCGCCGTATGAAATGAAAACCGACTATCAGGCGGTGGTCAGCGGCATTAACGAGGGGTATAAACGTTTCGCCACGGGCACTTACGCATTGTGGTATCCAGTGGTGCTGCGCCAGCAAATTAAGCGCATGATCCACGACCTGGAAGCGACCGGCATTCGCAAAATTCTGCAAATTGAACTGGCGGTACTGCCAGACAGCGATCGCCGTGGCATGACCGCTTCTGGCATGATTGTGATTAACCCGCCGTGGAAGCTGGAACAGCAGATGAATAACGTGCTGCCGTGGCTGCACAGCAAACTGGTTCCGGCAGGCACCGGGCACGCCACCGTAAGCTGGATAGTGCCGGAGTAATTGCAGCCATCGCTGGCACCTATTACGTCTCGCGCTACAATCGCGGTAATCAACGATAAGGACACTCTGTCATGACTAAACACTATGATTACATCGCCATCGGCGGCGGCAGCGGCGGTATCGCCTCCATCAACCGCGCGGCTATGTACGGCCAGAAATGCGCGCTGATTGAAGCCAAAGAACTGGGCGGCACCTGCGTAAATGTTGGCTGTGTGCCGAAAAAAGTGATGTGGCACGCGGCGCAAATCCGTGAAGCGATCCATATGTACGGCCCGGATTATGGTTTCGATACCACTATCAATAAATTCAACTGGGAAACGTTGATCGCCAGCCGTACCGCTTATATCGACCGTATTCATACCTCCTATGAAAACGTGCTCGGTAAAAATAACGTTGATGTAATCAAAGGCTTTGCCCGCTTCGTTGATGCCAAAACGCTAGAGGTAAACGGCGAAACCATCACGGCCGATCATATTCTGATCGCCACCGGCGGTCGTCCGAGCCACCCGGATATTCCAGGCGTGGAATATGGTATTGATTCCGATGGTTTCTTCGCCCTTCCTGCTTTGCCAGAGCGTGTAGCGGTTGTTGGCGCAGGTTACATCGCTGTTGAGCTGGCGGGCGTGATTAACGGCTTGGGCGCGAAAACGCATCTGTTTGTGCGTAAACATGCGCCGCTGCGCAGTTTCGACCCGATGATCTCTGAAACGCTGGTTGAAGTGATGAACGCCGAAGGCCCGCAGCTGCACACCAACGCCATCCCGAAAGCGGTGGTGAAAAATGCCGATGGCAGCCTGACGCTGGAGCTGGAAGATGGTCGCAGTGAAACGGTGGATTGCCTGATTTGGGCGATTGGTCGCGAGCCTGCCAATGACAACATCAACCTGGAAGCCGCTGGCGTAAAAACCAACGAAAAAGGCTATATCGTCGTCGATAAATATCAAAACACCAACGTTGAAGGTATTTACGCGGTAGGCGATAACACGGGTGCAGTGGAACTGACACCGGTGGCAGTTGCAGCGGGTCGCCGTCTCTCTGAACGCCTGTTTAATAACAAGCCGGATGAGCATCTGGATTACAGCAACATTCCGACCGTGGTCTTCAGCCATCCACCGATTGGTACTGTTGGTTTAACGGAACCGCAGGCGCGCGAGCAGTACGGCGACGATCAGGTGAAAGTGTATAAATCCTCTTTCACCGCGATGTATACCGCCGTCACCACTCACCGCCAGCCGTGCCGCATGAAACTGGTATGCGTTGGACCGGAAGAGAAGATTGTCGGTATTCACGGCATTGGCTTTGGTATGGACGAAATGTTGCAGGGCTTCGCGGTGGCGCTGAAGATGGGGGCAACCAAAAAAGACTTCGACAATACCGTCGCCATTCACCCGACGGCGGCAGAAGAGTTCGTGACAATGCGTTAAATGTTAAAGGGCTAAGAGTAGTGTGCTCTTAGCCCTTAATTACGTTTCCGCTATCAGTTCAGAAGCTGAAGCAGAAAGCGGATCAGTTCCAGCAGCGCAATTAACGCCCCAAGAACGATGATTGCTTTATCAATCACCCGTTTTCTCCATGCGATGGAGTGAGAATGCATCCGCTTACTCATCCATTGCCTGTCACGGCGCATGCCCTATTGTTAGATGTGGGCATTCTCACTCCGGCCAGAGCATCAGTTAACGGCACCACCCGTACCACTGATCAGGACTTTGAAAGCGTTTATGCGCATTGCCAGAGTGAAAATGCCTCAGAGCTAACTGGATAATCATACAGTGAAATTAGGCTAAATAACCAGCATAACCTTGCAATGTATCCTTTAAGGTAATAGCATGGAAAAGTTAGATGTGGGCATTCTCACTCCAGTCAGAGCCACCAACTCAGGGCTGAAGAGTAAAAAAACCGACGCAAAGTCGGTTTTTTTACGTCCTGATTCGGACAAGGCTTAATACGGCGATAATCCGGTGAAAGTATATAAATCATCTTTCACTGCGATATATACCGAAGTGCTCCCTCTGCCAGCTGAAGAAATAGCTAATTCTTGCAATGTTAGCCACTGGCTAATAGTATTGAGCCGTTAGATGATGGCATTCTCACTCCAGCCAGAGCCACCAACTCAGGCTGAAGAGTAAAAAAACCGACGCAAAGTCGGTTTTTTTACGTCCTGATTCAGACCGCCTTTCAAATGAATACCCAACTCAAAATTCACACCTATTACCATCTTCTGCACTTACACATTCATTAATTCATATATGTTTTTGACTTATCCGCTTTGAAGAGAGACACTGCCTGTAACAATCAGGAGCGCAATATGTCATTTCTGTTACCCATCCAACTGTTCAAAATTCTTGCCGATGAAACCCGTCTGGGCATCGTTTTACTGCTCAGCGAGCTGGGAGAGTTATGCGTCTGCGATCTCTGCACTGCCCTCGATCAGTCGCAGCCCAAGATCTCCCGCCATCTGGCGCTTCTTCGTGAGAGCGGGCTATTGCTGGACCGCAAGCAAGGAAAGTGGGTTCATTACCGCTTATCGCCGCATATTCCATCGTGGGCGGCGAAAATTATTGATGAGGCCTGGCGGTGTGAGCAGGAAAAGGTTCAGGCGATTGTCCGCAACCTGGCTCGACAAAATTGTTCCGCAGACGGTAATAACATTTGCGGTTAAAAAATTTAGCTAAACACATATGAATTTTCACATGTGTTTTATCCGGGAGGCATTATGTTACTGGCAGGCGCTATCTTTGTCCTGACCATCGTATTGGTTATCTGGCAGCCGAAAGGTTTAGGCATCGGCTGGAGTGCAACGCTCGGCGCGGTACTGGCGTTAGTTACGGGCGTGGTTCATCCGGGTGATATTCCGGTGGTGTGGAATATCGTCTGGAACGCGACGGCTGCGTTTATTGCCGTCATTATCATCAGCCTGCTACTGGATGAGTCCGGCTTTTTTGAATGGGCGGCGCTGCACGTTTCACGCTGGGGCAATGGACGCGGTCGCCTGCTGTTTAGCTGGATTGTCCTGCTCGGTGCCGCCGTTGCGGCCCTGTTTGCCAATGATGGCGCGGCGCTTATTTTGACGCCGATTGTCATCGCCATGCTGCTGGCTTTAGGGTTCAGTAAAGGCACTACGCTGGCGTTCGTGATGGCAGCGGGATTCATTGCCGATACCGCCAGCCTGCCGCTTATCGTCTCCAACCTGGTGAATATCGTTTCCGCAGATTTCTTTGGCCTCGACTTTCGCGAATACGCCTCGGTGATGGTGCCGGTGGATATCGCCGCGATACTGGCTACCCTGATGATGTTGCATCTCTATTTCCGCAAAGATATTCCGCAGAACTACGATATGGCGCTGCTAAAATCTCCCGCAGAAGCGATTAAAGATCCTGCTACGTTCAAAACTGGCTGGGTTGTTTTACTGTTTCTGCTGGTGGGATTTTTCGTCCTGGAACCGCTCGGTATTCCGGTGAGTGCCATTGCAGCTGTGGGCGCGCTGATATTATTTGCCGTCGCTAAACGCGGTCATGCGATTAATACGGGTAAAGTGCTGCGCGGTGCGCCCTGGCAGATTGTCATCTTCTCGCTCGGCATGTATCTGGTGGTTTATGGCCTGCGCAATGCCGGACTAACGGAATATCTTTCTGGCGTACTCAACGTGCTGGCAGATAACGGCCTGTGGGCCGCGACGCTCGGCACCGGATTCCTCACCGCCTTCCTCTCTTCTATTATGAACAATATGCCAACGGTGCTGGTTGGCGCGTTGTCCATTGATGGCAGCACGGCATCTGGCGTTATCAAAGAAGCGATGGTTTATGCCAACGTGATTGGCTGCGATTTGGGGCCGAAAATTACCCCGATTGGTAGTCTGGCAACGCTGCTCTGGCTGCACGTACTTTCGCAGAAGAATATGACAATCAGCTGGGGATATTACTTCCGTACAGGAATTATCATGACCCTGCCTGTGCTGTTTGTGACGCTGACCGCGCTGGCGCTACGCCTCTCTTTCACATCGTAATGAGATACTGATATGAGCAACATTACCATTTATCACAACCCGGCCTGCGGCACGTCGCGTAATACGCTGGAGATGATCCGCAACAGCGGTACAGAACCGACCATTATCTATTATCTGGAAACACCGCCGACGCGCGATGAACTGGTCAAACTCATTGCCGATATGGGGATTTCGGTACGCGCGCTGCTGCGTAAAAACGTCGAGCCATATGAGGAGTTGGGCCTTGCGGAAGATAAATTTGCTGACGATCGGTTAATCGACTTTATGCTGCAATATCCCATCCTGATTAATCGCCCGATTGTGGTTACACCGCTGGGAACTCGTCTGTGCCGCCCTTCAGAAGTGGTGCTGGAAATTCTGCCAGATGCGCAACAAGGCGCGTTCACCAAGGAAGATGGCGAGAAAGTGGTTGATGAGGCGGGTAAACGATTAAAATAAACAAAGGGGGCGGCTGCGCCCTCTCATTATTGACAAAAAATACATAATTTCGATCGTGCAATTTCAGTAACTTATTGATATCCATGCAGGACGGATAAACAATGTTTTTTTAATGAACAGATAAAATGAGTCATATAATAAGTGTTTTTAAATTGAAGGTCCCCAAAGTTAAAATTACGAATGGCTTGCATATCTAACATTTATAAACCATTATCATCACATCAATAACAATCTTTACACCATGCGCCATTAGAAATAAGAGCCGCCTTATAATATCCCATATTATAAGGAGACACATAATAACATCACACATCAATGCTTTCCGGATCTCATCTGCAAGGATATAAATATCAGACAGGTTTACGTTACTATCAGGCATATCACCTGAAAATCAGATGAAAACCATAAAGAAATATCTATTATGGTTTTAACATTTGTTGATAAGGATAGTAACATGAACAAGTCAAAAGGTGCTCTCATCGTCAGCCTTGCATTATTGCTTGCCGCGTGTAGTTCTATTCCACAAAATATCAAAGGTAATAACCAGCCTGATATCCAAAAAAGTTTTGTTGCTGTTCATAACCAACCAAATTTATACGTTGGTCAGCAGGCCCGCTTTGGCGGTAAAGTCATTAACGTCATTAATGGCAAAACCGATACATTGCTAGAAATCGCCGTATTGCCGTTGGATAGCTATGCGAAACCTGACATTGAGGCCAACTATCAAGGGCGACTGCTCGCCAGACAAAGTGGTTTCCTTGACCCAGTAAACTACCGTAACCACTATGTCACCATCCTCGGAACCATTCAGGGCGAACAACCTGGCTTTATCAATAAAGTCCCATATAACTTCCTTGAAGTGAATATGCAGGGGATTCAGGTGTGGCATTTACGAGAAGTGGTGAACACAACCTATAACCTGTGGGATTACGGCTACGGCGCATTCTGGCCAGAACCCGGCTGGGGCGGCACTCCTTACTATACCGATGCGGTTAGCCAGGTAACGCCAGAACTGGTCAAATAACATTACCTGAAGATGCAGATATTGATGAGATATCTGCATCTTTGAACACATTCAATTAATGTACAGCAAGCTAATTAGTATAATTACAAGCTCTGACCTTTTTATTACCTTTGGCAACCTGATTATAAAATTAATGTTCGCAAAGGGAGTCGGTTATGTTTCTTATAATTACCAAAGACACCATGTTTTTCACCGCGATGAAAAATATTGTAAGTAAAGGTAATGTCGTTCATATACAGAACGAAGAAGAGATTGACTTAACGTTGCATCAGAATGCCTTAGTGATTATTGATACATTAATGAATAATGTATTCCACTCATCAATGCTCAACAAAATTGAACGCCTGCGGCCTGTTCATGTCATTGTTTTCTCGCCGTTTAATATTAAACGCTGTCTGGGGAAAGTTCCGGTAACCTTTGTCCAGAGAAATATTACGATTATTGACTTCATCGCACTGCTCAATGGCAGTTATTGCTCTGTACCTGAAGCAGACGTGTCACTCTCGCGCAAACAGCATCAGGTTCTGAGCTGCATTGCGAATCAAATGACGACAGAAGATATTCTGGGGAAACTCAAAATATCGCTGAAAACATTCTACTGCCATAAACACAATATTATGATGATCCTCAATCTTAAGCGGATCAATGAGCTGGTACGTCATCAACATATTGATTATCTGGTCTGAAATCTCCAGCTGATATTTATAAAGAGGCCCGGCGACAGCCAGACCTCCGGACAATGACTCGTTATGCAGCAACGCCTTCCTGCGTCAGCGCCGCAATCTGTTTACGCCATTGCGCCTGCTCCTGTTCCCCTTCAGTACGCTGACCATAAAGTTGCGCAATCTGCGTACCATCATGAGCAAACAGTTCCAGGCTGGTTACGTAGCCATCGCTGGTCGGTTTACGGGTAACCCAGGCTTCAGCAATGCTCTCTTCTAATAGATGAAGAGTAAACGTCGGGTTGAAAATATTCAGCCAACCTTTCATTAGCACCACTTTTTCTACCACACCCGTGAAAATCTGTACGCAGCCACGGTTGCCAACAAACACCATGATTTCATTGCCATCCTGCTGTGCAGATTCAAGAATTTGCGCCAGCGCACTACCAGGTACTTTGCAGGCCAAATCGTCTGCCACCAGATTGAACGCCTGCTGACGAGTCAGGTTGTGGCGCTTGAGCAACGTAAAAAACTGATGGACATCCGTCATCGCACGCCACTCTTGTTCTACAACACTGGCATCGACGTCGGTTTGTGCGACAGGCGCATCAACCGTTGTTAACTCAAGCGGCGTATTTTCCTCGACGGTAAAGCGTGCCAGAAGCTCATTCCATGCCGCCATATCGGTATTGTCGGTAGCATAAACTTTCAGTAATGCATCGCCCGGATGATCAAAGAACTGAATACTCTGACGTTCACCGCGAGCCGTGTTTTCTTTTATATGGAAAACACTGGCCCACTGATTAATAAACAGTCGCAAATCCAGCGCGCGCGGGTTGAGTATTAATCCGGCATGACCGTTCAAATGCTGGTTTGTGAACGAGCCAACTTGCTCATGGACTGCATATTCATTACGACAAATACATTTGGTTTCACCAACGCTTTCCAGCGCTGCCAGAATTTCACGAATATCGCCGCGCATCCGCCACGCGTCGTGAGTGACGCGCGCAAATGCCAGTTCTGCTTCGCTGATATTCATTAAACCTGCGATGTCACGCGCGTACTTTCCGGGATTTTGTTCTTTTAACTCAAGCCAGCGTGTGTAGTGGTTCATTGTCTCTCTTCCTTCCAGATAAATGCCCCGAAATATCGGGGCTGATGATTACCATTGATAACTCACGAAAATTTTGCCGTTACGTCCATCCTGTGGGATGCCCTGCGGCGACCAGTACTCTTTATCGAAGGCATTGCCCAATACCAGAGTCGTGGTCATGCCTTTGAGCGCCTGCTGCCCTTGATAACTGACGTAGAAATCATTCACGCCGTAGCCAGGTTGTTTGCTGTAACTGCTGCTGATATGTGTTGAGCGATCGGCAAACGTACCGACCCAACCAACAGAGAAGCCACTGTGAGCGATCGGAATATTCAGGGTGCTGGTAACGGTATCCGGGTTAATGCTGGAGATATATTCCCCGGTATCAGTGTCTTTGCCGCGGGTACGGTTATAGGCCACATCAAGACTAAACAGGTCAGTGGTATATTTCGTCATCACATCCCAGCCCCAGATTTTGGCATTCGGGACGTTATAAGACATGGTTATCGCCGCCGCGAAATCGACGGTTGTGGAGATGTAATCCTTCGCTTTGGTATCAAAGTAGCTGGCTTTAAATTCCAGGGCATCATTGGACAACATCAGGTCATCAAAACGCAGCCCAAAGCCGTATTCCTGAGTTTCGTTGGTTTCCGGACGTAAATTCGGGTTTGGCACCCAATAGTTGGTATAGAAGCGACCAATCGAGAAGTGCTTAGAATCGTTGTACATTTCGCCCATCGTCGGCGCGCGGAATGCCTGGGCATATGAACCAAATAACATCAGCCAGTTGGTCGGATTGATAGTCATCCCCGCACGAGATGACCATTTGTCGGCATCAACATCTTTGTAGCCGTCGCTGCTACCGCGATAACTGTCATAGCGGGTTCCGCCAAGCAGGGTAATCGGCAGATCGCGTAAGGTGATCTCATCCTGTAGCCAGCCGGAACTGAAATCAATTTTTGCTTGCGGGAAGCCCGTCGTCGCGCCGCCCGGATGCTGTTCCTGACGATAATACTCACCGCCATACGTCAGCAGGTGAGAGGCAAAACTCTCGGCAAACAGAGTGGAACGGTTCTCCAGTTTGGCACCTTTTGTTGTCTGTTCGCGATACTCACCGGAACTTCCCGTGTTTTGCGCATTAATACGAACTTCCGACCAGTAAACTTTTGCATCAGCATTTAACCAGTCGTTGCCCACTGGAGAGAGTTTATAAGAAAGCTGAGCATCACGTTGAATCGTTGAACGATCAACCATCGGATTACTGCTGTCAGACGCTTCAACGGTCTGCGGATTTTTTGGTTCGCGCGCGTCGTTATTGTAATAACGCACTAATCCGCTCAGAGCCTGGGCAGAATCAATTTGCCAGGTTCCTTTCGCCAGCATGTTATTAATAGCCTCATCATTCGGCGCGGTTTCGCCATTGCTCTGGCGTAAATCACCACGATCGCGACTGGACCAGGCCACAATACCATCCAGATTTTCCGTTCGCCCAAACGCGCTCGCGCCTAATCCCAGGCTATGGTCCCCCGTGCCACCGGTGCCAAAAACGCGAAAACCGCTGCTTTGTCCTTCCTGCAATAAATCTTTTGCATCGACCGTATCGTAGGAGATAACCCCACCCAGCGCGCCACTGCCATACAGTAATGCCGAAGGTCCACGGACAATCTCGACACGTTTGATCAGCGCCGGATCGAGGAAAGTCCCATTCAGGTGTCCGGTATCCGTTCCCTGACGAACGCCATCGACAAGAACCAGCACGCCGCGATGGTCATAACCACGCATATTTACATCCTGACCGTTGGTTCGTCCGGTACCATCAAGGGTAATTCCAGGAACATGACGCAGCAGATCGGTGGCTGAAGTCGCCGTTTGGTTTTCAGGAGCGGAAGTGTCGAGGACGCTGACCATCATTGGTGCTTCGAAGGAACTACGGGCATTCCCCGTTGCCGTAACGGTCATGGTTTCAGTAGCAAAAGCAAACGTTGGCAAGGTGGCAGAAACAGCCAAAGCCAACAAACTCAAGCGCAACGAGGTAAATTGCGGACGTGACATAGCGATTCTCCATGAGGAAAATAAAAAATGCTGGCTACCTGGATTAATACCGGGATGGCTGGCGAAAAATAAATTTATTTACAATTCAAAGCGATAATATTCGCCGGGTGAGTTAACGGGCGTTTATATCCGGTGAAATTGCCTGGTATCCCGGACAATTCGCCCTCTTTGTCAGGCAAAGCGATATGCCGCATCTGGAGTGAAGAGCGCTGTGCGTTATCCCTTGCAAAAGCTATGATTTTGTTATCCATATAGTCATATTTTGTTAAAGCCAGGCGTGATAATGAGAATTATTATCGATCAATTTTTTATGATCAAGCTTTTTTTTAACCGCCATTAACACAATAAACAGGGGGTTATGAAAGCTATCCTGTATCCAGAAAACCATTTTTTTCTTGTGGCATTCCCCCACGACCTCATAACGAAACATTGTCGTTAACCGCGATAATTTTCTCTTCTCTTTGCTCTGCAAGCCGCGATATCTCTGAGATCTCAGCTTTTTCCCGCCCTGAAATTTTGTCGGTAACAAGAACGTTAGCTGACGAAGCATCTTGATAAAAATCAAAAATAAATACGCTTGTAACGCCTTGCGTATTGAATCGACGGTTGTATTTCATATATAACTCAAATGATAATCATGATCATTCTCAATTCGATAAGAGTTCTCATATGATGCCAAGGATCACCAACAGGCCGTATCTTTTTTCCCCACTAACGTTATGTATTTCAGCCGTGACCTCTGCCGCGAAGACTGCGGTAAAACGAAAAAAATTGTTTACGGCAGTACTGGCTCTTAGCTGGGCTTTTAGCGCAACGGCTGCCGAACGCATTGTGGTCGCTGGAGGATCACTGACGGAGCTAATCTACGCGATGGGTGCTGGCGAGCGCGTGGTGGGTGTCGATGAAACGACATCTTATCCCCCAGAAACCGCCAAACTGCCGCATATTGGCTACTGGAAACAACTCAGCAGCGAAGGCATTTTGTCACTTCGCCCGGATAGCGTAATTACCTGGCAGGATGCAGGACCGCAAATTGTGCTCGACCAGTTGCGGGCGCAAAAGGTCAACGTCGTCACTCTGCCGCGTGTACCAGCCACCCTTGAGCAGATGTACGCCAACATTCGCCAACTGGCAAAAACGTTACAGGTTCCTGAACAAGGCGAGGCGCTGGTGACACAAATCAGCCAACGCCTGGAGCGAGTACAGCAAAGCGTGGCGGCAAAAAAAGCCCCGGTTAAAGCGATGTTTATTCTCTCTGCTGGCGGCAGCGCGCCACAGGTCGCCGGTAAAGGCAGCGTCGCAGACGCCATTCTGTCGCTTGCCGGAGCAGAAAACGTCGCTACCCACCAGCAGTACAAAAGCTACAGCGCGGAATCGCTGATTGCGGCTAATCCTGAAGTGATTGTCGTAACCTCACAAATGGTCGATGGCGATATTAATCGGCTACGTTCTATTGCCGGAATTACCCACACCGCCGCCTGGAAGAACCAGCGCATTATCACCGTTGATCAAAACCTGATTCTGGGAATGGGCCCGCGTATTGCTGATGTCGTTGAGTCTTTACACCAGCAACTTTGGCCGCAATAAACGGATTTAAATCAGACGTATGAACATGAAAAACACCCTGGATCTCACGCCTCATTTTGCTTTAGACGGTGACCAGCCATTTAAAGACAGGCGTGCCATGATGCCGTTTCGTGGGGCCATTCCGGTCGCCAAAGAACAACTGGCACAGACCTGGCAAGAGATGATCAGTCAAACAACCTCACCTCGTAAGCGACTGGTTTATCTTCATATTCCTTTTTGCGCGACACACTGCACGTTTTGCGGTTTTTATCAGAATCGTTTTAATGAAGATGCGTGTGCTCATTATACCGATGCCCTGATTCGAGAAATCGAACAGGAGGCAGACAGCGTATTGCATCAGTCCGCGCCCATCCATGCGGTCTATTTCGGTGGCGGTACGCCTTCCGCACTCTCCGCGCGCGATTTGGCAAGAATCATCACCACACTACGAGAAAAATTACCACTGGCACCCGATTGTGAAATCACCATTGAAGGCCGGGTACTGAATTTTGACGCTGAGCGAATCGACGCTTGCCTTGATGCGGGAGCAAACCGCTTCTCAATTGGTATTCAGTCGTTTAACAGCAAAATCCGCAAGAAAATGGCCCGCACCTCGGATGGCCCAACCGCCATTGCGTTTATGGAAAGCCTGGTCAAACGCGACCGTGCTGCGGTGGTCTGTGACCTGCTGTTTGGCCTGCCAGGTCAGGATGCGCAAACCTGGGGAGAAGATCTGGCTATTGCCCGCGATATCGGTCTTGACGGCGTCGACCTCTATGCGCTCAACGTCCTGCCCAACACGCCACTGGGCAAAGCCGTGGAAAACGGGCGCACTACCGTGCCCTCTCCAGCGGAGCGTCGCGATCTTTACCTGCAAGGGTGTGATTTTATGGACGATGCCGGTTGGCGCTGCATCAGTAACAGCCACTGGGGCCGTACCACACGCGAACGCAATCTCTATAACCTGCTGATAAAACAAGGTGCCGATTGTCTGGCCTTTGGTTCCGGCGCAGGTGGTTCGATTAATGGTTACTCCTGGATGAACGAACGCAATCTGCAGACCTGGCATGAATCCGTCGCGGCAGGCAAAAAACCGCTGATGATGATCATGCGTAACGCCGAACGTAACGCGCAGTGGCGTCATACCTTGCAGTCGGGCATTGAAACGGCGCGTGTACCGCTGGACGAACTTACGCCACATGCCGAAAAACTCGCACCATTACTGGCCCAGTGGCACCAAAAAGGCTTAAGCCGCGATGCTTCAACGTGCCTGCGGTTGACCAATGAAGGTCGTTTCTGGGCAAGCAACATTTTGCAGTCTCTTAATGAACTGATTCAGGTACTTAATGCGCCAGCGATTGCGCTTGAAAAACCATAACAGGAGTGATTTATGAGCCATGTCTCGTTACAGGAATTTTTGAAAACGGAGCCAGACGGTACGCTGGAGGCGATCGCCGAACAATACAACACCACGTTGCTGGAGGTAGTGAAAAATCTGCCCTCTCCGACAGTTGTGTCAGGCGATAAATTCGATACTGTCTGGGATACCGTCTGCGAATGGGGCAACGTCACCACGCTGGTGCATACTGCCGATGTGATCCTCGAATTTAGCGGCGAACTGCCTTCGGGTTTCCACCGCCACGGCTATTTCAATCTGCGTGGAAAGCACGGCATGTCCGGGCATATCAAAGCAGAAAACTGCACGCATATTGCCTTAATCGAACGTAAATTTATGGGCATGGACACCGCATCCATTCTCTTTTTCAACAAAGAAGGCAGCGCCATGCTGAAAATCTTCCTCGGCAGGGATGACCATCGTCAGCTCCTGAGTGAACAGGTCAACGCCTTCCATGCTCTGGCAGCATCGTTAAAGGAACACGCCTGATGACACCGTGGCTACTCTTTGGCGCGAGCGGAAAAGGTGTGGGCGCCAGAACGCTTGAACTGGCGCTGGCGGAACAACGTCCGGTCGTCGCTGTCGTTCGCCGTGCAGACGCTGCGGCTCAATTGACGCAACAAGGTGTGCAGGCTTTTACTGGCGACGCTTGTGACGCCAGCGTAGTCGCAGCCGCCTGCCGCGCGGCTGGTCCGCAAGCACTTATCATCTCAACAATGGGCGGCGCACAGGATTATCTGGCCCACAGAACGGTGATTGATGAGGCCGAAAAGGCAGGCATCAGTCGCATGATTCTGGTGACCTCTTTGGGATGCGGCGATAGTTGGCCGTTTTTATCGGATCGGGCAAAAGCCGCGTTTGGTCAGGCGGTGCGCGAAAAGACACAGGCGGAAAGCTGGCTGCAAACCAGCCAGCTAGACTACGCCATTCTCCGCCCTGGCGGTCTGCTTGACGGCGCAGCAACAGGCAAAGCACAACGGATACAAAATCAGGAGTGTCATGGTTTTGTCCGCCGTGCCGATGTCGCCGCACACATTCATGAACTGGCAAACGCGCCAGCACTCAACAAGCAGATCTACAGTCTGATTGAACCTGACCTGAAACCGGCGTAATCCCATGCGGCGCAGACTCTCCGCGCCGCAACGTCATAACGGAGTTTTGCGTGCTCAAGGATTCATTTTCATCCGCCAGTGTCTTTATGGGGCTATCACTATTATTGCTTGCCCTGGTGCTGTTCGGTGCCAGTCAGGGCGCGTTAAAAATCAGCTTTAGCGCCCTTCTTGATGAGGAATACCGCGATATCTGGCTAAATATTCGCCTGCCGCGCGTTTTACTGGCCGTGCTGGTAGGCGCCGCGTTGGCAACCGCCGGGGTGATTATGCAGGGGCTTTTCCGCAACCCCATGGCTGACCCAGGATTACTCGGCGTCAGTAGCGGTTCGGCATTAATGGTTGGCGTTGCTATTGTGCTGCCCTTTTCCTTCCCCGTGGTGCTGGTGCTTTATGAACAAATGGTGTTTGCCATCGCCGGAAGTTTAGTGGTCTGCACCATCATTTTTCTCATCACGCAGCGCCATCGCGATGGCAGCATGATGCAATTGTTACTCGCCGGGATCGCCATCAATGCCCTGTGCGGCGCAGCGATCGGCATACTGAGCTATATAGGCGATGAGCAACAACTACGACAACTCACGTTGTGGATGATGGGCAATCTCGGTCAGGCGCAATGGCCAACGTTATTGGTTGCCAGCTCCTTCATTCTGCCCGCCATTATGGCAACAACGTGTCTCGCCGGAACGCTGAATTTGCTGCAACTTGGTGATGAAGAAGCCCATTACCTCGGCGTGAACGTAAAGCGTAAACGCCAACAATTACTGTTGATTAGCTCACTGCTCGTTGGTGCTGCCGTATCGGTAAGCGGCATTATCGGCTTTATTGGCCTGGTGATCCCGCATCTGATTCGCATGACAACCGGAGCAAATCATCGCTGGCTAATTCCTTGCTCTGCCCTTGCCGGATCCTGCTTATTACTGATGGCAGACACGCTTGCCCGCACACTGGTACAGCCAGCAGAAATGCCTGTCGGATTACTAACCAGCCTGCTTGGCGGCCCGTATTTCATGTGGTTGATTCTGCGCAACCGGAGGATCGCATGATTAGCGCCCGGAACCTGGTTTATAGCCTTCATGGGCGACGCCTGACTGACAATGTCTCGCTGACTTTTCCCGGCGGGGAAATTGTTGCCATTCTCGGCCCTAATGGTGCGGGAAAATCCACGTTGCTTCGCCAGCTCACCGGCTATCTTCAACCTGATAGCGGCGAATGCCGGTTATTTAATAAGCCATTAAATGAATGGTCAATTACCGAACTGGCGAAACACCGGGCCGTGATGCGTCAGAATAGCCATATGGCGTTCCCATTCAGCGTACAAGAAGTGATCCAGATGGGGCGCCATCCGCATCGTACCGGTAATCAGGGGGATGAAACGGCACAGATAATGGCGCTATGCGACTGTCAGGCGTTAGCAAACCGCGACTATCGGCAATTATCCGGCGGTGAACAACAGCGTGTGCAATTAGCGCGCCTGCTGGTACAACTTTGGGAAGCAATACCCTCGCCGAAATGGTTATTTCTTGATGAACCAACGTCGGCGCTGGATATTCACCATCAGCAGCATCTGTTTCGTTTATTACGTCAGTTAGTTCGCGAACGGCAATTCAACGTCTGCTGTGTATTGCACGATCTTAATCTTGCCGCCCGCTATGCCGACCGTGTTGTATTGATGCAAAAAGGAAAGGTTATCGCCAATGGTAAACCGCAGGACGTGTTGACACAGCAGGCGCTGACTATGCTCTACGGCGCGGATATTACTGTATTAAACGCCCCTGCCAATCATTCTCCGCTGATTGTCCTCGATAGTTAAATACGACGGGAGTACCGGGTGTACTCCCGTCGATATCATTAATATTCACATTAGCTGATTGAAACACCTTTCACACCCGTCATGTCTTTTAGCGACTTTAATAAGTCTTCAATCGACGTCGCCGCATGAAGCTGAATATCAATAGCAACCACGTCATGATCTTCATTTTCTTGCAACGAAACTAAATCAGTTTTTATTTTTTGTTGTTTAAACCAGTCGAGCATCGACAGCGTATTACCGTTCACCAACGTCAGCTGTAAATGGTAATTCTTGTTCATCAGCCGGAAAGTTAATTGATGGAAGACTTCCAGTACCAACAAGGTCATTACAGAACCGTAAATCCCCAGCTCATACATGCCGCTACCAATCACCATACCGATTGCAGCTGTTACCCAGATATCCGCTGCGGTGGTGAGGCCGACAATATTTTGATTACGAACGAGGATATTACCCGCGCCTATAAAACCGACGCCAGTGACAACCTGAGCGGCAATACGGCTGGGATCAAGCCCGACGTGATCCAGCGCCAGCACATCAGCGAAACCATATTTCGACACAATCATAAACAGGGCGCTCCCCATACCGATTAAGACATGTGTACGAAGCCCTGCCCCTTTGCCGCGGATTTGCCTTTCCATGCCAATAGCACCACAGGCAATAGCAGCCAGGATTAGACGAATAATAAATTCTGCAGTCATATAAAAATGCAAAAAGGAGCAGCAAGATGGCTCAACTTGCTACTCCTTTTTGCTTTATTCCTGTTAATTCGGCAGGACATTTGCCAATTTATCTTTGAAGGTATACAAATTTTTCTGCGGATTTTTCTTACAATATTCAATCACTTTAGGAATCTGAGTCAGATCAGTTTCATTTAAGGTTACAGTATCACCACCTTTGTAAACCGTTTCCTCATGCAGCATCCACCATGCAACCGGTGTCATCGCTTTTGGATTCAGGTCAATAAATTCCTGACAAGTCATATCTTTAGCAGATTCATTAGCAGCCAGTGCAGATTGTGCATTAACCAGTGAAAGTGCCGCTACAGCGCCAACGAAAATCATGGCTTTACGTAGAGATGAAATATTCATTTTACAACCCATTCAACAAATAAAGTATATATGAACAGGAGGATTATCTGCTTTTAACGCGAGGTATTCCTGCCTGTTCAATATTCAAGGAAATACGATGCAACGCATTCCATGAATTACATATCTTTCTTAATCTTGTCCCATTCGCCTTTAACTTTATCTTTAAAGCTGGCTTGTTTATCCTGAGTACAAGCCTGAACGATAGCTGGGGTTACGGTTGCAATGCCCTGAACATCCATAACCGCATCTTCTGGTTTATCTTTGTTATTCAGTGCTTCAGCAAAACCGACTGCAGTCGGCTGGAAGGATTCGTCCACAGCCAGGAAATCTTCACAGGTCCAGGAGTTGACAGGTTTTTTATTGTCAGCTGCTTTTTGTGCATCCGCGGCATTGCTCACAACTGGCAGAAGAAGCAGGCCACCAAGAATTACACCTAATACTTTTTTCATCGTAATATCCTCAACTATAAAGTGAAAGAGCCGTCACGAATCAATTTCGACATTGAGGTTATAACCTGGTTTTTTGGGTATGTCATGTTGAGATAAAATATCAAAATCAGATATTTTTATTTAAATACAACAAGTTACATGGGTGTTGGACACATTAATTAGGAAATTTTTATTAAATCACATGCATTCCTGGATGCATTTTTGGCATAGATTGATAGTAGGGATTTTTCTTCTTAAATTTATAGGGTGGTTCTATGTTATATATAGATAAGGCAACAATTTTGAAATTTGATCTGGATATGCTTAAGAAGCATCGGAGAGCAATCCAGTTTATTGCTGTACTGCTGTTTATTGTCGGTTTGCTGTGTATAAGCTTCCCGTTTGTCTCTGGCGATATCCTTAGCACAGTCGTTGGTGCATTATTAATCTGCTCAGGCATTGCGCTTATTGTCGGTTTATTCAGCAACCGGAGTCATAATTTCTGGCCTGTATTATCCGGCTTCCTTGTCGCTGTCGCCTATTTGTTGATCGGCTATTTCTTCATCCGCGCACCAGAACTGGGAATTTTTGCTATTGCGGCGTTTATCGCCGGCTTGTTTTGTGTCGCTGGGGTTATTCGCTTGATGAGCTGGTATCGCCAGCGTTCAATGAAAGGCAGCTGGCTACAACTAGTCATTGGTATCCTGGATATCATCATCGCATGGATATTCCTGGGTGCAACGCCAATGGTTTCTGTAACACTAGTTTCTACACTGGTGGGGATAGAACTAATATTCAGCGCTGCCAGCTTGTTTAGCTTCGCTAGTTTATTCGTTAAAAAATAATCAATATCAGACCGTCGGCACAGTATTTCCCACACCGCCTCATAATCACTTATGGTGACTATGAGGCATATAACACTCCCGCTTCATATCGCCACCATGGCAAAACATAAACCATCGTTGAAATAATTACCGTGCGACTCATTAAACAACTCGCTGAAACCTTTATGGTTTTATAAATTTCACAGCAAATTAGCCATTTCAAACATTATCATGGCTGATATTTTCTGTAGTCAGGTTTAATGTTTAAAAGTGCTGTGGGAAAATGAAATCAAGGTTTGGCAAGCATTGGCTCAATAAGAAGGTAATTAATGCAGTTGATGTTAATTTTCCCCATAAATTAAAAAGAAAGCTGGCAAATCCAATTGCCAGCTTAAGTAGAAACAAGGAGACTCGATATTTAAATCGGATTACTTTTTTATTTTAGTTTTATCATTCAGAAATCACAAACTTTAAATTGATAACTTATTCTTGGTAAAAATATGTGGGTTGTTAATTTCATGTTAGCACTAACAAATTTATAACACCCAGGAATGTTACCTAGGATCAATATATGGAGTGCGTGATGGATAAATCTCAAGTTTTGATTAGTGTTAATAGACGTATTAGTTCACGAAGGGCAACGTTCTTATAGGCGTTTACTATATTGAACAACGAATTCGGACATGGATGTAAATAATGAAAAGGATGACATGTTCGAAACAATAACGGCTAAGGAGCAAGTTATGATTTTTCTCATGACGAAGGATTCTTTTCTTTTACAGGGCTTTTTGCAGTTGAAAGATAATCACGAAATGATAAAAATCAATTCCCTGTCAGAGATAAAAAGCATAGGTAACAAACCATTCAAGGTGATCATTGATACCTATCATAATCATATCCTTGATGAAGAAGCGATTAAGTTTCTTGAGAAGTTAGATGCTGAAAGAATCATTGTTCTGGCACCTTACCACATCAGCAAACTTAAAAGTCAGTCGCCTATCTTTTTTATCAGCCGTAAAGAAAGCATTAAAAATCTGATTGATATTACTTATGGAAAACACTTGCCTCATAAGAATTCTCAATTATGTTTCTCGCATAATCAATTCAAAATTATGCAATTAATCCTGAAGAACAAAAATGAAAGTAATATCACGTCAACACTGAAAATTTCGCAGCAGACATTAAAGATCCAGAAATTCAATATTATGTACAAGCTGAAACTTAGACGTATGAGCGACATCGTGACTCTGGGGATCTCTTCTTATTTTTAAGAAGGCGTTGATGTGGCCCAGCGATAAGTGCCTGAAATTGACGGCTGGCATGACGAGGGATGCAAATGCTGACTCCATTACTCCCGGTGATAACCAAAGGAGAAGCAAAAACGAACTTATTCCCCTGGTTTATGTATCCACCAGTAGAAACATTCGTTGCCCGGACGCAGGCAGAGACTGTCAGCAGAACGGCAACATTTTTTTTGCCATCTAAATCGCCACATTGGTCACTCGGCCTGCATGCGCCATCACAGGCATACATCCCCATGGCTTGCACTATGCCGCAGGTCTGTAAATCCCTCATGCCTCTCCCCGCACACATTCAAAAAATCCGTAATTTTTCACGAATTTTCAGGGAATAAAATGAACAGAAAAAGAAAACTGTTAATACCGTTGTTATTCTGCGGCGTAATTCTCACCGCATGCGACGACAAATCAGCGCAAAATGCTGCCGCCATGACGCCAGAAGTGGGCGTGGTGACGCTCTCCCCCGGCTCAATCAATGTCATGAGCGAATTGCCCGGCAGAACTGTTCCTTATGAAGTTGCTGAGATTCGCCCGCAGGTGGGTGGCATCATCATTAAGCGCAATTTTATCGAAGGCGATAAAGTTAACCAGGGCGATTCGTTGTATCAGATTGACCCTGCGCCCTTGCAGGCAGAGTTGAACTCAGCCAAAGGTTCGCTGGCGAAAGCCCTCTCTACCGCCAGCAATGCCCGCATTACCTTTAATCGCCAGGCATCGTTGCTGAAAACCAACTACGTCAGCCGTCAGGATTACGACACCGCGCGCACCCAGCTGAATGAGGCTGAAGCCAATGTCACCGTTGCTAAAGCGGCTGTTGAGCAGGCGACGATCAATCTGCAATACGCAAATGTCACCTCGCCCATTACGGGCGTCAGTGGGAAATCATCAGTGACCGTCGGCGCACTCGTTACTGCTAATCAGGCAGATTCGCTGGTTACAGTGCAGCGTCTGGACCCGATTTATGTCGATCTCACGCAGTCGGTACAAGATTTTTTGCGCATGAAAGAAGAGGTCGCCAGTGGGCAAATCAAACAGGTTCAGGGCAGTACGCCAGTTCAGCTCAATCTGGAAAATGGCAAACGTTACAGCCAGAGCGGTACGCTGAAATTCTCTGACCCGACGGTGGATGAAACTACCGGCTCGGTCACGTTGCGTGCGATTTTCCCCAATCCAAATGGTGACTTACTGCCAGGCATGTACGTCACAGCATTAGTGGATGAAGGTAGTCGCCAGAATGTGTTACTGGTGCCGCAGGAAGGCGTTACTCACAACGCTCAGGGCAAAGCAACGGCGCTCATTCTTGATAAAGATGATGTCGTGCAGTTACGCGAAATTGACGCTACCAAAGCCATCGGCAACCAGTGGGTTGTTACCTCTGGCTTGCAAGCTGGCGATCGGGTGATCGTTTCCGGTTTGCAACGCATTCGCCCAGGTATCAAAGCACGCGCAATTTCCTCCAGCCAGGAAAACGCCAGCACCGAATCGAAACAATAACGTTGCAGGCTTAAGGGGACTTTCATGGCTAACTATTTTATTGATCGCCCGGTTTTTGCCTGGGTACTTGCCATTATTTTGATGCTCGCAGGCGGGCTGGCGATCATGAACTTACCGGTGGCGCAATATCCGCAGATTGCACCACCGACCATCACCGTTAGCGCCACCTATCCGGGTGCTGATGCGCAAACGGTAGAAGATTCAGTCACTCAGGTGATTGAGCAAAATATGAATGGACTTGATGGCTTAATGTATATGTCATCAACCAGTGATGCGGCGGGTAATGCCTCCATCACACTGACCTTTGAGACAGGAACGTCGCCCGATATTGCGCAGGTTCAGGTGCAGAATAAACTGCAACTTGCTATGCCATCACTCCCCGAAGCAGTACAGCAACAAGGGATTAGCGTCAATAAGTCGAGCAGCAATATCCTGATGGTGGCAGCGTTTATCTCTGAAAACGGCAGCCTCAACCAGTACGACATTGCGGACTATGTGGCTTCTAATATTAAAGACCCATTAAGTCGTACCGCAGGTGTCGGTAGCGTGCAGCTCTTTGGTTCAGAGTACGCCATGCGTATCTGGCTGGACCCGCAAAAACTCAATAAATACAACCTTGTTCCTGCCGATGTTATTTCCCAAATCAAGGTACAGAACAACCAGATTTCCGGCGGTCAACTGGGCGGAATGCCACAGGCGGCAGACCAACAACTGAACGCCTCGATCATTGTGCAGACACGTCTGCAAACACCGGAAGAATTTGGCAAAATCCTGCTGAAAGTTCAGCAAGATGGTTCACAAGTGCTGCTGCGCGACGTTGCCCGCGTCGAGCTGGGAGCGGAAGATTATTCCACCGTAGCGCGCTATAACGGCAAACCTGCCGCCGGGATCGCGATCAAACTGGCTACAGGAGCAAACGCGCTCGATACCTCCCGGGCGGTAAAAGAGGAGCTTAATCGTTTATCTGCCTATTTCCCCGCCAGCCTGAAGACGGTTTATCCTTACGACACGACACCATTTATTAAAATTTCAATCCAGGAAGTTTTCAAAACGCTGGTTGAGGCCATCATCCTCGTCTTCCTGGTCATGTATCTGTTTTTACAAAACATTCGCGCTACGATCATCCCGACTATTGCCGTACCGGTCGTTATTCTCGGCACGTTCGCGATTTTGTCGGCGGTCGGTTTTACCATCAACACCCTCACCATGTTCGGGATGGTGTTAGCTATAGGGTTGTTGGTGGATGACGCCATCGTGGTGGTAGAAAACGTCGAACGCGTGATAGCAGAAGATAAGCTGCCGCCGAAGGAAGCGACGCATAAATCAATGGGGCAAATCCAACGTGCGCTGGTCGGGATTGCCGTTGTGCTTTCCGCGGTGTTTATGCCAATGGCCTTTATGAGCGGCGCGACCGGGGAAATTTACCGTCAGTTCTCCATTACGCTGATCTCCTCCATGTTGCTTTCGGTGTTTGTGGCGATGAGTCTAACGCCTGCCCTTTGCGCCACCATTTTGAAAGCCGTTCCAGAAGGCGGTCACAAACAGAATGCGTTGTTTGTGCGATTTAACCATCTGTTTGAAAAATCAACTCAACACTATACCGACAGTACCCGCTCACTGCTGCGCTGCACGGGTCGTTATATGGTGGTTTACCTGCTGATTTGTGCCGGGATGGCGGTGCTGTTTCTGCGTACACCGACCTCCTTCTTGCCGGAAGAGGATCAGGGGGTATTTATGACCACTGCACAGCTACCATCAGGTTCCACGATGGTTAACACCACTAAAGTGCTGCAGCAGGTGACCGATTACTATCTGACAAAAGAGAAAAATAATGTTCAGTCGGTGTTTACCGTTGGCGGCTTTGGTTTCAGCGGCCAGGGGCAAAACAACGGTCTGGCGTTTATCAGCCTGAAGCCGTGGTCTGAACGCGTCGGCGAAGAAAATTCGGTGACCGCGATTATTCAGCGGGCGATGGTGGCTCTTAGCCGCATCAATAAAGCAGTTATTTTCCCGTTCAACTTACCGGCGGTAGCAGAACTGGGGACAGCGTCAGGTTTTGATATGGAACTGCTGGATAACGGTAACCTGGGACATGAAAAGCTGACCCAGGCGAGAAACGAGTTACTGTCTCTGGCAGCACAATCCCCTGACCAGGTCACCGGGGTACGCCCGAACGGCCTGGAAGATACACCGATGTTCAAAGTCAACGTCAACGCCGCGAAAGCTGAGGCGATGGGCGTGGAGTTGTCCGATATCAACCAGACCATTTCCACCGCTTTCGGTAGTAGCTACGTGAACGACTTCCTTAACCAGGGACGAGTGAAAAAAGTGTATGTCCAGGCAGGAACACCGTTCCGCATGCTGCCAGATAATATAAACCAATGGTATGTGCGCAACGCCTCCGGCACGATGGCGCCGCTTTCTGCTTATTCTTCAACAGAATGGACCTACGGCTCACCACGTCTGGAACGCTACAACGGTATTCCAGCAATGGAGATTTTAGGTGAAGCGACGGCAGGAAAAAGTACGGGTGACGCAATGAAATTTATGGCGGATCTGGTCGCAAAACTTCCGACTGGCGTTGGCTATTCATGGACCGGACTGTCATATCAGGAAGCGTTATCTTCCAACCAGGCACCGGCACTATATGCCATCTCGCTGGTCGTGGTGTTCCTTGCCCTCGCCGCACTTTATGAAAGCTGGTCGATTCCATTCTCGGTAATGTTGGTCGTACCGCTTGGGGTAATTGGCGCGTTACTGGCTACAGACCTGCGCGGCTTAAGCAATGACGTCTACTTCCAGGTTGGTCTGCTGACCACCATTGGGCTTTCCGCCAAGAACGCCATCCTGATTGTCGAGTTTGCGGTTGAGATGATGCAAAAAGAAGGGAAGACACCGATGGAAGCGATTATCGAAGCGGCACGGATGCGCTTACGCCCAATCCTGATGACCTCTCTGGCCTTTATTCTCGGCGTACTGCCGCTGGTTATCAGTCATGGCGCAGGCTCCGGTGCGCAAAACGCAGTAGGTACAGGCGTTATGGGGGGGATGTTTGCAGCAACGGTGCTGGCGATTTACTTCGTTCCGGTCTTTTTCGTTGTGGTGGAACATCTCTTTGCCCGCTTTAAAAAAGCGTAACGCGTAAACGAGAGTAAGGTTGAACGTGAGGGTTCAGCCTTACTCTTTCCCGCTAACCACTCGCCACTCAACAGCCAGCTTACCGCCAGGAACATCAGACTCAGTAAACAGCATTGAAAGTAGAACCCGCTCCAACCGTTGGTTATCAATTTAAACAACACGACACTGACCAGAATTCCCGTAATTGTATGAATTGCAAACTTAATAATCCTGAACATGCCGCGTCTTTTCCTCCTGAAAATACGTTTAGTGTTTTGCAAACTGCGAAAGCAAACTTGCCGGTGACCCGGCAGAGTTAATGAGGAAAGATTTTCACATGAAGTGTGAGGGAGATCCTGACCGACTTTCGAATGAGAAATCCAGTCAGTTAAAGGTCCCAGTTGACTGTTGCGCAAACTGGTGCGGTGTTACGCCATAGTACTGGCGGAAAGTATTAATAAAGTACGACGTACTGCTATAGCCACATTTTTCTGCGACCATCGGCAGCGGGATTTGTCGTAACTCGAGTAATCGTCTGGCCATCGACATTCGCGAGGCCAACAATATTTTACTGAAGCAAGTATTTTCATCCTGCAATTTTTTCTTGATTAGGCTTTCACTGGTATACATTTTTTCGGCGATATCACGCAGATACCAACGTTTGGCTATATCACAGCTAATAATGCGTTCAACTTTACCTGAAACAGTACTAATGCTATTAAAAAGGAAGGGAATAAGTTCTTTATTTCGTGAAAACATCGAAAGGCAGGAAAAGTAAAGCATATTACTTAATGTTCTGGACGCAATATCTTCTTGAGCAAAACTATCAAATATCGCAGTGACCAGCGGCATTGGTGGTGTTGGGTTAACTAGCAACCGTTTTTTACCATGCAGCCCTAAACACCGACCCGAAAGACGGACATTGTGCAAATAATGGCTAATGATCCTTTCATCGATATCTAGTCTACGGGCATGGGATTCATCAAAAGGAAAATTCTCCACCATATATTTATCCATCAAAAGAATACTCTCTTTTTGCAAATAGAGTTTTTGCTGCTCATGATAAATATCAAATGAACGGCGGGTGAGGATCACTGAGCAAACGTGTGTCATGACAAGCCCTTATATTCCATTACTACAACCATTACAATTTCAGTATACAAATGAAATGATGTATGACTCCTGTAAAAATCCAAAACTGCCAAAATTGGTAGGACCAAAAAGTAATCACATACATAAGCGCATATATCAGTTAAGCCATAAAAAGTAAATGCATGCGTGATATATCTTAAATTTGTGTATAGCTTATGTTTATAAAAAATTGGCTGATCTTATCTCCAGCAAAAGTTATATTTAACCCACTGAGAGCACAAAGTTTCCCGTGCCAACATGGAGTGTTATAACGGCTTATTAGTCTGGAGACGGCAGACTATCCTCTTCCCGGTCCCCTATGCCGGGTTTTTTTTATCTTCAAAAAGCAATTATAACCTTACTATCCTTTCAGGGTGACAACACTTTCCTGCTAAACAAATGTCCATCATCAGAGGGTTATCACCCCCTCTTTCAGCTATTCGTTCATGATACTCAGTCGGTGTCATGCCATAATAATTGCGAAAAACATAAATAAAATACGACACACTGTTATAGCCACACAACACGGCCACTCGCTTTATAGAAAAGCCATGTATTACAATGAGTTGTAACGCGCGTCGCATTCTACATTCGGTAAGCAGTTGCGAATAAGACGTCTCTTCTTCACGCAATTTTTTCTTTAACAAACTTGGACTCATCAATAACTCGCTGGCTATTTTCGCCAATGACCATTCATGAGCAATATTACGGTTAATGACCGTACAAACCCGAGTTCGCATATTGGGCTGTAGGATATTCATGAGTAGCGCTATAAACTTTTCATCTTCAAGAAAAACCGACAATATTGCGAATATTAATGCCCTGTTACGTAAAATCTCACCATAGCGGAGATTTTTACTTTGTGAAAACTGTACAACTTCCTGAAAAACGGGGATATCTCGGGTACAGTGATGCACGATTAACGAAGGAACTTTTTTACAGGCATGAAGAGTTAATGCCTCCTCCTTGAGCATTGGGAGAAATAATGAAAGTGTTTCCTTCGTGACAAAGACGACGTTCTCTGCACAGTTATCAACTAAAATCTGGTTTGCATCCGCAAAAACCAAATCACCACCGTTAAAACAGCGATATTCACCATTCTGCATGGTAAGAATATATTTATGCTTTGCGTACGCAATTAAACAAGTTCCATGTAGTGATTGCATCATTAATACACTATAACAGAAACATATTATTGTATTTAATGTAGCACGCTAACACCCTAAGTCAAATCGCGATTTAAACAAAGCTTAAACGAAAAAAAACAATAGCATCCTAAGTGGTTAGAAGCATTGTTCCAGGTCACTTATTTTTCAATCTATTAGAGCAAAAATAAGCAATAATAACGGATATGAATAATAGCTGATGCATCCTATTGTAATTTGTACAAGATTTAATTTACATTGCAAATTATTCAATTATATGAATTTCCCAAAAAACAAAAAAATGATCAGAATTAGCATCCTGATCATTACGCCACTACTCTTATTTATAGGATATATTTCTTTACCGTGAATGAATTACACCCGCATGCTCCTGGCATGCAGGTGACATTCGGTTATCAGGTATGTTTAAAGC
>NZ_VATN01000014.1:0-98645 GCF_005781105.1 Escherichia sp. E2586
AGTTCGTTATCAGTGAATTGTTTTGTGATTGGGGATTGTTGAACTTCTCGATCGAGAATATCCAGAACCCAGCGGCGGAATTCTTTGGCTACAGGAGTGCGGGCGAACATAGCGATCAAATGGGCACCACGGAGGGAGAAAATGCGTATTGTTTTCTGGTAGTTCCCTGAGACACTCAAATTGAGGGTCTCAGTCATATCTGCCCTAAATTCATCGGAATTTCGATCGTAGATCTGAGTTACGGCATCAGATTTTTTATATCCGAGAGCTTGAGCAATCTCAACGGCAGTAAGCCAGATACTGTTGTTGTGTTTAACAGGATGGAATTTTGTTTGATGAAAGACTAGTTGTGTGCTCATGATGATTACCTATAAATCAAGTTAACCACCACCGCTGACGCCAATCAGTTTGGTGGTGAGACATGTAGGGTTGGCGTAACCGGGGTAATCAACCGGCCCGACCGAAGTCGGCCCTACACGCCCCACCATAATTCAGATGTGCGTATGCTTACGACAATAAAAAACACGCTCGCGGCGTGTAGTAGTCGCGATTACCTTATCCGGGACGCCAATCCCGTGTGCCGATTTTGCGGCAACACACAGAATATAGCGCCAGATATTAGTTATCGTCAACCTCACTGATTTCCTCCCCCCGCCGCATAAACAAATAAAACCCGCTTCATCGCGGCACTCTGGCGACACTCCTTGAAAATCAGATTCGTGCTCACCTTTCCTTCCCGTTCTTCCCTGGTAGCGAACCTGTAATACACCGTTCGCCAGACCTTACCATCAACGACCAGGATTCCTGCCCGCGCCATTTTAGCCGCAGCCTGATTTATGCTGGTTACGGTTGCGCCTGTTACCGCGGCAACGTCCTGTGCACAGAAGCTCTTATGCGTCCCCAGGTAATGAATAATTGCCTCTTTGCCCGTCATACACTTGCTCCTTTCAGTCCGAACTTAGCTTTAATTTCTGCGATCTTCGCCAGAGCCTGTGCACGATTTAGAGGTCTACCGCCCATAACAGGAAGTTGTTTTACTGGTTCAGGTATCGTCTCACCACGGTTAATTCGCGCTGTCATACAGGTCAGTTCATCGGCAGCCTTGCGCCGTAATTCCGCGTCAGTCAGCGCATTGGCCCGCATGTTCTGGTACAAGTTGGTAACCAACCAGTAATGCGCGTTCGATTTCCACGGATAAGACTCTGCATCCGGATACAGGCCACGCTTCCGGCAATACTCGTAAACCATATCAACCAGCTCGCTGACGTTTGGCAGCCCGGCGTTAACGGATGCTTCTTCCCGGCACCAGGCCACAAACTGCCCGGGTGATGGCAGGAATGGTCGATTCTGCCGACGGGCTACGCGCATTCCTGCGTTAACCTGTTCCATTGTGGTGATCCCGTTTTCCCGGAAAGCCAGAACCCACTGGCGGCGGATTTCGTTCAGTTCATTCTGGTCACGGTTAGCCAGGCTCGCCGGGAAAGTTGCCAGTAACTGCCTGAACACACCGTTGATGATCTGCGCTACCTGCTGTACCTGTGGCTTTTCGTCGTACTGTTCCGGCATGTTGTTGGCGATCCGGCGCATCTGCTCACAGTCAAAGTTAACCATTTGTGCGGCGATGTTTTTCATAAATCCACCCCATAAATCCAGTCAGTGTTTGTCAGGTCCAGTTTTGATTTTCCGGCTGTCACTCCAGCCTGTTGCTTGTTACGGTTGATTTCGAGTTGGGTCCACTTGTCACGGAGTTTGGCCGGACTTAGCACGTTACCGGACCAGAAGTTGTCCTGGCATGCCCAGCGGAACAGCACGCACATGTCGCGGTGGTTACGTCCGTCACGTTCACGCATCAGGCGGATATCGTTAGCCCACCCTGCAAAATTCGGTTTTCTGGCTGATGGCGCGATGGTCTTCACCATGTCAAACATCCACTCTGCGGCGGTCAGGTCTTCTGCTGTCCCCCACTTGCTGCCGCTCTGAATCGCAGCATCCGGTTTCACCACAGGAAGGTCGTTTTCTGGCTGGTCAGAGGATTCGCCAGAATTCTCGGACGAATAAGGTTTTATATTGTCTTTTGTTATTTTGTCTTTTGTGTTTACCTGATTCGGGTAAACGTCTTTACCTGATTTGGGTAAACTTTTTTTACCTGATTCAGGTAAATTTACCTCTTTCAGGTAAACTTTATTTTTCTTACCTGATTCGGGTAATGTTGACCATTCACTGACCACATTATTAATGCCGGTATTCCGCCCGCTCTGAATAAAAATCCCACGCTTTACCAGAACACTTTTTGCAGCAGAACACTTGTGCGGCAATATCCCGGTTAATTCGGAAAGTTGCTCGTTGCTAACCCAATCCAGTTTTTTATTAAAGCCATATGTTTTGCGCATGACAGCCAGAAAGACCAGAAGCTGGTGCTGTGTTAATCCGGCCAGCATCACAGCTTCCAGCAACTCATTTGCAATGCGCGTATAACCATCATCGAGATCTGCCACGCGCCGCTCCTTTTGTGCCTCATCCGGCACTGGAAAATTGAATATCTCAGCAGTGTTTGCCATAATTCCTTCCGCAATGAGTGCGTTACGATTTGCACCTGAAAGTCGGCTCTGTTCCCGCAGACCGGCTTTCGCCATTTCTGAACCTGTCATATTGCCCCCAGCATGGTGGTCACCATCGCCATTAATGGACCAGCCAGATCCGGGTCCACACGAAACATCGACACAATACCTTCACTCATTTCCTTCAGTTTCTGGTGGCGTGGTGCGTTGAGAATGACCGCCTGCTTTGCCTCACTGAGTTCCTTTTCCATTTCAGCCAACCGAGCCATGAAGCTATCCTGCTCAACCAGGTGGCCGCGATATTCCAGCGGTAGTACCGCCAGAATTGCCGGGGTCAGTTCACGCACGTTATTTCGGTATTTTTCAGAATCGAATTTGTTATCGAGGAAGCGGAACAGCTTCTGGCGTGCACGGCTGACATCATCAGGGAAATCGATGGTGCCGCCGCCCTGCTCCCGATACTCATTCACAATGAGTGCGGCAACAACATCCTGATTATCTGCAGCCGACCAGGCGCGAACGGCATCACGGATTTTTTCGTGGCCTGGCGCCTGTTTTGTTTGAGAACGATTTATCACCGCAGTCGGGCTAAATCCGCTAGTCTGTTGGTATGTAAGTGGTTGCATAGTCATTGCCTTATCAGTTAACGCCGCAGTTTAGGCGGCAGAATTACTCGCGTTAAACAATGGTGCAAGGTCGGGACGAATATCTGCTGGTTTAATCTTTCCACCAGTGGCTGAGACAATTTTCATTACATAGCGGGCATCAATTCCGCCACCGTGTAGCCAACGCCAAACAGTGGGCTGGGCTACACCGCATAGATCTGCCAGTCGTTTTTGACTACCTGTAATACTGATTGCGAGTTGAATGGTTTGATTTGTCATTATCAATTCCTATTGGTATTACAATGAATGGATAATAGCAATGCGTATTAATTCAATCAATAGCAAAACATGTTTTGACCATCAATACGCAAGCGTATAAATTAAAACTTATGAAAAAAGAAACTCTTGCTGATCGCTTAAACCTAGCGATGGAACAATCTGGAATGTCTCAAGGCGCTCTTGCAAAGGCGTCTGGCGTAGCTCAACCCACAATCTGGAGACTAACAAGCGGCAACGCACGCGGCTCAACAAAAATTGTTGAAATAGCTAATGCATTGGGTGTTCGAACAGAGTGGCTCTCATCAGGCATAGGCCCGATGAGAAATGACGGTCAACAATCAGGGAAGCCTGCTGTCAACCATTCCAAATACTTCAAGATTGACGTTCTTGATATAGAAGTCAGTGCTGGGCCGGGTGTAATCAACCGTGAGTTTGTAGAAGTTCTACGCTCGGTTGAGTACTCGTTTGACGATGCTCGTCACATGTTCGATGGCAGGAAGGCGGAAAATATCCGCATCATTAACGTGCGTGGTGACAGCATGTCAGGAACGATCGAACCAGGTGATCTGCTGTTCGTTGATATCACGGTTAAATCTTTCGACGGTGATGGTATCTATGCGTTTCTGTATGACGACACCGCCCATGTAAAGCGCCTGCAAATGATGAAGGATAAGCTACTGGTTATCTCTGATAACAAGAGCTACTCACCGTGGGACCCGATCGAGAAAGACGAGATGAACCGGGTGTTCATCTTCGGTAAGGTTATTGGGAGCATGCCGCAGACGTACAGGAAGCATGGTTAATAATTAGCCTGTAGCTTTTTAAGGCACACTCTTTTCAAGAATATTAAATAGAACACTATATGGCATAAACAAGGACTTAGGATGGAAAAGCCTAGCTTCCCACCTCTTCTTACAGCAGGATTTCATGATATGGATAGTGATGGCATCAAGTCTCTTTGTGTCGACACCTTCCCAAAATCCGTTAGAAGAAGTATGCTATACTGTAATTTTATACAGCTTATTGAGCAATTTAAACTTGTTAATCAGCAGTGTCTATGTTTTTCTGAAGTGTGGATCGATGGTTCATTCACTACAGAGAAACCTGAACCTGATGATATAGATATACTCGTGGTCGTCGATTATTTGGCCCTAAACTCTTTGCCAAACACGCTGATGCCATTGGTTAGCTCATTGTTAAATAGAGATTTTATTAAAGAAAACTACAGCATTGACGTTCTTTTGCTGCCTGAAAATCATCCAGAAATCGATTATAGTGAAAGGCGAAGTTACTGGAGAGGGTGGTTTGGTTTTGATCGGAAGGAGAATCCTAAAGGCCTCGTGAGGGTAATGTTATGAGCGAAGAAAAAACATTCAACTCCCTCAAGGAGCGAATTGCGTTCATTCAACGCGATGTGGATCTGCTTGCTCAAAATAAGGGGAGATCATTTGCTGATGACATTATATTTAGATCACTTGACTCCCATCTGAGCGATCTCCGAGAGAGACAACGTGCAATCGATAACCAACATCCTTTACGTGATTTCATGGAGTTGAGATTAAAAGGTGTTTTGGTCGATTTCGGGTCTATTCCGTTAGATATTCTATCTGTAATTTCAGGTAATCTCGCATCCCTTGTACAGAAAGCAGTTTACCGACTTGGATCTGGGAAAGATTCTAGTCGTGTGCCGATTGATGTTAAAAAATCATTAGACATGAGATTGGCAGACTTGCGTCCAGGTTCGACGAAGTTAGGTGTTACTTTTTCTACTGGTTCTTGCGAGCTCATCGAAACAGTATCCAGTCATGCTGTTAAGGAGATTTTTGCACTACTCTCATCCATTGATGAAGAAACATTCACGGCTAAAATTGCCGAAATTGGTTCGCAATCAACAGCTAACCTAAAAAACATCATAAATGAGTGCGAAAAATATAGTCTTAACTTTGATCTTACTTGGATTGGACCTTTAAGTGATGGTACCAGACAAGTGTCAATTTCTTCAGAAGATATAAAAAAACTGAATGCTCGCTTAGCTTTAACGAAGGTCGTTCAGCTACCGGATGAGCATATATCAGGCGAACTTGCTATTTTATCCATGTACGGGAAATTGGAGATTGCAAGCGAGCTTGGAAAAATAAAGGCTTCTTATCCGATTGATATGTTAGGAGAAATTCAAAGTAAATATAAAGTTGGTGAACGAATATCGCTCGTAGTAAGCGTTTCTGAGATTCACAATGAAAGATTAGGAACATCACGACGTAACTACATGGTTAAAAAAATCGAATAGTGATGCTACCCGGCCACCGCGCCGGGTTTTCTTTTGCCCTACCCTCATCACACACACCGTTCAAAAAACCACCACAACCCCGCTTCAGTTATCGCTATGCGATGCAAGTCACAAAATTAATTCTTTTTGCTATCAAACATTTAATATCAAAACACATCAGTCAATAGCAATAAGTATTGATATCACCAATAGCAATAGCTATTATCACCATATCGCAACAACACAACGATACGGCAACCACCTGATTCACCGTTGCGATGACCGCTTAGATCCGCAGCTTGAATTTCAGCAGGCTCCGGGGAGTGCGAGGGGTGAAGCGGACGCGTGAACGTCGGTGTGACCAGCTGAAATCAACTCAACACTTCATACCTCAGTCGCTTCAACGAGGCGGCTTAGTTATGACAACCGGCGGCCATCCACCGCCTGAATACGCGCAGAAGTCTCTATATGTTCAGCAGCCCAGCTTACGGGCAGGAGTTTTTATGGTTCATCAACATTACGGAACGCAGACCGTTAATCGCGGCGCGGTCATGCCAGGAATGCTGGTCAAACACAAAGATGGTACCTGGACTGCATCAGCTAATTTACGCGGACGGCTTTATCTGCATCGCGGCATCGAGCGCACTTATACCCGTGATTTGCTCGTGGAAGTTTTTCTCGACGGACGAGGCAACGGCCTGAATCACTAATCCCCTTTCCTGTTTTCCTAATCAGCCTGGCATTTCCCGGGCAATAGTTTCACAGCCATTTTCAGGAGTTCAGCCATGAACGCTTATTACATTCAGGATCGTCTTGAGGCTCAGAGCTGGGCGCGTCACTACCAGCAGATCGCCCGTGAAGAGAAAGAGGCAGAACTGGCAGACGACATGGAAAAAGGCCTGCCCCAGCACCTGTTTGAATCGCTATGCATCGATCATTTGCAACGCCACGGGGCCAGCAAAAAAGCCATTACCCGTGCGTTTGATGACGATGTTGAGTTTCAGGAGCGCATGGCAGAACACATCCGGTACATGGTTGAAACCATTGCTCACCATCAGGTTGATATTGATTCAGAGGTATAAAACGAATGAGTACTGCACTCGCAACGCTGGCAGGGAAGCTGGCTGAACGTGTCGGCATGGATTCTGTTGACCCACAGGAACTGATCACCACTCTTCGCCAGACGGCATTTAAAGGTGATGCCAGCGATGCGCAGTTCATCGCATTACTGATCGTTGCCAACCAGTACGGCCTTAATCCGTGGACGAAAGAAATTTACGCCTTCCCTGATAAGCAGAACGGCATCGTTCCGGTGGTGGGCGTTGATGGCTGGTCCCGCATCATCAATGAAAACCAGCAGTTTGATGGTATGGACTTTGAGCAGGACAATGAATCCTGCACATGCCGGATTTACCGCAAGGACCGCAATCATCCGATCTGCGTTACCGAGTGGATGGATGAATGTCGCCGCGAACCATTCAAAACCCGCGAAGGCAGAGAAATCACGGGACCGTGGCAGTCGCATCCCAAACGGATGTTACGGCATAAAGCCATGATTCAGTGTGCCCGTCTCGCCTTCGGATTTGCTGGTATCTATGACAAGGATGAAGCCGAGCGCATTGTTGAAAATACTGCATACACTGCAGAACGTCAGCCGGAACGCGACATCACTCCGGTTAACGATGAAACCATGCAGGAGATTAACACTCTGCTGATCGCCCTGGATAAAACATGGGATGACGACTTATTGCCGCTCTGTTCCCAGATATTTCGCCGCGACATTCGCGCATCGTCAGAACTGACACAGGCCGAAGCAGTGAAAGCTCTTGGATTCCTGAAACAGAAAGCCACTGAGCAGAAGGTGGCAGCATGACACCGGACATTATCCTGCAGCGTACCGGGATCGACGTGAGAGCTGTCGAACAGGGGGATGATGCATGGCACAAATTACGGCTCGGCGTCATCACCGCTTCAGAAGTTCACAACATGATAGCAAAGCCCCGCTCAGGAAAGAAGTGGCCTGACATGAAAATGTCCTACTTCCACACCCTGCTGGCTGAGGTTTGCACCGGTGTGGCTCCGGAAGTTAATGCTAAGGCGCTGGCATGGGGAAAACAGTACGAGAACGACGCCAGAACTCTGTTTGAATTCACTTCCGGCGTGAATGTTACTGAATCCCCGATCATCTATCGCGACGAAAGTATGCGCACCGCCTGCTCTCCCGATGGTTTATGCAGTGACGGCAATGGCCTTGAGCTGAAATGCCCGTTTACCTCCCGGGATTTCATGAAGTTCCGGCTCGGTGGTTTCGAGGCCATAAAGTCGGCTTACATGGCCCAGGTGCAGTACAGCATGTGGGTGACACGAAAAGATGCCTGGTACTTTGCCAACTATGACCCGCGTATGAAGCGTGAAGGACTGCATTATGTCGTGGTTGAGCGGGATGAAAAGTACATGGCGAGTTTTGACGAGATGGTGCCGGAGTTCATCGAAAAAATGGACGAGGCACTGGCTGAAATTGGTTTTGTATTTGGGGAGCAATGGCGATGAAGCATCCTCACGATAATATCCGGGTAGGCGCAATCACTTTCGTCTACTCCGTTACAAAGCGAGGCTGGGTATTTCCCGGCCTTTCTGTTATCCGAAATCCCCTGAAAGCACAGCGGCTGGCTGAGGAGATAAATAATAAACGGGGGGCTGTATGACTGATTTCACCGGAAGCAATACTCCTGCCGAACATCGCGACAGCTGGCGCACACCACCAGAGATTTTTGCTGCGCTTAATGCAGAGTTCGTTTTTCAACTTGATGCTGCAGCCAGCGAAAAAAACCGACTATGTCGGCTTTTTATCTCACAGGAGCAGAACACATTAACCACTTCATGGCCTGAAGCAATGGGATATGCCTCTGGTTATGTCTGGTTGAATCCACCATACAGCAATATTTCCCCTTTTGTGAAAAAGGCAGCCACTGAAAACAAATTCAGTAGTGTGGGATGTGTAATGTTATTGCCTGCTGACACATCTGTCGGATGGTTTCATGAAGCGATACAAACCGCCAGTGAGGTCAGATTCATCACGGCAGGACGACTGGCATTTATTAACCCACTCACCGGGAAACCCGTCAGTGGAAATAATAAAGGCTCGATGCTCATTATCTGGCACCCATACCCCCGTACACACTGCCACTTTACGACCGTTGATCGTGGAGAGTTGATGGCGTTCGGCTCAAGGATTCTTGCCCGTCGGGAGGCTGCATGACAACCACGGAATGCATTTTTCTGGCAGCGGGCTTCATATTCTGTGTGCTTATGCTTGCCGACATGGGACTTGTTCAATGACACCTCAGCAGGAAAACGCCCTTCGCAGCATTGCCCGTCAGGCTAATTCTGAAATCAAAAAAGCCAGACAGCAGTTTCCGGATAAAAACGTCGATGACATTTGCCGTAGCGTACTGAAGAAGCACCGCGAAACGGTAACGCTGATGGGATTCACACCGACTCATTTAAGCCTGGCGATCGGCATGTTAAACGGCGTCTTTAAGGAGCGATGAACATGAAAAGCAAAATCATCAGGGAGCTACAGGCTCCTTTTTTATTATTCGCATTCACCCTCAAGCGTATTAACCAACAATTCAGGGATTAATGGAAGATGGCAGACATCATTGATTCAGCATCAGAAATCGAAGAATTACAGCGCAATACAGCAATAAAAATGCGTCGTCTGAACCACCAGGCTATATCTGCCACTCATTGTTGTGAGTGTGGCGACCCCATAGATGAACGAAGACGCCTGGCCGTTCAGGGTTGTCGGACTTGTGCAAGTTGCCAGGAGGATCTGGAGCTTATCAGTAAACAGAGAGGTTCGAAGTGAGCGAAATTAACTCTCAGGCACTGCGTGAAGCGGCAGAGCAGGCAATGCATGACGACTGGGGATTTGATGCGGACCTTTTCCATGAGCTGGTAACACCATCGATTGTGCTGGCACTGCTGGATGAACGGGAAAGAAACCAGCAATACATCAAACGCCGCGACCAGGAGAACGAGGATATTGCGCTAACGGTTGGGAAACTGCGAGTTGAGCTGGGAGCAGCAAAAAAACGCATTGCGGAACTGGAAACAAAAGCGAACCAGCAAACCAGAATAAGCGATAAGAACCTGACCAAGCTGATTGCCGATGCTGACAAAATGCTGGGTATGCGTTCGCCGGTTGTAGACAGCGAGTGGTGGACGCTCTTACGGCAGTTCCTGATTGAACTTCAGGATCGCCGCAAAAACAGCATTTCTGAATCTGGAATCCGTGCTGAAACCCTGAACGATTTAATCCGACATATTGACAGAAACGTGGATATTGATGCGATGAAATCGCCGTTTGAACTGTCATCTGAAATTGTGGATTACGTTAATAAGCAATTGCACAAGGAGAGTGCGTAATGCAGGTGGCATTTGTTGGCTTATTACCACATCCGATCCGTTTTTGGCTGTCACAGTCACTCATAAAGCCGCATGGTTTTACTGATGGCAACGGCATCACGGCCCCGAAGCGTCGTACAGGTATTGCAGCTGCACGACGTGCAGCAAAGAAACGCAGGAGAGCAAAACGATGAAAAACCGTAAGGCAAAACGACTTTTTTTACAGCGACCTGTGCGTGTGGTGGAGCTGGTTATTAGCAACCATAAGATAGCGGTACTCCATCCATTTGGTCAGGTGGCTTTTGCCGCAAAGCGTAAGCCTACCGCGTCACAGAACAGGCGGAAGAAAGGGTACGCAGTAAGATGAAAAACCGTAAGGCAAAAATTCTGTTAGCTCGCAGAAACGGCTTTGATGTCTGGCGGTGGGTGAGGATTAGTAACAGACGGTTGAGGTTGACGGGGTTTTTGGGGGTGATGGGTCACAGTTGTTGCAAAAAGCCCAGCACGGCGCAAAACCGCTGGAAAAACCACTTGCGCACTAAAGGAGACTGATATGGCTATTGCCGCAAGTTACACCATGCATCTCTATTGTGATTGTCGCCAGTGTACAGATGGTAAATATAAGTCGCCAGACTTCGGTGAGTATATCGGTACGTCATGGGCTGGCTGTGCAAAAGAGGCCCGTACAGACGGGTGGCGAATAAGCAAAGACAAAACGCGTGCTTTTGCGCCCGGGCATAAAGTTTTGAGGATTAACAAATGACACTAATTGAGATGGATGGTTTTCTGAAAGGTAAATGCATACCACGTGATTTAAAGGTTAACGAAACAAACGCTGAATATCTTGTTCGTAAATTCGGTGAACTTGAAGCTAAATGCGAGGCTCTGGCGGCTGAAAATGCTGGGCTTAAGGCCTTCAAAACCACCGTATATCAGCAGATGGGCGTCGGATGTGATGCTCCTGAATTCTCCATTGCGGTAGGTTTGAGTAATTTACGCCGTTTTGCTGACACACTCCACGCCATTGAGCGTGAGTTCTTTACCAAAGAGCTACCTGATGAAGAACACGAAGGCGAAACATTCAACGAATGCCCACTTAGCTGGGGAATGAGCGTTGAGCAGTACGTTTCCGAGTTCCGCAAATGCCTGGCTGAAGTACGGGCGCAGGGGGTGGAGATGTTTGCACAGAAATGTAACTCAAAATCCGAACAGTCGCTTGCATCTGATATACGCGACAACTGAAAAAACTCTAACTCGGTGGCCAGTTTTGGTTGACCACTTCAACGTTGACCTGGCCGCCAGCGGCGTTGCCTACAAAGAGCGGATGAATATACCGGTAATTGCAGAACAGGTAGCCCGTGAGCAACCGGAGAACTTGCACACCTATTTCATGGAACGGCTACGATACTGGCCGGCGTTGAATTAATCCACATGATGCGCAAGGGGCAATATCAGCATCCTCAGGGTGATGGATTGTCACCCACAGAACAATTTTATCTGCTGACTTTCCACCGTTAACGCGACACAACCTTAATATGCCACAAAGGTTTTTGTTAACGAGCTGCATCTTTTTCTTTTCTGGGTGATGATTGTTTTATAATAAACAAATAACAACATTTATTCTTGTGAAAGTAATAATATCTCTTTGGTGATCGAATTTATTGATCGCATTTCAATTAAACAAATAAGGAGTTTTTTATGCCAAAAATTACCGGTGTTCTAGTGAGCCACCATGTGTTCGATATAAAAAAAGACATGGCTAATGGTTCATTCCCGAAAACATTATTTCCAGGTGCGACATTTCAGATGGTGGTTGACAATGATGTTGTCAATAATAATACGTTGGACTGGAGTGTTGTCACCAATGCGGGAGACAATTCGCTGACTGTAAATCAGGACGGCGTGGTGTCATTTTCAAATGATATTGATGAAAGTTGCATTGGTAAAACATTTGTTATTTTTGCGAAGGATAAAGCCACAGGGAAAAATGTGTCATCTTATTTAATTAAACCTTATCGCTTCTTTAAACCTCGTACCGCAACGTCGGACAGATTTTACGATGCATTGTTTTGGATTGAGGATAAAAAAGGGACTGTCCCGGCACGACGCGATATCAATAATGTCCCTTTCGATGAACTGACGGGAGAAATGTTTCATGATGTAAAACGTGAAGTGAATTCCGGGCTTTTTCAGGAATGGGGATTTTTACTGTTTAGTGGGTGGACTAATCCTGTACGTGGTGATATTGGTAGTCTCGAATCAGAAATTTTCACTTTAGAAAATGACAGTATATTTATATCGACAGTCAACTCCCTCCCATACTCCAGAGATCTCCATGATGATATGGACTCCCAGTCTGCACAGGCTGTAGCGTTTTACGGGGAATCTGTTGTTTCCTGATGTTTTAATGAGTTTTTAATAGTCTCCGTCTTTTTAATTTAAAGAGACGGAGATTATCGGCTCTGCAACGTGAAGCTCAGGAACAAAGGTTGTGTCGCGTTAACGGTGGAAAGTCAGCAAAAGTTGTATTGCTGGCTTTTCATGCAGCCAGCAGATAAATTGTTCCGCGGGTGACAGCCATTACCGCGAAGGCATATTGCAAGGGGCGTTGCTTGTGGTCGATTCCTCACTCACTCCAGTTGATGGTTCGCTGCTTGTATGTGCTTATCGCATAAAGAGATATCGGAAGCATCCGCGCCGCTATGATTGTCTTTCTCCTGATGCAGGAAAAGCAGAATGGCTAAATCAGCAGCAGAGCGCAAAGCCGATCAGAGGGCCAAGCAAGCATCATCCGGTATGCGTAAGCTGGAGCTTGTACTTGATGCTCAGGAAATTGAAATGCTGGAGCGTAACTGTGCCACGCGTCGCTTCAGGCGTGCGCCTTACGAGTTTGGTGAGTACATCGCGTTACTGAGCCGCCAAGATGATGCACGTGTGCGCTGGCGTATAAAATCGATCAGCAGAAAACGTTGCGGTAAGTGCGGCGAGAGAGTTCCTGTTAATTCATGCCCGTGTAATGGTGACTCACAATGCTGGGTGACCAAAGGCTGGCACGAAACAAAATTAATGATATAAATCTCTGTGACATGTCACGGAGGCGGCAATGAAATTAGACCAGCAATATCTAAAAGATCTACTTATCGCATTCGAAAAAACTCATGGCCCTGACACGATGCTTAGTGAACTAGAGGATAATGGCTTTAATAGATATGACCAAAATTTTATTTTCCATATGCGATTATTATGTGACTACGAATTAATAGTCAGGGTTGATGGAAAACCTGGGTTCGGTCATATAATGTCCAAAGCGTTAGGGGAAGGTGTTGGATATAGTTGGATCGAAGTACCACTGAGGTTGACAGCAAGAGGGCATGACTTTATTGCTGACTTACGTCAAAAGGAGGTCTGGCAAGCTATAAAAACAAACTTTAAGGATGAGGGAATTAGTACACTTATGAGTGTTTCAAAATCACTAGCAAAAGGCTTTGCAAGGAAAAAGATAAAAGATATTACAGGAATAGATATTGAATAATTCTTAGCATCAAGCAACTACTGCCTTTGGTGGAAATTATATCTGAACTCGCTACGGCGAGTTTTGTTTTATGGAGATGATAAATGCACTTCCGAGTCACAGGTGAATGGAATGGAGAACTATTCAACAGAGTTATCGAAGCAGAGAACATCAATGACTGCTATGACCACTGGATGATATGGGCGCAGATAGCACATGCAGACGTAACCAATATTCGAATTGAAGAACTGAAAGAACACCAAGCCGCCTGATGGCGGTTTTTTCTTGCGTGTAATTGCGGAGACTTTGCGATGTACTTGACACTTCAGGAGTGGAACGCACGCCAGCGGCGCCCAAGAAGCCTTGAAACAGTTCGTCGATGGGTACGCGAGTGCAGGATATTCCCACCACCGATTAAGGACGGAAGAGAGTATTTGTTCCACGAATCAGCGGTAAAGGTTGACTTAAATCGACCAGTAACAGGTAGCCTTTTGAAGAGGATCAAAAATGGGAAGAAGGCGAAGTCATGAGCGCCGGGATTTACCCCCTAATCTTTATATAAGAAACAATGGATATTACTGCTACAGGGATCCAAGGACGGGTAAAGAGTTTGGATTAGGCCGAGACAGGAGGATAGCAATCACTGAAGCTATACAGGCCAACATTGAGTTATTTTCAGGACACAAACACAAGCCTCTGACAGCGAGAATCAACAGTGATAATTCTGTTACGTTACATTCATGGCTTGATCGCTACGAAAAAATCCTCGCCAGCAGAGGAATCAAGCAGAAGACTCTCATAAATTACATGAGCAAAATTAAAGCAATAAGGAGGGGTCTGCCTGATGCTCCACTTGAAGACATCACCACAAAAGAAATTGCGGCAATGCTCAATGGATACATAGACGAGGGCAAGGCGGCGTCAGCCAAGTTAATCAGATCAACACTGAGCGATGCATTCCGAGAGGCAATAGCTGAAGGCCATATAACAACAAACCCGGTCGCTGCCACTCGCGCAGCAAAATCAGAGGTAAGGAGATCAAGACTTACGGCTGACGAATACCTGAAAATTTATCAAGCAGCAGAATCATCACCATGTTGGCTCAGACTTGCAATGGAACTGGCTGTTGTTACCGGGCAGCGAGTTGGTGATTTATGCGAAATGAAGTGGTCTGATATCGTAGATGGATATCTTTATGTCGAGCAAAGCAAAACAGGCGTAAAAATTGCCATCCCTACAACATTGCATGTTGATGCTCTCGGGATATCAATGAAGGAAACACTTGATAAATGCAAAGAGATTCTTGGCGGAGAAACCATAATTGCATCTACTCGTCGTGAACCGCTTTCATCCGGCACAGTATCAAGGTATTTTATGCGCGCACGAAAAGCATCAGGTCTTTCCTTCGAAGGGGATCCGCCAACCTTTCACGAGTTGCGCAGTTTGTCTGCAAGACTCTATGAGAAGCAGATAAGCGATAAATTTGCTCAACATCTTCTCGGGCATAAGTCGGACACCATGGCATCACAGTATCGTGATGACAGAGGCAGGGAGTGGGACAAAATTGAAATCAAATAATGATTTTATTTTGACTGATAGTGACCTGTTCGTTGCAACAAATTGATAAGCAATGCTTTTTTATAATGCCAACTTAGTATAAAAAAGCAGGCTTCAACGGATTCATTTTTTCCATTTTAAAGCCCGGAGCAACCTGTGAACACATTTTCAGTTTCCCGTCTGGCGCTGGCACTGGCTTTTGGCGTGACGCTGACCGCCTGTAGCTCAACACCGCCCGATCAACGTCCTTCTGATCAAACCGCGCCTGGTACCTCTTCTCGCCCGATTCTGTCGGCAAAAGAAGCGCAGAATTTCGATGCTCAACACTATTTTGCATCCCTGACACCAGGTGCTGCAGCGTGGAATCCTTCCCCGATTACCCTGCCTGCGCAACCTGACTTTGTTGTCGGCCCGGCGGGTACCCAAGGTGTAACGCATACCACGATTCAGGCAGCGGTGGATGCGGCAATTATCAAGCGTACCAACAAGCGCCAGTATATTGCCGTGATGCCTGGTGAGTATGAAGGCACGGTCTATGTCCCTGCCGCTCCGGGTGGAATTACTCTGTACGGTACAGGTGAAAAACCGATTGATGTGAAGATTGGGCTTTCCCTTGATGGGAGCATGAGCCCTGCCGACTGGCGTCACGACGTCAACCCGCGCGGCAAATATATGCCAGGTAAACCAGCGTGGTACATGTACGATAGCTGCCAGAGCAAACGCAGCGACAGTATTGGCGTGCTCTGTTCTGCGGTTTTCTGGTCACAAAACAATGGCCTGCAACTGCAAAACCTAACCATCGAAAACACGCTGGGCGATAGCGTAGATGCGGGTAACCATCCGGCGGTGGCGCTGCGTACTGATGGCGACAAAGTGCAGATCAATAACGTCAACATTCTCGGTCGTCAGAACACCTTCTTTGTCACCAACAGTGGTGTGCAAAACCGTCTGGAAACCAATCGTCAACCGCGTACTCTGGTGACGAATAGCTACATTGAAGGGGATGTGGATATCGTTTCTGGTCGCGGCGCGGTGGTGTTCGATAACACCGAATTCCGCGTGGTGAACTCCCGTACCCAGCAAGAAGCGTACGTGTTTGCACCGGCTACACTGTCTAACATCTATTACGGTTTCCTCGCCGTAAACAGCCGTTTCAATGCTTCCGGTGATGGCGTGGCGCAACTGGGCCGCTCGCTGGATGTTGATGCCAATACCAACGGTCAGGTGGTGATCCGTGATAGCGCCATCAACGAAGGTTTTAACACGGCTAAACCGTGGGCCGATGCGGTGATTTCCAATCGTCCATTTGCGGGTAATACCGGCAGCGTTGACGATAGCGACGAAGTACAGCGCAATCTGAATGACACTAACTACAACCGCATGTGGGAATACAATAACCGCGGCGTGGGTAGCAAAGTGGTTGCAGAAGCGAAGAAGTAATACGTTTAAAATTACCGGATGGTGATGTGTATACATCTCATCCGGAATTATAAAGTCATGAAAGTCAATATTAACATCATGACAAATAAAACCGCTGCAATTTTTATCGATAACGGAAAGAAAATAACTTTAGCGTTTTTCTTATTTCGCTCCAATACACTAATTAATCTTTTTTTAGCATCTGTTTCAGGAAAATTTATCCCTTCCGCTTTAGTCTCCCACTCCAGTTCATTTTTGCTGGTCGTCGCATAAACATATTTTTTCCCTTTCAAATAAAACTGAATAAATACCCTGACGTTATTTCCTGCAGAAAATTTTTTTAATGAGTATGGGACATCCACATTTTCAATCACAATCCCTTTGTCTGAAATTTCGATAGCTTTGATAAAAAAATAGGGTATTAGCAAACCACTAATGCCAACCATTAATCCACTTCCAAGCAACCATGCCATCAGATTATCCATACCTGTTAAAAAGTGTATATTATTTTCAGTTACGACTTGACAATTGCGAATAAAACCGATAAAAAATGAAAATGCCATTATACACAAACTGCTGGTGAAAATTTTTATAGGTAAAGATACCGGCTGCATAACTAAATAGCTATTTTCAATTTTACACGCTTTAGATAAAGACTTCATTTTTATCAGAAATAGAATCTGCAATAATGATAAAAAGAATAAATACATACCCCACTTCATAAAACCACCTGTTATCAATAGCTATGTAACAATAGATATATAAGCAATCATTTTGAATATTGCATCTTTAAATTACGATACAAAAATATCATCAAACTCCCTTACTACAATTGTAACCATGGAGCCATATATCTCGCCAAAGCATCTTTAAGATAGACATATTATTGCGACAGAGAAATCATTTCTTAGTAACAATTTACAATATTCATCATCATTGGTTATATTAAAACACCAACACATCCACAATGTGGATAAATAATGTGACGCATACCATTAATCGAATGGATAATAATTAATTGATAGAAATATAATTGCTGTATGAGAGGGATACCAATGAAAACATTGGTATCCCTTGCTCTGCTATATCTGACGGTTTTTATTGAAGTTAATCAAACTACCCGCCTTGATAATCTCGCGCTCTTCAGCAGTCAGACTTTCCATATAGAGCGTAATCTCCGTTACCGGCGCATCTTTATGGATCACATAACCTTTAAACGTCGTACCTGGATTATCCAGCGCCGCTTTAATGCCAGGGATGTAAATGTAATCACCTACGTCAAAATTCGGTGCTTCCGCCATTTGCAGCGGTAACATCCCCCAGTTGATGACGTTAGAACGGTAGCGTTTAGTCGCGTACTCCTCGGCAATATTCGCCAGACCGCCAATCACACGCTGGCAACTCGCCGCCTGCTCACGCGCAGAACCATCGCCTGGTTTGACCGCATAGACCATGCTGCCAATTTCAGTTTGCAGCGGATCAATATTTTCCTGACCAGCAATCTGCTTAATGCGCGCAAACACCTCTGCCAGTTCGCTGACATTCCCCGCCAGACGCTGATTTTCCAGCTCGGCAGTGGCTTTACTTCTGCCAACATAACCCGGATCACGGCGTGACAGGGTAAACTCCGCCAGACCAATTGGATTTGAACGATACGAAGAGGTTTCACCGGAAGGAATCAATTCGTCAGTGGTGGTCACTTCGTCGAGGATCTTCGAGCACACTTTGAGGACGATATTGTCAGTCAGCGCGCCTAATTCCGGCCAGTCTTTAATGTTCGGTCCGTAGATCAGCGGTTGCTGAGTCGCCCCTTTCACAAAACCCTGATAAACACGGTTTTTATACGGCGTTACATCGAAGGCGTACTCCGGCACGTTGTCCCAGCAATCGAGTTCGCTGGCAGAGGTTAAATAGCCACCGTTTGCCGCAGTCGCAGCGATAGAGCGAGCGTCCATCAACGCCACCGCTGACATCTGCCCATTGGCTGGCTTAGAGCCTTCGCGGTTCGGGAAGTTACGCGTGGTGTGGCGAATACTCAAACCGTTGTTGATTGGCGTATCGCCCGCGCCAAAGCATGGGCCGCAGAACGCAGTTCTGATGATTGCGCCTGCGCCAATCAAATCTGCTACCACACCTTTTTTGGCGAGATCCATAAACACCGGCTGTGATGACGGGTAAACCGCCAGCGAGAAGGTGTCATTGCCACAGGATTGACCGCGCAGCGCATTTGCTGCGGCGATAACGTTTTCATAGTTACCGCCAGAACAGCCAGCGATAATCCCCTGCTGCACTTTCAGGCGACCATTTTCCACTTTATCCAGCAGCGAGAGTTTGGCTTTACCGTGCGCCACGCGTTCGGACTCAATTTCAATCTCACGCAGAATGTCAGTCAGATTCTGGTTCAGCGTGTCGATTTCATACACGTTGCTCGGGTGGAACGGCAGCGCAATCATCGGTTTGATGGCACTTAAATCAACGCTGATGCAGCCATCGTAGTACGCCATTGGCTGAGGATTAAGCTGGCAGTAATCCTGGCCGCGACCGTGCAGCGCCAGCCAATTATGCACTTCTTCATCGGTTTGCCAGACAGAACTTAAACAGGTAGTTTCAGTGGTCATCACGTCAACGCTGTTACGGAAATCGGTAGAGAGCGCAGCAACACCGGGACCTACGAATTCCATCACTTTGTTTTTGACGTAACCGTTTTTGAACACGGCACCGATGATAGCCAGCGCCACATCCTGCGGCCCCACATACGGCGCAGGTTTTCCGGTCAGATGCACCGCAACCACGCCCGGATAGTCGATATCCCAGGTGTCATTAAGCAGTTGTTTTACCAGCTCGCCGCCGCCCTCACCGACTGCCATTGTCCCTAATGCACCGTAACGGGTGTGGCTGTCTGACCCGAGGATCATTTTGCCGCCGCCTGCCATCATTTCACGCATATATTGATGGATGACCGCAATATGCGGAGGCACAAAAATACCGCCATAACGCTGGGCTGCCGATAAACCAAAAATATGGTCATCACCGTTAATAGTGCCGCCCACAGCACAGAGTGAATTATGGCAGTTGGTCAGCACATACGGCAGCGGGAAACGTTCCATACCGGACGCTTTAGCGGTCTGTACAATACCAACAAAGGTAATATCGTGAGAGGCTAATGAATCAAACTTAATTTTAAGTTTATCCATATTTCCGGACGTATTATGAGAGAGAGTATTGACCAGGCAATAGTGCCTTTTTTTGCTTCTTCTTTTTTTATTTCGCCGGTGAAATGTTCTTCGGCAATTATTTCGTTATTACTGGCGAGAAACACGCCTTTTTCAGATAACTTGATCATCAAATGCTCCAGATATCTGCGCACCGTGAAGTGCGCAGAAAAATAATGAAGGGATATACTCTAAATAATTCGAGTTGCAGGAAGGCGACAAGCGTGTGAATCCCCAGGAGCTTACATAAGTAAGTGACTGGGGTGAGCGAACGCAGACGCAGCACATGCAACTTGAAGTATGACGAGTATATTTACAGCATGTTCCAGCCGATCAGCATATTCCACCACCATACGCCAAGGGTGATATGCACCAGGAAGGTTAATATCGTCAGTACCGCACCAACCAACCACCAAGATTTAATATCGTTGTAACCCACACCAAAGATGACCGGACCAGCCGCGCCACCATAGTGAGTAACCATGCCGCCATAGGAGTTGGAGAACAACAGTGCCAGCGCGGTTAACATTAACGGTGCGCCGGAGACGTTCGCCAGCATGGCAAATACCGGCAACATGGCAACGATATAGGCACTACCGGAAGCGAAGAAATAACGCACGATGATGCTAAGGAAAATAATAACGAAGAAAGCAACGTTACCGTGACCATCAAATGCCAGGTTATTTTTAAAGACTTCAGCTAACCATTCGAAGAATTTCACTTTCGATAATAATGAGCTTAAGCCGATAATACCGCCGTACCAGATTAAGGTATTCCAGCCGCCTTTATTTTTAACCACGTCTTCCCAGGTCACAATGCCCAGCAACAACATGGTCGCCATAACAACAATTGCCACTGAAGATTCATCAACACCCAGGCTCTTACTGAAAATCCAGCCCAGCAGTGCCAGCACAAAGACAACGAGCAGCATTTTTTCACGGATTTTCATCGGCCCCAGTTCAGCAAGGCCCGCTTTGGCGATGGTTTTGTTATCCACCTTTTTAATTTCTGGCGGATACATGGTGTAAATCACCAGCGGAGTAACCAGCAGCATAATGATGCCCGGCAATCCGGCGGCCAGCGCCCATCCACCCCAGCTAATTTGCAGGTGCAGAATGTCGTTGATCATTTTCAGCGCCAGAATGTTCCCCGCCATTGCGGTAAAGAACATATAGCTGGTGGTTTTGGTGACCATGTAAATGGACATCATCAGGTAATGTCCAACACGACGCGGACTTTTTTCCGGTTCTGACCCCAAAGCCACCGCCACGCTGTTGATGATCGGTAATACAATACCGCCCGCACGCGCGGTATTCGAAGGCGTAGCCGGAGCGAGTACCAGATCAAGGAATACCGTAACGTAACCCAGACCCAGGGTAGTGCTACCAATTTTACCAATCAGCAAATAGGCAATACGTTTGCCTAAGCCGGTGGTCACAAATGCGGCGCTTAAGGTAAACGCCGAGAACACCAGCCAGGTGGTACCTGAAGAGTAACCGCTTAATACGGCGGTGGTTTTAAACGCACCGTCGGATAAGTTACCGACCACCACCATCGAGGCAGCAACGGCAATTAACAGTACGACAGGTTCCGGGAAAGGCTTGATAACCAGCCCCACAATCGCCGCCAGGTAAATACCAAAAAGTACCCATGCCAGTTCGCTTAATCCTGCCGGGGCTGGCATAACGCCAATAATACATGGGATCGCTAATATCAGAATTAGCTTCCATAACGATTTCTTATTCATTTAAAATCCTGTTCTTTCTGTATGACTCATACAGAAGTCCTTTATTGATTGTCCTTATCACGACAACGAAATTTTTCAGGGAAGATAAACTTCACCGGAAAATATTTTTCTGGTCGTCCGAATAACAGATGCACGTAACGTTGTGGCATCCTGACCGTCATTACTTAAATGAACGTCAAGCGCACCACTGGGGTGTTCAATATTGATATTGCCGTACCCCACAGAAGGGACGATTTGTCGGGTGACGGTGCCTTCCAATGCACAGCTACTGGAAATGGCAATAGCGCCAGTTATCGCCAGTGCGCGATGGCAAGAATGCGGCATAAAATAACGCACATTAATTGCCCCGCCTTTCTGCGCTGGAGAAATAAGCACAGGTTTAGGGATAACCATATTACTAACATCGCCTAAGCCCATTGCTTTACCCGCTTGCAGACGGATAGATTCAATGCGGGCTAATAATGCTTTGTCGGCATCCAGTTCCGCCGGTAATTCATAGCCTGTTTTGCCCAGATATTCAGCCGGAATAATGACGACTGGCATCGCCATATCAATACAGGTCACTGGAACATCGTCAAAATAATCAATCTGTTTATCAGTCGGGAAGACTTTTCCGGTTTTTGTTCCTGCTGCATTCAGGAAAGTGAGAGCGACCGGTGCGGCTGTCCCTGGCACACCATCAATTCTGGCGCTACCCTCGTACTTGACAACACCATTTGGCGTTTGCACATCAGCTTCGATGAACGTACCAGTATTGACGTTGCGGATACGCACACGGGTGATCGGTGATGTCGCTGCAATCAAACCATTTTCAATGGCGAATGCCCCAACCCCAGACAGCATATTGCCGCAGTTTGGTGTCGTATCAACACGCTGCTCATGGACGATAACCTGAGCAAACAGATAATCGACATCAGCACGCGGATCGTCGGAACGGCTAATAATGGCGACTTTACTGGTCAGCGGATTACCGCCGCCGATACCGTCTATTTCCAGATCGTTACCGGAACCCATAATTGCCATCAATATTTTATCGCGCTGCGTTTGATCTTCGGGTAAATGTTCCGCTAACAGGAACGCGCCCCTCGAGGTTCCACCTCGCATCATCACGCAGGGTATTTTTTTCATAATAATGCCCTCAATTTAAAAACATAACTTATTGCGATATGGTTACATTAAGGGCAAAGCATCTCTAATGACTTTAGCTCCACGATTAATAACATTTTTTCATTAATTTAAGTGATTAAATTGCAGTTAAACTGTTTAACTGTAAATCACTAAAATGCACCGCATCCATTTTTCGGAGTAATAATGAAGCATGAATTATCAGGTATGAAGGCATTTGTCATACTGGCAGAGTCCAGTTCATTTAACAATGCCGCTAAATTACTCAATATTACGCAACCTGCATTAACGCGAAGAATAAAAAAGATGGAAGAAGATTTACATATTCAACTTTTTGAGCGTACAACTCGCAAGGTTACGTTAACAAAAGCAGGAAAAAGGTTGCTCCCGGAGGCGCGGGAATTAATAAAGAAATTCGATGAAACGCTTTTTAGTATTCGTGATATGAATGCTTATCATCGTGGTATGGTGACGTTAGCATGTATTCCGACCGCCGTATTTTATTTTTTACCACTGGCAATCGGTAAATTTAATGAGCTGTATCCCAATATTAAAGTGCGGATTCTGGAACAAGGTACGAATAATTGCATGGAATCGGTGCTGTGCAATGAATCTGACTTTGGCATAAACATGAACAATGTCACAAATTCATCCATTGACTTTACCCCACTGGTCAATGAGCCGTTCGTGCTGGCCTGTCGGCGTGACCATCCATTGGCCAAAAAGCAGCTGGTGGAATGGCAGGAGTTAGTAGGTTACAAAATGATTGGCGTGCGTTCCTCCAGCGGCAACCGACTGCTAATTGAGCAAAAATTGTCCAACAAGCCCTGGAAACTGGACTGGTTTTATGAAGTGCGTCATCTTTCGACGTCATTAGGATTGGTGGAAGCGGGACTGGGGATTTCGGCGCTTCCTGGCCTGGCAATGCCTCATGCGCCCTATTCTTCGATTATTGGTATCCCATTGGTGGAACCCGTTATACGTCGGACATTGGGAATAATTCGCCGTAAAGATGCCGTACTTTCTCCAGCAGCAGAACGCTTTTTTGCCTTGCTGATTAATTTATGGACTGACGATAAAGACAATTTGTGGACCAATATCGTCGAACGCCAGAGACACGCGTTACAGGAGATGGGCTAATACTCCCGGCGCAGGAGATTCAGCGCCGGGTAAATCAGCGGTTAGTGTGCGTTCACCACAACCCACATTGGCCCCTGCCCTACCGCATAGCGGCCTTTTTCATGCAGCAGCCCCTGCTCGCCGACAATTTCGTATACCGAGATATGGTGCGATTTTTGCCCGGCGGCAATCAGATATTTGCCACTGTGATCAACATTAAAGCCGCGCGGCTGAGTTTCCGTTGGCTGGAAGCCTTCTTTACTCAACACGCTGCCATCTTCCGAAACGCTGAAAACGGTAATCAGACTGGCGGTACGGTCGCAGGCGTATAAATGACGACCATCCGGGGTGATATGAATATCAGCCGCCCAACGGGTGTCGGAGAAGTTTTCCGGCATCATATCCAGCGTCTGGACACATTCGATATTGCCGTGCGGATCTTTCAGTTCCCAGACATCCACTGAGCTGTTTAACTCATTGACGCAATATGCATATTGTTCGTTTGGATGGAACACCATATGACGCGGACCGGCCCCTTCAACGGTAGTCACTTCTGCGGGGTCCTGCGCCACCAGATGACCGTCATCGCTGACCGTAAACAGGCAAATACGATCCTGCTTTAATGCCGGAACCCACAGGGTGCGGTTATCTGGTGAAATATTGGCGGAATGACAGCCGTCCAGTCCCTCAACCACATCGACAACGCCCACAGGCAGGCCATCTTCCAGTCGCGTTACGCTCACATTCCCCGCATTATAAGAGCCGACAAAGACAAACTGCCCATGGTGATCGGTGGAAATATGCGTCGGGCTACCCGGCAGCGCAGACTCTGCGGCAAATGTCAGTGCGCCATCATCTGGTGCAATGCGATACGCCAGAACGCGAAATTCGGGACGAACGCCAACGTAGAGGTAACGTTTATCCGGGCTGACCACCATCGGCTGCACCTGCCCCGGCACATCGACAACCTGTGTCAGCGTCAGCACGCCTTCATGATTCAGGTTCCAGACGTGAATTTGCTGGCTCTCAGGGCTGGCGATATAAACTGTTTGCTTCATGAATGCTCCTTTGCATTTAGCAACTGACTTTAACAGCTAAAATTAGTCGCTTTTGGCGGTGAATGCTGAATTAAAACGCAGAATTTTGTCCGATAGTGGTATCGGTGTACCATTCGCGCAGACGAAAATTCTTAACCTTAATCTGGAAAACGCCATGACCACACGCGTGATTGCTCTCGACTTAGACGGCACCTTATTGACCCCGAAAAAGACTCTGCTTCCCTCATCGATTGAAGCGCTTGCCCGCGCTCGCGAAGCAGGTTACCAATTGATTATCGTCACGGGTCGCCATCACGTCGCTATTCATCCTTTTTATCAGGCGCTGGCGCTGGATACACCTGCTATTTGCTGTAATGGCACCTATTTGTATGATTATCATGCAAAAACTGTGCTTGAAGCCGATCCAATGCCCGTTAACAAAGCCCTGCAACTCATCGAGATGCTGAATGAACACCACATTCACGGTCTGATGTATGTGGATGACGCAATGGTCTATGAGCATCCGACCGGACATGTCATTCGCACGTCTAACTGGGCGCAGACTTTGCCGCCGGAACAACGCCCGACTTTCACACAAGTCGCTTCTCTGGCTGAAACGGCGCAACAAGTTAACGCCGTGTGGAAGTTCGCTCTGACGCACGATGACCTGCCGCAGTTACAGCATTTTGGTAAGCATGTTGAACATGAGTTGGGTCTGGAGTGTGAATGGTCCTGGCACGATCAGGTTGATATTGCACGCGGCGGCAACAGTAAAGGCAAACGCCTGACGAAATGGGTTGAGGCGCAAGGCTGGTCGATGGAAAACGTAGTCGCATTCGGCGATAACTTCAATGATATCAGTATGCTGGAAGCTGCCGGAACGGGTGTAGCGATGGGCAATGCCGATGACGCGGTAAAAGCACGCGCCAATATCGTGATTGGTGACAATACCACCGACAGCATCGCCCAGTTTATTTATAGCCACCTGATTTAATCAGGCGGTTATCGACACACTTTTAATTTGCGCGTATAGCCACAGGCCAGGTTTGATCGCCAGTTCATCCCTGGCCCACGGGCTTATTCGCGCCCACAGCGTTTTACCGCCGACTTCCAGTTCCACTTCCACCTGGCCGTTATCGTCATAGCTATTGACGACTTTTGCGCGCAGCACATTGCGGATGCTGGTTTGTTGCGGCGGTTGTAAAACCAGAGAAACATCGGAAGCCTGGATGCGGATGCGTAGCGCGGCTTGCAGCGGTTCATCCAGCTTATTAACCCATAAATGCTGATCGCCCAGCGCCAGCGCGGTCATTGCGTAACGCGGATGATGTTCCAGTACCGTTACTTTCAGAATGCTGCTTTGTTGCTCTTTCGGCAGCCACGGATTCATCACGCTACTGCCCCACACTTCTTCCAGCGCCCCGAAAGCTTTCACCTGGCCGTTTTCCAGTATCATCACTTTGTCCGCCAGATGGAGGATTTCATCCAGCGAATGACTGACATACAGCATCGGAATGTTGATTTCCCGCGTCAGCCGTTGCAGATAAGGCAATAGCTCGCGTTTGCGCGGAAGATCCAGCGACGCCAGTGGTTCATCCAGCAATAATAATTCCGGAGCCGTCAGCAATGCCCGACCAATTGCCACACGCTGTTTTTCGCCCCCGGACAGGCTGCCCGGTAAACGGTCAAGCAACGGTTCAATGCCTAAAAGCGCCACCAGCTTATCAAACTGATCGACCATACTTTTCGACATGCCGTAGCGCAGATTGCCACGCACTTTGTAATGCGGGAACAGCCGTGCATCCTGAAACACATAGCCAACGCGACGCTTTTCCGGCGTCAGGCAGATACCTTTTTCGGCATCATTTAGTACCCGACCATTGAGGACAATCCGCCCTTTTTGCGGGCGCGTCAGTCCACTAATGGCGTTAATCAGCGAAGTTTTTCCGGCACCGGAGACGCCAAAGATAGCAGTGATGCCATTGGCGGGCAGCGTTTCATTAATGGTCAGGCAATGGTTGCCCAAGGTCTGGGAAAAATTCAGTTCCAGCATGATTAGCGCCCCGCCCGTTCACGGCTGATTCTGGCCAGCCATTCTGAAATCAACAGGGAGATCATCGCCAGCGCAATAGAAATAATGCAGAGTCTCGCCGCGCCGCTTTCACCGCCTGGGGTCTGGATCAGGGTATACATGGCAGAAGGAATGGTTCGCGTTTCACCTGGAATGTTAGAAACAAAGGTGATGGTTGCACCAAATTCACCGAGCGAACGAGCAAATGCCAGTACTGTACCGACGATAATTCCCGGCAACGTCAGCGGTAACGTGATAGTAAAGAAAACACGCCAGCGCCCAGCCCCCAGCGTTCTTGCGGCCTGTTCCAGTTTGACATCAACCCCTTCCAGCGCCAGACGAATCGCCCGCACCATCAACGGAAAAGACATGACTGCGGCAGCGAGAACCGCGCCGCGCCAGCTAAACGCGAAGGTAATGCCAAACCAGTCATACAGGCGTTCGCCGATAAATCCGCGCCGTCCCATAGAAACTAACAGCAAGTAACCGACAACCACGGGCGGTAACACCAGCGGTAGATGCAGTACGCTGTCGAGCAGAGCTTTGCCCGGAAACGTGCAACGCACCAGTAACCAGGCAAAAAAGATCCCAAACGGCAGGCTAAACAGCACAGCCAGGGAAGAAACTTTCAGGCTTAATAAAACCGCCTGCCATTCTGGATCGGTCAGTATCATTACTTAGTTGTAAATCCGTAACGTTTAAAGATTTCCGCAGCCTGCGGTCCCTTCAGATAATCGTAAAATGCTTTCACTGTCGCGTTGTTATGCCCTTCCACGACGGCAACCGGATATTCCACTTTTTTATGCGAACCTTCCGGGAAAGTGGCGACCACTTTTACCCCTTTGCTGGCAACTGCGTCAGAACCGTAGACAATACCCAGCGGCGCTTCATTACGTTCGACCAGCGCCAGCGCCCCACGAACATCTTCTGCCGGAGCCAGTTTCGGGGAGAGCGTATCCCATGCGCCCAGTTTTTGCAGAGCTTCTTTCGCATAAATGCCAGCCGGAACATGTTCCGGATCGCCAACCGCCAGGCGGCCGCCATTCAGCAGAGAGGTCCAGTTAGTTTTGCTGTCGATGGTGAACTCTTTCTGCTCGCTGGTTTTCGGTGCTACAACGACCAGGCTATTGCCGAGCAAGGTTTGACGCGTGGCGGTATCAATTCCTTTTTTATCAATTGCATAATCCATCCATTTCTGATCGGCAGAAATAAACAGATCCGCAGGCGCACCTGCTTCAATCTGACGAGCCAGAGTAGAAGAGGAGGCGAAAGAAGAAACGACGTCTACGCCTTTCTCTTTTTTATACTGCGTAGCGATATCCTGCATCGCGTTGGTCAGTGATGCTGCGGCAAAAACCGTGATTTTCCCTTCATCCGCCAACGCATTGCCAGCAACAGTGAAAGAGAGCGCCGCCCCGGCAAACAGGTTTAACCATTTACGAGCCATTTGTAACCCCTTTATTTAACGTTATGTAGGCGTCAATATAACGGCAAGTTCAGAATTTTCCCAGCAGTTATTGTTAACCTTTGAGAGGTAGATAGAAAAAATATCGGCAGGAAAAGCAGGAAGTTGAGAAAAAGAAAATGCCCGACTCAGCGGGCATTCATGGAATCAATGATTTTGTCCGGGCTGGTCTTTTTTACCAACACCAGAAAAGATGTTGAATACTTCACCAAGACCGTAAATCAGACCCAGGATGATGGCCATCACGACAGGTACCATGATTACGGCGAATACCAGACTTTTTAATAACTCTAACATGGTCAACTCCAGATGTAGTCCTGTGACTATTCTAACCGTTAAGCACAGAAAAGCACTCCCCTTTTGTGCGGTCAGCTTTGCGTGGCGCTCATTTTCCGTCACAATAAGACTTTTGCCAGGACATTGTTATGCAGGCCGAAATCCTTCTCACTCTTAAGCTGCAACAAAAGCTCTTTGCCGACCCACGCCGCATTTCGCTACTAAAACACATCGCGCTTTCCGGTTCCATCAGCCAGGGGGCGAAAGATGCCGGTATCAGCTATAAAAGCGCCTGGGATGCCATTAACGAAATGAATCAGTTAAGTGAGCATACGCTGGTTGAACGAGCTACGGGCGGAAAAGGCGGTGGCGGTGCTGTGCTGACCCGCTATGGTCAACGACTGATTCAGCTTTACGATCTTCTCGCCCAGATCCAGCAAAAAGCCTTTGATGTGTTAAGTGACGATGACGCCCTGCCGCTGAACAGCCTGCTGGCCGCGATCTCACGTTTTTCACTGCAAACCAGCGCCCGTAACCAGTGGTTCGGTACCATCACAGCCCGCGATCATGATGACGTTCAACAGCATGTTGATGTCTTACTGGCCGACGGCAAAACACGCTTAAAAGTCGCGATTACCGCGCAAAGTGGCGCGCGTCTGGGGCTGGATGAAGGCAAAGAAGTGTTGATTCTGCTGAAAGCGCCGTGGGTGAACATTACCCAAGATGACACCGTAGCCCAGAGTGCCGACAACCAATTGCCGGGCATTATTCGCCATATAGAGCGCGGCGCAGAACAGTGCGAAGTATTAATGGCGCTACCCGACGGGCAAACCTTGTGCGCCACGGTGCCGGTAAATGAAGCGGCTTCTCTTGAGCAAGGACAGAATGTCACGGCCTACTTTAATGCCGACAGCGTGATTATCGCCACACTGTGCTAAGCGTGTTGACAATTTGTTATGAAACACGTATCCCTGTCAGTAATCGCTGCAAAAAATGGGATATAAAATGTCATCGTTGCAAATTTTGCAAGGCACGTTTCGTCTTAGCGACACAAAAACGCTGCAATTGCCTCAGCTAACGTTAAACGCGGGTGATAGTTGGGCGTTTGTCGGTTCTAATGGCAGCGGTAAGTCGGCGCTGGCCCGCGCGCTGGCCGGTGAACTTCCGCTTTTGAAAGGTGAACGGCAAAGCCAGTTTTCCCACATCACTCGTCTCTCCTTCGAGCAATTGCAAAAGCTCGTCAGTGACGAATGGCAGCGGAATAACACCGATATGCTCGGCCCTGGCGAAGATGACACCGGGCGCACCACGGCTGAGATCATTCAGGATGAAGTTAAGGATGCACCGCGTTGTGCGCAACTGGCACAGCAGTTCGGCATTACCGCCCTGCTCGACCGACGTTTTAAATATCTTTCCACTGGCGAGACGCGTAAAACCCTGCTCTGTCAGGCGCTGATGTCGAAGCCTGCCTTATTGATTCTTGATGAACCGTTCGATGGTCTTGACGTTGCCTCACGTCAGCAGCTGGCAGAATTACTCGCCTCGTTACATCAGTCCGGTATTACTCTGGTACTAGTGCTCAATCGCTTCGATGAGATCCCGGAATTTGTCCAGTTTGCTGGTGTGCTGGCGGATTGCACGTTAGCGGAAACTGGCGCTAAAGAGGAACTGCTCCAGCAAGCACTCGTCGCGCAACTGGCGCATAGCGAACAGCTTGAAGGTGTGCAACTGCCGGAGCCGGATGAACCTTCAGCACGTCACGCCTTACCCGCCAACGAACCGCGCATTGTGCTGAACAACGGCGTGGTTTCTTATAACGATCGCCCCATTCTTAATAACCTTAGCTGGCAGGTGAATTCTGGCGAACACTGGCAAATTATCGGGCCAAATGGCGCGGGAAAATCGACATTATTAAGCCTGATTACTGGCGATCATCCGCAAGGTTACAGCAACGATTTGACGCTTTTCGGCCGACGTCGCGGCAGCGGCGAAACCATCTGGGATATTAAAAAGCATATCGGTTACGTCAGCAGTAGTTTGCATCTGGATTACCGGGTCAGCACTACCGTGCGTAATGTGATCCTTTCTGGCTATTTTGATTCGATTGGCATTTATCAGGCCGTTTCGGATCGCCAGCAAAAGCTGGTGCAGCAGTGGCTGGATATTCTCGGCATTGATAAACGCACGGCTGACGCCCCTTTCCATAGTCTTTCCTGGGGGCAACAACGCCTGGCGCTGATCGTCCGCGCACTGGTGAAACATCCGACTTTGCTTATTCTCGATGAACCACTACAGGGGCTGGATCCGCTCAATCGCCAGCTTATCCGCCGTTTTGTTGACGTGCTAATTAGCGAAGGTGAAACGCAATTATTGTTTGTTTCGCACCATGCGGAAGATGCGCCTGCCTGTATTACCCATCGTCTGGAGTTCGTGCCAGACGGTGACCTCTATCGTTATGCGCTGACAAAAATAAATTGAGTCGGTAATGCTGACTGTGCCGGATGCGGCGTAAACGCTTTATCCGGCCCACGGTTCGACGCATCCAGGCATAAAACCGCATCTTTTTTTCAGATAAAAAGCGCAATCATTCATAAACCCTCTGTTTTATAATCACTTAATCGCGCATAAAAAACGGCTAAATTCTTGTGTAAACGATTCCACTAATTTATTCCATGTCACACTTTTCGCATCTTTGTTATGCTATGGTTATTTCATACCATAAGCCTAATGGAGCGAATTATGAGAGTTCTGGTTACCGGTGGTAGCGGTTACATTGGAAGTCATACCTGTGTGCAATTACTGCAAAACGGTCATGATGTCATCATTCTTGATAACCTCTGTAACAGTAAGCGCAGCGTACTGCCTGTTATCGAGCGTTTAGGCGGCAAACATCCAACGTTTGTTGAAGGCGATATCCGTAACGAAGCGTTGATGACCGAGATCCTGCACGATCACGCTATCGACACCGTGATCCACTTCGCCGGGCTGAAAGCCGTTGGCGAATCGGTACAAAAACCGCTGGAATATTACGACAACAACGTCAACGGCACTCTGCGCCTGATTAGCGCCATGCGCGCCGCTAACGTCAAAAACTTTATCTTCAGCTCCTCCGCCACCGTCTATGGCGATCAGCCCAAAATTCCTTACGTTGAAAGCTTCCCGACCGGCACACCGCAAAGCCCTTACGGCAAAAGCAAACTGATGGTGGAACAGATCCTCACCGACCTGCAAAAAGCCCAGCCGGACTGGAGCATTGCCCTGCTGCGCTACTTCAACCCGGTTGGCGCGCATCCGTCGGGCGATATGGGCGAAGATCCGCAAGGCATTCCGAATAACCTGATGCCGTACATTGCCCAGGTTGCTGTAGGCCGTCGCGACTCGCTGGCTATTTTTGGTAACGATTATCCGACCGAAGACGGTACTGGCGTACGCGATTACATCCACGTAATGGATCTGGCGGACGGTCACGTCGTGGCGATGGAAAAACTGGCGAACAAGCCTGGCGTACACATCTACAACCTCGGCGCAGGCGTAGGCAGCAGCGTGCTGGACGTGGTTAATGCCTTCAGCAAAGCCTGCGGCAAACCGGTTAACTATCATTTTGCACCGCGTCGCGAGGGCGACCTTCCAGCCTACTGGGCGGACGCCAGCAAAGCCGACCGTGAACTGAACTGGCGCGTAACGCGCACACTCGATGAAATGGCGCAGGACACCTGGCACTGGCAGTCACGCCATCCACAGGGATATCCCGATTAAGGAACGACCATGACGCAATTTAATCCCGTTGATCATCCACATCGCCGCTACAACCCGCTCACCGGGCAATGGATTCTGGTTTCACCGCACCGCGCTAAGCGCCCCTGGCAGGGGGCGCAGGAAACGCCAGCCAAACAGGTGTTACCTGCGCACGATCCAGATTGCTTTCTCTGCGCAGGTAATGTGCGGGTGACAGGCGATAAAAACCCCGATTACACCGGGACTTACGTTTTTACCAATGACTTTGCGGCCTTGATGTCTGACACGCCAGACGCGCCAGAAAGCAACGATCCGTTGATGCGTTGCCAGAGCGCGCGCGGTACCAGCCGGGTGATCTGCTTTTCACCTGATCACAGTAAAACACTGCCAGAACTCAGCGTTGCGGCATTGACGGAAATCGTCAAAACCTGGCAGGAGCAAACCGCAGAGCTGGGAAAAACCTATCCGTGGGTGCAGGTATTTGAAAACAAAGGTGCAGCGATGGGGTGCTCTAACCCGCATCCGCACGGACAGATTTGGGCAAATAGCTTCCTGCCTAACGAAGCTGAGCGCGAAGACCGCCTGCAAAAAGAATATTTTGCCGAGCAGAAATCGCCAATGCTGGTGGATTATGTCCAGCGCGAGCTGGCAGACGGTAGCCGTACCGTTGTCGAAACCGAACACTGGTTAGCCGTAGTGCCTTACTGGGCTGCCTGGCCGTTCGAAACGCTACTGCTGCCCAAAGCCCATGTTTTGCGGATCACCGATTTGACCGACGCCCAGCGCAGCGATCTTGCGCTGGCGTTGAAAAAGCTGACCAGTCGTTATGACAACCTCTTCCAGTGCTCCTTCCCCTACTCTATGGGCTGGCACGGTGCGCCGTTTAATGGTGAAGAGAATCAACACTGGCAGCTGCACGCGCACTTTTATCCGCCTCTGCTGCGCTCCGCCACCGTACGTAAATTTATGGTCGGTTATGAAATGCTGGCAGAAACCCAGCGTGATCTGACGGCAGAACAGGCAGCAGAGCGTTTGCGCGCAGTCAGCGATATCCATTTTCGCGAATCCGGAGTGTAAGAAATGAGTCTGAAAGAAAAAACACAATCTCTGTTTGCCAACGCATTTGGCTACCCTGCCACTCACACCATTCAGGCGCCTGGCCGCGTGAATTTGATTGGTGAACACACCGACTACAACGACGGTTTCGTTCTGCCCTGCGCGATTGATTATCAAACCGTCATTAGCTGTGCGCCACGCGATGACCGTAAAGTTCGCGTAATGGCAGCCGATTATGAAAATCAGACTGACGAGTTTTCCCTCGATGCGCCCATTGTCGCGCATGGAAACTATCAATGGGCGAACTACGTTCGTGGCGTGGTGAAACATCTGCAACTGCGTAACAACAACTTCGGCGGCGTGGACATGGTGATCAGCGGCAACGTGCCGCAGGGTGCCGGGTTAAGTTCTTCCGCCTCACTCGAAGTCGCGGTCGGAACCGTATTGCAGCAGCTTTATCATCTGCCGCTGGACGGCGCACAAATCGCGCTTAACGGTCAGGAAGCAGAAAACCAGTTTGTTGGCTGTAACTGCGGGATCATGGATCAGCTAATTTCCGCACTCGGCAAGAAAGATCATGCCTTGCTGATCGACTGCCGCTCGCTGGGGACCAAAGCGGTTTCCATGCCGAAAGGCGTAGCTGTGGTCATCATCAACAGTAACTTCAAACGTACCCTGGTTGGCAGCGAATACAACACCCGTCGTGAACAGTGCGAAACCGGTGCGCGTTTCTTCCAGCAGCCAGCCCTGCGCGATGTCACCATTGAAGAGTTCAACGCTGTTGCGCATGAACTGGACCCGATCGTCGCGAAACGCGTGCGTCATATCCTGACCGAAAACGCGCGTACCGTTGAAGCTGCCAGCGCGCTGGAGAAAGGCGACCTGAAACGTATGGGCGAGTTGATGGCAGAGTCTCATGCCTCTATGCGCGATGATTTCGAAATCACCGTGCCGCAAATTGACACTCTGGTCGAAATCGTAAAAGCTGTGATTGGCGACAAAGGTGGCGTACGCATGACCGGCGGCGGATTTGGCGGCTGTATCGTCGCGCTTATTCCGGAAGAGCTGGTGCCTGCCGTACAGCAAGCTGTCGCTGAACAATATGAAGCAAAAACAGGTATTAAAGAGACTTTTTACGTGTGTAAACCATCACAAGGAGCAGGACAGTGCTGAACGAAACTCCCGCACTGGCACCCGATGGTCAGCCGTACCGACTGTTAACTTTGCGTAACAACGCAGGGATGGTAGTCACGCTGATGGACTGGGGTGCGACTTTACTTTCCGCCCGTATTCCGCTTTCCGATGGCAGCGTCCGCGAGGCTCTGCTTGGCTGCGCCAGCCCGGAATGCTACCAGGATCAGGCCGCATTTCTTGGGGCCTCTATTGGTCGTTATGCCAACCGTATCGCCAATAGTCGTTATACCTTTGACGGTGAAACCGTGACGCTGTTGCCAAGTCAGGGCGTCAACCAACTGCACGGCGGCCCGGAAGGGTTCGACAAACGCCGCTGGCAGATTGTGAACCAGAACGATCGTCAGGTGCTGTTTGCCCTGAGTTCAGATGATGGCGACCAGGGCTTTCCGGGTAATCTCGGCGCAACGGTGCAATATCGTCTGACCGACGATAACCGTATCTCTATTACTTATCGCGCCACAGTTGATAAACCTTGCCCGGTGAATATGACTAATCACGTCTATTTCAATCTTGACGGCGAGCAGTCTGACGTGCGCAATCACAAGTTGCAGATTCTGGCGGACGAATACCTGCCGGTTGATGAAGGCGGCATTCCGCACGACGGCCTGAAATCTGTCGCCGGAACGTCTTTTGATTTCCGCAGCGCCAAAATCATCGCCAGTGAGTTTCTTGCCGACGACGATCAGCGCAAAGTGAAAGGTTACGATCACGCGTTCTTGTTACAGGCCAAAGGCGATGGCAAAAAAGTGGCGGCGCATGTCTGGTCAGCAGATGAAAAATTGCAGCTGAAGGTCTACACCACCGCTCCGGCTCTGCAATTCTACTCCGGCAACTTCCTCGGCGGCACGCCATCAAGAGGAACTGAACCTTACGCCGACTGGCAGGGGCTGGCGCTGGAAAGCGAGTTTCTGCCGGACAGCCCGAACCACCCTGAATGGCCGCAGCCGGACTGCTTCTTGCGTCCTGGCGAAGAGTATTCCAGCCTGACGGAATATCAGTTTATTGCTGAGTAATGTTAAGCCCTCGTCATGAGGGCTTTATCCTCGTATTGTTCAAATCACCAGCAAATACCGACATATTTGCAACTCAATATTCACAACAACCTTACACTGCGACACTATTTTCGCTATGGTTATGCGTAAGCATTGCTGTTGCTTCGTCACGGCAATATAATGAGAATTATTATCATTAAAAGATGATTTGAGGAGTAAGTATATGGCTGTAACTAAGCTGGTTCTGGTTCGTCATGGCGAAAGTCAGTGGAACAAAGAAAACCGTTTCACCGGTTGGTACGACGTGGATCTGTCTGAGAAAGGCGTAAGCGAAGCAAAAGCAGCAGGTAAGCTGCTGAAAGAGGAAGGTTACAGCTTTGACTTTGCTTACACCTCTGTGCTGAAACGCGCTATCCATACCCTGTGGAACGTGCTGGACGAACTGGATCAGGCATGGCTGCCCGTTGAGAAATCCTGGAAACTGAACGAACGTCACTACGGTGCGTTGCAGGGTCTGAACAAAGCGGAAACTGCTGAAAAGTATGGCGACGAGCAGGTGAAACAGTGGCGTCGTGGTTTTGCGGTGACTCCGCCGGAACTGACTAAAGATGATGAGCGTTATCCGGGCCACGATCCGCGTTACGCGAAACTGAGCGAGAAAGAGCTGCCGCTGACTGAAAGCCTGGCGCTGACCATTGACCGCGTGATCCCTTACTGGAATGAAACCATTCTGCCCCGTATGAAGAGCGGTGAGCGCGTAATCATCGCCGCTCATGGTAACTCGTTGCGTGCGCTGGTGAAATATCTTGATAACATGAGCGAAGAAGAGATTCTTGAGCTAAATATCCCGACTGGCGTGCCGCTGGTGTATGAGTTCGACGAGAACTTCAAACCGCTGAAACGCTATTATCTGGGTAATGCTGACGAGATCGCGGCGAAAGCAGCTGCTGTCGCTAACCAGGGTAAAGCGAAGTAAACGTCATTTGTTTAATAATGAGAAAGCCGACTGCAAGCGAGTCGGCTTTTTTGTTTGTCGTTGCTAACAATGGAGCACATTGCCTGATGCGACGCTGCGCGTCTTATCAGACCTACAAACATACAGTCATGGCGATTTGACTATAAATTATCCACGACGCGCTTTTACTGCATTTGCCAGTTGACGTAACAGAGCATCGGTATCGTCCCAGCCAATGCAGGCATCAGTGATACTCTTGCCATAAGCCAGCGGCTCCCCGCTCTCCAGACTCTGATTGCCTTCCACCAGATGACTTTCCACCATCACGCCAATAATGGCCTTTTCGCCACCGGCAATCTGCTGGCAAACGTCAGCACAAACATCCATCTGCTTTTTGAATTGTTTGGACGAGTTAGCATGGCTGAAATCGATCATCACCTGTGCTGGCAGGCCTGCTTTGTTCAGCCCTTCTTTCACTTCAGCAACGTGTTTTGCACTGTAATTAGGCTCTTTACCGCCGCGCAGAATGATATGGCAATCGCCGTTACCGCTGGTATTCACAATCGCCGAATGACCCCATTTGGTCACTGAAAGGAAGCAGTGCGGCGCACCGGCGGCATTAATGGCATCGATAGCCACTTTAATCGTACCGTCTGTGCCATTTTTGAAACCTACCGGGCAAGAAAGACCAGACGCCAGTTCGCGATGCACCTGCGATTCGGTGGTACGTGCGCCAATTGCGCCCCAGCTCATCAGGTCAGCGAGATACTGAGGGGTGATCATGTCGAGAAATTCGCCCGCCGCTGGCAGACCGCTGTCGTTAATATCGAGCAGCAATTTACGGGCAATTCGCAAACCGTCGTTGATCTGGAAGCTGTTGTCCATATGCGGATCGTTAATCAGCCCTTTCCAGCCCACCGTGGTGCGTGGCTTTTCAAAATAAACGCGCATTACGATTTCCAGGTCGTCTTTTAGCTCTTCACGCAGCGCCAGCAAGCGAGTGGCATAATCTTTAGCCGCGACAGGATCATGAATTGAGCACGGACCAATCACCACTAACAGGCGATCATCATTACCTTTCAGGATCTTATGGATCGCTTTTCGGGCATGGGCAACCGTATTCGCGGCATTTTCAGTAGCGGGGAATTTTTCCAACAGTGCGACAGGAGGAAGTAACTCTTTGATTTCTTTGATGCGTAAATCGTCGTTCTGATAATTCATGTCTGTTCCAGTGTTGCCATACTTATCTTGGTGAATGCAATCCTTCCAATCTATATCTTCCGTCAGAATGTGTAAACGGGGTTTTACACTATGGACGGAATAATCCTGGAATCGGCAAGAAATACGCCAGATTGTCGCGAAAAACGAGATCTCCCCTACAATTTCTAACTGTAACTTCTCTATTTATTAATTTTTTCAAGATTCTCAGCTGGATCTCTTCTTCTGGCTGAAATCTTCAACCATTGCCTGATATTCACCTGCAAATGCACTGTTGGAAGAGGTTATCCGACATAACGCCCATAACAGGAGCATCCTATGAAAATGACAAAACTGGCCACACTATTTCTGACTGCCACTCTGAGCCTTGCCAGCGGTGCCGCACTGGCTGCCGATAGCGGGGCGCAAACCAATAACGGCCAGGCAAACGCCGCAGCTGATGCGGGCCAGGTAGCCCCTGACGCCCGTGAAAATGTCGCGCCAAATAACGTCGACAATAACGGGGTTAATACCAACTCGGGCGGGACGATGCTGCACCCGAATGGTTCATCCATGAATAATGACGGCATGACCAAAGATGAAGAGCACAAAAACACCATGTGCAAAGATGGTCGCTGCCCGGACATCAATAAAAAGGTACAAACCGGTGATGGCATCAATAATGATGTCGATACCAAAACCGACGGTACTACGCAGTAAGCCAGGATATATGGCTGATAATGGGAGAGCGGAGGCTCTCCTTTTTAATTTTTCCCTTCTAAAAGAAGTATGATGTCATAAAGTTAAGTGAGATAAATTAAGGGATGACTCGTCATGGCGCACTCACACACTTCCCCACACCTACCAGAAGATAATAATGCTCGTCGCTTGTTGTATGCTTTCGGCGTAACTGCCGGGTTTATGCTGGTAGAAGTCATTGGCGGTTTTCTTTCCGGTTCTCTGGCATTGCTGGCTGATGCCGGACATATGTTGACCGATACTGCCGCCCTGCTTTTCGCCCTACTCGCAGTGCAATTTTCACGTCGTCCTCCCACCATTCGCCACACTTTCGGTTGGCTAAGATTGACCACGCTCGCGGCGTTTGTGAATGCCATCGCCCTGGTGGTGATTACGATTTTGATTGTCTGGGAGGCAATAGAACGTTTCCGCACGCCGCGTCCGGTTGAAGGCGGTATGATGATGGCGATTGCCGTGGCGGGATTGCTGGCAAATATACTTTCTTTCTGGTTACTTCATCACGGTAGTGAAGAGAAAAACCTCAACGTGCGAGCAGCGGCACTGCATGTGCTTGGGGACCTGCTGGGTTCCGTTGGTGCTATCGTCGCCGCGTTGATAATTATCTGGACCGGCTGGACACCTGCGGACCCCATTCTCTCGATACTCGTGTCGCTTCTGGTTCTACGCAGCGCGTGGCGATTATTGAAAGACAGCGTGAATGAATTACTTGAAGGTGCGCCCGTTTCGCTGGATATTGCTGAAATGAAACGCCGCATGTGCCGGGAAATCCCGGAAGTCCGCAATGTGCACCATGTACATGTGTGGATGGTGGGCGAAAAGCCAGTGATGACGCTGCATGTGCAGGTGATCCCGCCACACGATCACGATGCCTTGTTAGATCAGATCCAACACTATCTGATGGATCACTATCAGATTGAGCACGCCACCATCCAGATGGAATATCAACCTTGTCATGGGCCAGACTGCCACCTGAATGAAGGGGTGTCTGGCCATTCACATCATCACCATTAATGGGACAGCGCGCGTGAACCTCTTTCGCGTGCGCTGTTGATCCACATCCGGCTGCCGTTGAGGGCAATAAAGGTCAGGATCAGATACTCCAGCGACATGGCATAGACGCCCTGCAAGGCGAAAATCACCACGCTAATCACGTTAATGATGACCCACAATAACCAGTTTTCGACGTATTTACGCGTCATCAGGATCATTGCCACGATGGAGAGTACCATCATGCAGGAGTCCCAGAATGGGAAGGCGTCCGGTTGCAATTCTGGCATCACTACCTGCAAACCCAATGCTTGCATAATCGTGACTGCCACGCGGGTCAAAAATGCAAACATCGGATTGATAAATACCGTCATCAGACCAATCGAAACCACGCAAACCGCCAACCAGCTTAGCGCCTTCGGCAATGGCAACCAGCGAATTTTTAACTCAGCTTCATGTTGACTGGTTTGTCGCGACCAGGCATACCAGCCATAAATGTTAGCGGCAAAGAAAAACACCTGTAACAGCAGGCTGGCATACAGCTGAATCTGAAAGAAAATAATGCCAAACAGGGTAACGTTGATCAGGCCAAAAAAGTAGTTGCTGATCTTCTCCAGACTGGCAAGGCCAATACACAGTAACCCAGCGATCGTCCCCACCGCTTCGATCCATGAGAGATCGTAACCGCCAGCACCGATCGGTATATGAACCAGAATGCTCTGTGTGCTAAAAAAATCCATCTTTCCCCCAATGCGTAGCGTGACGCCTTATTGTCAGTTATCCACGTAGTGTAGCCGCAAAATCCAGCATACGGTTGAGCGGCACCAGCGCCCTCTCTCGCAGATTTTCGTCAACATGAACCTCGTGATTGCTTCCTCCCTGTTCCAGCGCCTCTGCGATGGCCTGAAGGCCATTCATTGCCATCCACGGACAATGAGCGCAACTTCGACAGGTAGCGCCCTCGCCTGCGGTTGGCGCTTCCAGCAATTCTTTATCTGGCACGGCCTGCTGCATTTTGTAGAAAATGCCCCGGTCAGTCGCCACAATCAGCTGCTGATGTGGCAATGTTTTTGCAGCGTTAATCAACTGACTTGTGGAACCAACAGCATCGGCCATATCGACAATAGCTTGTGGTGACTCCGGATGCACCAGTATGGCAGCATCAGGGTACTGTTTTTGTAAGCGGGTTAACGCCTGAGTCTTAAACTCGTCATGAACGATACAGGCACCTTGCCAGCATAAGATGTCTGCGCCTGTCTGTTTTTGCACGTAACGCCCCAGATGTTTGTCTGGTGCCCAGATAATTTTTTCACCCAAACTATCCAGATGATCAATGAGTTCGACGGCAATGCTTGAAGTTACCACCCAATCTGCACGCGCTTTTACCGCAGCAGAAGTGTTGGCGTAGACAACGACAGTACGATCGGGATGGGCATCGCAAAATGCGTTGAATTCTTCAATCGGACATCCGAGATCCAGTGAACATTCAGCCTGAAGTGTTGGCATCAGAATTGTTTTTTCCGGGCTGAGAATTTTGGCGGTTTCCCCCATAAATCTCACCCCAGCGACTAACAGCGTAGAAGCGGGATGCTTTGCACCGAAGCGGGCCATTTCCAGAGAATCAGAAATACAGCCACCGGTTTCTTCAGCCAGCTGTTGAATTTCGGGATCGGTATAGTAGTGGGCGACCATCACCGCATTACGTTCTTTCAGCAGCCGTTTGATTTTCTTGCGATAATACGCTTTTTCATCAATGCTTAACGGCGTTGGCTTCGGTGGAAAAGGATATATCGCCGTTTCAGGATCAAACATCACGCTCATTTGGCCATCTCGTTTTACAGGCTTAACGTTTATGCCGACATGAAGCGTTCAATCCGCTGCAATCGGCCTCAATTGTTTTATATGCTAAACAAAATAGCCGAATGGTGAGGAAAAGTCACACGTATTACGCCTGATATGCAGGATGCGTCATTTTACGCCTAATTCAACCGACGCAGACACAGAGTTGCTTGCGCAGTAAGCCTCTGACTATGCCATCAGGTTTACAAATTGAAATTGTGGGATGCCTGAATAGCAAAAAAGCGCCTTTAGGGCGCTTTTTTACATTGGTGGGTCGTGCAGGATGACTCGCTTCGCTCGCCCTTCGGGCCGTCGCCGCAAGCGGCTCCGTTGTTTCGCTGCGCTCAACTCGAACCTGCTGCAGGTTCGAATCTTTGAGTATCGCAGATAGCAAAAAAACGCCTTTAGGGCGCTTTTTTACATTGGTGGGTCGTGCAGGATTCGAACCTGCGACCAATTGATTAAAAGTCAACTGCTCTACCAACTGAGCTAACGACCCCTTGCGGGATTATGCTGCTTTAATCATTCAGGATGGTGGGTCGTGCAGGATTCGAACCTGCGACCAATTGATTAAAAGTCAACTGCTCTACCAACTGAGCTAACGACCCATATGGGTGTTACCTGAAAGATTTCTACTCGAATCCAATCTTTAAGATTGGTGGGTCGTGCAGGATGACTCGCTTCGCTCGCCCTACGGGCCGTTGCTGGCGCAACGTTATCCTTCACGCTTAACATCTGAGTTTGATGTTAAAATTGGTGGGTCGTGCAGGATTCGAACCTGCGACCAATTGATTAAAAGTCAACTGCTCTACCAACTGAGCTAACGACCCGAGTGGTGGGTGATGACGGGATCGAACCGCCGACCCCCTCCTTGTAAGGGAGGTGCTCTCCCAGCTGAGCTAATCACCCGATACTACGCTGGATACTACAAACTACTTCCACCAAACCCACCGCAATTAGTGGTGGGTCGTGCAGGATTCGAACCTGCGACCAATTGATTAAAAGTCAACTGCTCTACCAACTGAGCTAACGACCCGGTGGTGGGTGATGACGGGATCGAACCGCCGACCCCCTCCTTGTAAGGGAGGTGCTCTCCCAGCTGAGCTAATCACCCGATACTACGCTGGATACTACTTAAAGTGGTGGGTCGTGCAGGATGACTCGACTTCGTCTCGCCCTTCGGGCCGTTGCTGACGCAACGTTATCCTTCACGTTTTACTACCGCTTCCACCTTAGCGATTGGTGGGTCGTGCAGGATTCGAACCTGCGACCAATTGATTAAAAGTCAACTGCTCTACCAACTGAGCTAACGACCCACTTTTTCGTTGCTTTCGGTTTGTTTGATATCCCGTGGCAACGGCGGCATATATTACTGATTTCAGACTTGAGCGCAACAAAAATTTCGATGTAGATCACTCAACTGCTTATGAATCGCACGACACGACCAGAAATAATGCGACTTCTGGTCGCGTGTTATGCATTACATGGCGTTCAGACGTTTTTGCGCCTGTTTAGCACCATCAGTACCAGGGTATTTACTGATAACCTGCTGGTACACGGCTTTTGCTTTCGCGGTGTCACCTTTGTCCTGCATGATGACGCCAACTTTAAACATCGCATCTGCAGCCTTCGGTGACTTCGGATAGTTTTTCACTACCGAAGCAAAATAGTACGCCGCATCATCTTTCTTACCCTTGTTGTAGTTTAACTGACCCAGCCAATAATTGGCGTTGGGCAGGTAAGTTGAATCAGGATAATTTTTGATGAAATTCTGAAATGCCACCATCGCGTCATCCTGGCGGGATTTATCCTGTACCAGCGCAATAGCTGCATTGTAATCAGTGTTTGCATCGCCGCTTTTCACCGGCGCACCAGCATTCGCAGTACCTGCATCAGCTGTTGGCGTCGTTGCCGCCGCTCCGCTTTGATCGCCGCCGGCTGATTGTGCCGCTGCACCACCGCTGCTAAGGCTATCGATCTGCAACAAGATCTGCTTCTGCCGCTCCACGACCTGATTCAGTTGATACTGATTTTCCTGAATTTGACCACGCAGGGAATCAATATCGGACTGATTATCAGAGAGTTGCTGCTGGAGTTGGGTCAAAAGCTGGCTGTGAGCATTTGAAATACGCTCAAGTTGAGTGACGCGGTCTTCGACCGAGCCTGAGCCGACACTACTGATTGGTGCCTGAGCAAAAGCGGCCCAGGGGGCCGCTATACCAACCAGTAACGACAGACTCAATAGTTGATGTCTGAAGTTACTGCTCATGCAATTCTCTTAGTAAACCAGTACCGCACGACGGTTTTTGGAGTATGCCGCTTCGTCATGACCCAGTACTGCAGGTTTTTCTTTACCGTAAGAAACGATGGAGATCTGGTCTGCAGAAACGCCTTTACCCTGCAGGTACATCTTAACGGCGTTCGCACGACGTTCACCCAGGGAGATGTTGTATTCCGGAGTACCACGTTCGTCCGCGTGACCTTCTACGGTGACTTTGTAAGACGGGTTGCTACGCAGGAAGTTTGCGTGCGCATCCAGCATTTGAGCGAAGTCAGAACGGATATCGTATTTGTCCAGATCGAAGTAAACGATGTTGTTCTGCTGCAGCTGTTGCATTTGCAGACGAGCCTGCTCTTCGGAAGACATGTTGCCATTTCCGCCGTTCGCATCCATGCCAGTGCCGGCACCCAGCATGCCTTCGCTGCCGTCATTGCTGGCGTTCTTGTTGGAAGAACATGCCGCAATTGCCATAACAGGCAGAGCAATCATCAGCCCTTTCAGCACTTTGTTCAGTTGCATTTCAATGATTCCTTTACTATTCAATTAATTATTATCACAGATACGGCGACCAGGCAGGAAATTTGACCTGTCCATCAGTTGCCGGAAGACGCGCTTTGAAACGCCCATCTGTAGAAACCAAATTCAGCACGGATCCCATCCCCTGAGAAGAGCTGTAGATTACCATAGTGCCGTTAGGTGCCAGACTTGGCGTTTCATCCAGGAACGTTGAGGACAGAACTTGTACGCCTCCCGTTACCAGATCTTGTTTGGCAATGTGCTGCTGCCCACCATTGGAGCTAACCATTACCATAAATTTACCGTCGCTGCTGACATCCGCATCCTGGTTCTGCGAACCTTCCCAGGTAATACGTTGCGGCGCACCGCCGTTGATATTCACTTTATAAACCTGCGGACGACCGGCCTGGTCAGAGGTGAAGGCCAGGTTTTGACTGTCCGGGAACCAGGTCGGTTCGGTGTTGTTGCTGCGACCATCTGTTACCTGACGGATTTGACCAGAGGCTAAATCCATTACGTACAGATTCAGGCTACCAGTTTTCGACAGAGCAAAAGCCAGTTTGCTGCCGTCCGGCGAGAATGCAGGCGCACCGTTGTGACGCGGGAAGGAAGCAACCTGACGCACTGCACCGTTAGCCAGCGTCTGGATTACCAGCGCAGAACGACCGCTTTCGAAGGTAACATATGCCAGTTTAGAACCGTCCGGTGACCACGCCGGAGACATCAGCGGCTGCGGAGAACGGTGAACCACAAACTGGTTGTAGCCATCATAGTCAGACACGCGCAACTCATACGGGAACTGGCCACCATTGGTCTGAACAACATAGGCAATACGGGTACGGAACGCACCTTTAATGCCGGTCAGTTTTTCAAACACTTCATCACTGGCGGTATGGCCAGCGTAACGCAGCCATTGTTTGTTTACTTTGTATGAGTTCTGAGCAAGCACAGTACCCGGTGCACCGCCGGTATCAACCAGCTGATAAGCAACATTGTAAGAACCGTCCGGATTCGGAGTGACCTGACCTACAACGACAGCGTCAATGCCCAGCGCAGACCATGCAGCAGGTTGAACTTCCTGCGCGCTACCTGGCTGTTGAGGCAGACGAGCGCGATCTAACGGATTAAATTTACCGCTGTTACGCAAGTCAGCAGCAACGATGCCGCCAATATCTTCAGGTGCCGCACCTGGACCCGCCCACTGGAATGGAACGACACCAATAGGACGACCGGAATCTACACCACTGTCGATCACAATGCGGACTTCAGCATGCAGAACTGACGCCCACAGTATGAGAAAACCAAATGCTACTCGTAATGCCTGCTTCATCATATCTCCCTTATCTGGACAGATAGCCCACGATAATTTAGCAGAATGTTAACAAACTCAAATACACAAAACTACCAGAACCCTGCGACAACCGATGTCTGATGTTGACCGCCGTGACGACCAACATCGCGATTACGGTTTGAAGTCCAATGGTGCGTTCTTGAACACTTCATATACTGCCTGGCTTGGTGGTTTCGGGATCTTCGCAAGTTTAGCTGCTGCCAACGCAGCCTGACAAAGAGCGGGATCGCCACCTTCAGGTTTGATATCCAGTAACATGCCATCCGGTGCCAATTTTATGCGCAGCGTACAGGTTTTACCTGCATAGGACGATGCATCATAGAACTTACTTTCGATAGCAGATTTAATCTGCCCGGCATAGTTATTGATATCTGCGCCTGATGCGCCATTGTTTTTAGTATTACCACTCCCGGCAGGCGAAGCATTGTTCCCTTTCGCCCCTCCCCCCGTTTTCGGTGCATTCTTACCAGAGCTTAGCTCACCGAAAATATCATCTGCCTCCGCGGCAGCTTTTGCTGCAGCCGCTTTTTCTGCTGCTGCTTTTTCTGCTGCTGCTTTTGCCGCTGCGGCTTTTTTGTCTGCGGCGGCTTTTTCTGCCGCTGCTTTCTTATCAGCTGCTGCCTTTTCAGCAGCCGCTTTTTCTGCTGCTTTTTTGTCGGCTGCAGCTTTTTCAGCGGCGGCTTTCTTATCTGCAGCCGCCTTTTCAGCAGCCGCTTTCTGCTCAGCTTCGGCCTTCGCTTTTTCAGCAGCTTCAGTTGCCGCTTTCTTTCTTGCTTCAGCTGCAGCAGCTTCTGCCGCTTCCGCTTTCTTCTTCAGCGCCGCTGCAGCTTTGGCGGCTTCGGCCTCGGCTTTTTTCTGCGCTTCGGCTGCGGCTTTGGCGGCTTCTGCTTCTGCTTTTTTCTTCGCGTCCGCAGCCGCTTTCTTCGCTGCTTCTTCGGCAGCTTTGGCTTCCGCTTCAGCCTTCGCTTTAGCATCTGCCGCCGCTTTCGCTGCTGCCTCTTCCGCTTGCTTCTGCTTTAACTCGGCCTGTTTAGCGGCTTCTTCAGCCTGTTTCTTCTGTTCCTGAGCAGCTAACCGTTCTTTCTCAAGCTGCTTCAGGCGTTCCTGTTCAGCCGCTTGTTTCTCACGCAGTTCTTCAGCAGCCTGCTGTTCCTTCATCTTGCGCTGCTCTTCAGAACGCTTCGCGCTTGATTCCTGGCTTTGCATACGTTTGTACTGCTCAACTACCGCACCTGAATCAACCATTACAGCATCGATGGACGAACCACCGCCGCCTCCGGCTGAAGCTTCTATATTCTCATCGAACGAACTCCAGATCAGCGCTGCAAATAAGATGACATGCAGCACTGCTGAAATAATTATCGCCCGTTTGAGCTTGTCGTTTTGTTCGGTTGCCTTTGACACTCTCGGTTCCCAAAAACTGTTCGCCTGTTACCCGCTCTCTTAAAGCAAGGGAAACGCAGATGCTTAAATAGGCTGCGTCATTAAACCAACCGATTTCACACCCGCACTGTGTAACAAGTTCAGCGCTTTAATTATTTCATCGTAAGGCACATCTTTTGCGCCACCGATCAGAAAGACCGTTTTCGGGTTGGCCTTGAAACGGCTGGATATTTCCGCCACCACCTGCTCTGGTGGTAAACGCTCCAGACGATCTTTCTCAACCACCACGGTGTACTGACCAATACCAGACACTTCAACAATCACAGGCGGATTATCGTTACTGCTCACCGCCTGTGATTCAGTAGCGTCTGGCAGATCGACCTCCACGCTCTGGGTGATGATGGGCGCTGTCGCCATAAAGATCAGCAACAGCACCAGCAGTACGTCCAGCAACGGTACAATGTTGATTTCGGACTTGAGATCGCGACGACCTCGTCCACGCGCTCTGGCCATGGCTTACCCCTTGTTGCTCTCGCTAACGGTAAACGCCTGGCGGTGCAGAATGGCGGTGAACTCTTCCATAAAGTTGTCGTAGTTCAGCTCCAGTTTGTTGACGCGCTGGTTCAGACGGTTGTAAGCCATAACCGCAGGGATTGCGGCAAACAGACCGATAGCCGTGGCGATCAACGCTTCTGCGATACCCGGTGCAACCATTTGCAGCGTCGCCTGTTTCACCGCGCCGAGCGCGATAAAGGCGTGCATGATCCCCCAGACCGTACCGAACAGACCGATATACGGGCTGATGGAACCTACCGTACCGAGAAACGGAATGTGCGTTTCCAGATTTTCCAGCTCACGGTTCATGGAAATACGCATCGCGCGCGACGCGCCTTCCACTACGGCTTCCGGTGCATGGCTGTTAGCACGATGCAGGCGCACAAATTCTTTGAACCCACTGTAAAAGATTTGTTCCGACCCCGAGAGATTATCTCGTTTTCCCTGGCTCTCCTGATAGAGGCGAGAAAGTTCGATTCCAGACCAGAATTTATCCTCAAACGCTTCGGCTTCGCGAGCCGCGGCGTTAAGAATACGGGTCCGCTGGATAATAATGGCCCAGGATGCGATTGAAAAACCAATCAAAATCAACATGATAAGTTTAACCAGAAGGCTCGCCTTCAGGAACAAATCAAGGATATTCATGTCAGTCACTGCTTAAACTCCGCGACAATAGACTTGGGAAGCGCACGAGGCTTCATTTTGAGTGGGTCAACGCAAACAATCAGAACCTCAGCTTCATTCAGCAGAGTATTCTCAGCGTTGACAATACGTTGCGTGAAAACCAAAGAGGTGCCACGCATTGATGTTATTTCAGTCTGTATTTCGAGCATATCGTCGAGCCGCGCAGGCGCGTAATATTCCACCGTCATCTTACGCACCACGAAGGCAACGCGTTCAGCCATCAGAGCCTGTTGACTGAAGTGATGATGACGCAGCATCTCTGTGCGTGCTCTTTCATAAAAAGCGATGTAACTGGCGTGGTACACCACACCACCGGCATCGGTATCTTCATAGTAGACGCGAACCGGCCATCGAAACAGCGTTGTATTCACTTTACATCCCAGTAATGCAACAAAAATTAGAACTTTTAAACGCTGCTACTATACGCGCGCGATTGAGGTTTGGGAATGAGGGCAAGTTAAGGGAGCGTAAAAATTTATGGACTGTTGAAGGTCCATAAATTTTTAAAGAGAATTCTGATTTAAAAGAAGAAGAAAATCAGCCCGACAATGAGAACGATATCGGCAAGCAGTGGGCAAAAAATCCCTTGCCAGAGAACCTTCTGCGGACGAAAACCCACGCCGTGAATTACGCCAGCACAGACGGCCCACATCAGCAATAAACCATGCCAGATTTCCAGTTCACTGGTCTTCGCGGCAAAACGTGATGGGTCCCAAAACATACATCCTGCTAACAGAAGCGCCATCACGAAGGAAAGCGCCCGCAGGGGGCGCTTGTCCATTACCGCATACAAAGTTGCGATAACCTTACTCATCAGCTGTCTTCTTGACCGGCTTTACCTGATTCGACGTGCTCAAGCGCCAGCGCGGTGATTACCCCAAACGAACAGGCAAGAAGCGTTCCCAGAATCCATGCGAAATACCACATTTTTAGCTCCTTACTTAGTACAGAGAGTGGGTGTTACGTTCAATATCTTCTTTGGTGATACGTCCGAACATTTTCCAGTAACACCAGGCGGTGTAGAGCAGAATGATCGGAACCAGAACCACCGCAACCCAGGTCATGACGTTAAGCGTCAGCTGGCTGGAAGTTGCATCCCACATTGTCAGACTTGCATTCATCATGGTGCTGGACGGCATCACAAACGGGAACATTGCAATACCGGCAGTCAGGATGATGCAGGCCAGCGTCAGGGAGGAGAACACAAACGCCCACGCGGCTTTATCCATACGTGCAGTCAGGATGGTCAGCAGCGGCAGAACCACACCCAGCGCCGGAATAGCCCACAGAATCGGCGTGTTGTTGAAGTTCACCAACCATGCGCCAGCTTCACGAACCACTTCTTTATTCAGCGGGTTAGAGGCAGCGTAATGGTCCATTGTCGATTTCACGACATAACCATCGATACCGTACATCACCCATACACCCGCCAGTGCGAAGCAGACCAGCGTCACCAGTGCCGCTACCTGTGCCGTTGCACGGGTACGCAGGTGCAGTTCGCCCACGGTACGCATCTGCAGATAGGTTGCGCCCTGGGTAATGATCATCCCTACGCTTACCACACCTGCCAGCAGGCCGAATGGGTTAAGCAGCTGGAAGAAGTTACCGGTGTAGTACAGACGCAGATATTCATCAACGTTAAACGGTACGCCCTGCAACAGGTTACCGAACGCCACACCAATCACCAGCGGCGGAACGAAGCTACCAATGAAGATGCCCCAGTCCCACATGTTACGCCAGCGGGTTTCTTCAATCTTGGAGCGGTAATCAAAACCGACCGGACGGAAGAACAGAGACGCCAGCACAAGGATCATCGCCACATAGAAGCCGGAGAACGCAGCGGCATAGACCATCGGCCAGGCAGCAAACAGTGCGCCGCCTGCGGTGATAAGCCAAACCTGGTTACCGTCCCAGTGTGGTGCGATGGAGTTAATCATAATTCGACGCTCGGTGTCGTTACGACCGAGGAAACGGGTGAGCATGCCCACCCCCATGTCGAAACCGTCAGTGACTGCAAAACCAATCAGCAGAATGCCAACCAGCAGCCACCAGATAAAACGCAATACTTCATAATCGATCATTTGACGACTCCTGTCTTAGCGTGCCGGCTGAGTAGTCGTGGAGGACTGCTCAAAGTGATAGCGACCGGTTTTCAGGCAGCTTGGGCCGAGGCGTGCAAACTTGAACATTAAGAACAATTCTGCCACCAGGAACAGGGTATACAGGCCGCAAATCAGCACCATCGAGAAGATGAGATCGCCTGCGGTCAGTGACGAGTTCGCCACAGCTGTCGGCAGCACTTCACCGATAGCCCACGGTTGGCGGCCATATTCAGCCACGAACCAGCCCGCTTCTACAGCAATCCACGGCAGCGGAATACCGTACAGCGCGGCGCGCAGCAGCCATTTTTTCTCGCCAATGCGGTTGCGGATGACACTCCAGAAGGAGAGCGCAATGATTGCCAGCAGCAGGAAGCCACACGCCACCATAATACGGAACGCGAAGTACAGCGGCGCTACACGCGGAATGGAGTCTTTGGTTGCCTGTTGAATCTGAGCTTCAGTCGCATCAGCCACGTTCGGCGTATAGCGTTTCAGCAGCAGACCGTAACCGAGGTCTTTCTTCATGCTATTGAACTGGTCACGAACCGCCTGGTCGGTAGAACCAGAACGCAGTTGTTCGAGCAGAGAGTACGCTTTCATCCCGTTACGGATGCGTTCTTCATGCTGAACCATCAGCTCTTTCAGGCCGATCACTGGCGTATCCACGGAACGCGTTGCAATGATGCCCAGCGCGTAAGGGATCTGGATCGCAAATTTGTTCGTCTGCTCATCCTGATCAGGAATACCGAACAGAGTAAAGGCAGCAGGCGCAGGTTGAGTTTCCCACTCGGCTTCAATTGCAGCCAGTTTGGTTTTCTGCACGTCGCCCATTTCGTAACCGGATTCATCACCCAGAACAATAACAGACAGAACGGCAGCCATACCGAAGCTTGCAGCGATAGCAAAGGAGCGTTTAGCGAAGGCGAAGTCACGGCCTTTCAGCATATACCATGCGCTGATACCGAGGATGAACATCGCGCCAGTCACATAACCAGAGGCTACAGTGTGAACGAATTTCACCTGAGCAACCGGGTTAAGCACCAGTTCGGAGAAGCTCACCATCTCCATACGCATGGTTTCGAAATTGAAATCGGACGCGATTGGGTTTTGCATCCAGCCGTTCGCAACCAGAATCCACAGTGCGGACAGGTTTGAACCGAGCGCCACCAGCCAGGTGACACACATATGCTGAACTTTACCCAGACGATCCCAACCGAAGAAGAACAGACCTACAAAGGTGGATTCGAGGAAGAAGGCCATCAGACCTTCGATTGCCAGCGGCGCACCGAAGATATCCCCTACATAGTGGGAATAGTAGGACCAGTTAGTCCCGAACTGGAACTCCATGGTCAGACCGGTTGCCACACCCAGAGCAAAGTTGATACCAAACAACTTGCCCCAGAACTTGGTCATATCTTTATAAATCTGTTTGCCGGAAAGGACGTAGACCGTTTCCATAATGGCCAGCAGGAACGCCATACCGAGCGTCAGCGGCACAAAAAGGAAGTGGTACATCGCGGTCAAGGCAAACTGTAAGCGCGACAGTTCGACTATATCTAACATCATGACTCCTTGCTCATCGCATGAAGACTCCGAGAGTGAACCCCGTTAGAAAGGGTCACACGCATGCCCCAATACAAAATTATTTGCTCGCCCCTATCGTTGCCATTTCATCAAAAGAGGAAAGACAATGATAAAAAAGTTACAAATATGTTAATGAATAAACCAAATTGATCCCGTAATTATATTACGCCGCAAAATCCTTACAATAAACAGGTTTTTATTGAGCAAATTTGCATTTTTCGACAGTGATCAATTTATAGTGAAATTGTCACCATCCCACCAATTTGATCTACGACAATTTATCGCGTTTTGCAGATTTTTTTCAAGAATTAAAAATTGATTTATATCAAAATCAACCAGATATGTTAACCATGTATAATCTATAGATCATTGGTAATTTTATTGTTAATTTATTGTAACCAAATAGCACAGTAAAATTACCACTATGGAAATGCATAGATAAAAAACCAGTATTTTATTTAACAGAACCGCCTTACCCACTTTTTATAAGACTAATTGGTTAGATTAGCCAATTTGTTGTCATTTTACATAACATATTTTTATCAAAGTTAATTGATTGTTGTCTTTATGAGCACCAACCTTTACCCCGGAATGTTATTGTTGCTTTGCTAATAATCACATTGAAGGATGGATTTGTTGAATTCAGGAAGAAGGGAAAGAGAGCTTTTAAGCTAAATTACATCTGATATAAGTATTTTTCCCCTTTTTATATTCAATGAACGGCTCAGTGACCCAACATCAAACAACATGAGATTCAATAACTAAGTTTATCCTGTGTTGATATATGTAAATTATTTTTATTAACCCAGCAGCAAGACGAGACAATGAAACGGTATTATATCTGGACGTTATTGAACACCAGCCCACTCTAAGTAATACGTTCCACTGCTCAAGAATAATCATTTGAGTAGAAGTGATTAATTAGGCCCAATGAATAGCACAACCCCAAATTAGTTATTAACCATTTGTTACTTTAAACATTACCGTTACAATTCCATGTTAAGACGGCAGTAAATTGCATTAATAATGCGCACCAAACTTTATGAACTACTTTTATAACCAGTCCCCTCTTAAAAAATGCAAATCAGATGTTGATCACAAATATATCAACACATTAAATCAATATAATTTGAAAAATTAAAATCAATAACAACCATATACGTAACCCATTGAAATAACCGTCATATTTAAAGCAATCACATAAACAAGCATTTTTCGAAAGATATTTTGAAAATAGATCAATTGCAACCAGACGACAGGACACAGACACTCCAGTGTTATTAATCATGTGCCACAGAAACGGCCATAAATACGACGTGTGTAACTTATTTTACTCTCTGTCTTACAAAGGATTACCCATGAAGAAAGCAACACTAGTGCTTGGCGTTATTGGTGCCGACTGCCATGCAGTTGGCAATAAAGTTCTGGATCGCGTTTTTACTTCTCATGACTTCAGAGTCATAAACCTGGGCGTAATGGTCAGCCAGGATGAATATATTGATGCTGCCATTGAAACTGGCGCTGACGCGATAGTAGTTTCCTCTATCTATGGGCATGGGGATATCGACTGTCTGGGCATGCGTGAACGCTGCATCGAACGTGGGCTGGGCGACATTCTGCTCTATGTAGGCGGTAACCTGGTGGTGGGTAAACATGACTTCGCTAACGTGGAAATCAAATTCAAAGAGATGGGTTTTGACCGCGTCTTCGCCCCCAGCCATGACTTAGAAGATGTCTGCCAGCTGATGTCCAACGATATCAACCAGCGTCATGGTGTTGAAACACGTATTTTCGAAGAGGCCATCTGATGCAAATCGTCTCTGTCGATATTGGATCGACGTGGACCAAAGCTGCCCTCTTTACCCGGGAGGGGGACGCGTTAACGCTGGTTAACCACGTTCTGACCCCAACCACCACGCATCATCTGGCCGATGGTTTTTTCTCAAGCCTGAATCAGGTGTTAAACGTAGATAACGCCCTCCCCCTGTTAAAAAGCGGCGAAGTCGCATTGAAGTACTCTTCTTCAGCCAAAGGTGGACTGGCGGTTGCCGCAATGGGATTAGTGCCTTCTATTACCCTGGAATCCGCGAAAGTAACCGCTCACTCTGCTGGCGCTAAAATTGCGCAGCATTACTCCTACAAGCTGAACCGCCGTGATATTCAGGCGCTGGAAGAGTCACCACCCGATATCCTCTTATTCACTGGCGGCACCGACGGCGGAGAAGAGAGTTACGGGCTAAATAACGCCCGTGTGCTGGCGGAATCAAAACTCGATTGCGCCATTATTTATGCCGGAAACAGGGACATTCAGGACAATATACAGGACATCCTCGGGCATAAAGATCTGACCATCGTCGATAACGTCCTGCCTGACCTTGAAAATCCCTCCCCTTTCGCCGCGCGACAGGCCATCTGCGACATTTTCCTCAAACGCATTGTTAAAGGAAAAGGACTGGATGTCATTGTTGATGAAACGGGCGAAGAGCCAATGCCAACGCCGTGGACAGTTTTTGAACTGGTTAAGGCAATCAGTAATGTCGATAGCCGTTGGAAAGAGTTCATGCTGATCGACATGGGCGGCGCAACCACCGATATGTATTCTGCCTGTGCCAATAATCTCTCACCCGACACCGTTTTACACGGCGTACCGGAACCCTTCGTAAAACGGACCGTTGAAGGCGATCTGGGGATGCGCGTCTCAGCAATGGTGGTTGGTGAAAGCGCAAAAGACTTAGTTAATGTGATCTTTTCTCAGCACCCCACGCAGCAGGACGCTTTTTATCATTATCTCCGTCATTTGGTTGCACATCCCGACCATTTACCCACTAACGCAGAAGAAAAATATTTCGATACTGTGCTGGCCGGACTGTGCGTAGGTTACGCCACTGAACGTCATGCCGGCACCAAAAAAGAGGTCTGCACCTGCGTCGGCAATGTCGATTTACAGATGGGACGCGACCTGACCACCGTGCGCAAAGTCGTTGGTTCCGGTGGATGGCTGTCGCGCGCCAGCCAGTTTGATATTCATCGTTGGTTGAAATACCGCGAGTTAAACGACGACGGCAAACGCATTCTCTTACCGACCGAATTTGAATATTACCGCGATTCACGGGGGCTATTTCCACTGCTGGCAAACGTCGCCAGAGTCGATCCGCAGGCCGCCGCGCGTACCAGTATTCAATGCTTAACCCTATAACAATTAAGGTAGCAATCAATGGAACTTCGAAATAAGAAATTAACCCATGACGAATTCATGACCGAGCGGCAACAGGTACTGAAAACCTGGGAAACTGGCAAGGATGTTGAAAACTTCGAAGATGGCGTTAAATATCAACAAACTATTCCTGATCACAAACGCTTCTCCCTTGCCCTACTGAAAGCAGACCTGGAAGGTAAAACGCTTAGCCAACCGCGCGCAGGCGTGGCGTTGATGGACGAGCACATCGAACTACTGAAAACACTGCAAGATGAGTGCGATTTGCTACCGAGCACCATCGATGCCTATACCCGTCTGAATCGTTACGAAGAAGCCGCGGTAGGGATTAAAAAATCTATCGAAGCCGGAACCTCTAAACTGAACGGTTTACCGGTGGTTAACCACGGCGTCGCAGCATGCCGTCGTCTGACCGAAACCTTGCAAAAACCGCTACAGATCCGCCATGGCACACCAGATGCGCGGCTGCTGGCTGAAATCTCAATGGCCAGCGGCTTCACCAGCTATGAAGGCGGCGGCATTTCCTACAATATTCCGTATGCCAAACGCGTAACGCTGGAAAAATCGATCCGCGACTGGCAGTACTGCGACCGTTTAATGGGGCTGTATGAAGAGCACGGAATTCGCATCAACCGTGAACCGTTTGGCCCGCTTACAGGTACCTTGATTCCACCGTTTATCTCGCACTCTATTGCGATAATCGAAGGCTTGCTGGCACTGGAACAGGGCGTGAAATCTATCACCGTCGGTTATGGTCAGGTCGGAAGCCTGACGCAAGATATTGCGGCGATCCAGTCTCTGCGGGAACTCGCTCACGAATACTTCCAGAATCATGGCTATGCAGAGTACGAATTAAGTACGGTGTTCCACCAGTGGATGGGCGGTTTTCCGGAAGACGAGTCAAAAGCGTTCGCGATTATCTCCTGGGGCGCGGCGGTTGCTGGAATGTCGGGCGCGACCAAAGTCATCACCAAGAGTCCGCATGAAGCCTGGGGCATCCCTACCGCTGCCGCCAACGTGCAGGGACTGAAAGCCTCCCGCCAAATGCTCAATATGGTTAGCGATCAGAAATTCCCACCGTGTCCTGCGGTGGAACTGGAAGTTGAGCTGATTAAGAGTGAAGTTCGCGCCGTGCTGAATAAAGTGTTCGAACTGGGGAATGGGGATATCGCGCGCGGTACAGTGCTGGCATTTGAAGCGGGCGTACTGGATGTGCCGTTTGCGCCAGCCGCCTGCAACGCGGGCAAAATTCTTCCGGTTCGCGACAACACTGGCGCGATACGCGTGCTGGAAGCCGGCGCCGTTCCGTTGCCAAAAGACATTCTCGACCTTCACCACGATTACGTTGCTGAACGCGCACGCTTTGAAGGACGCCAACCGACATTCCAGATGGTTGTTGATGACATCAATGCTGTATCCCACAGTAAATTAATAGGAAGACCATAATGAAAATAAAACAGGCCCTGTTCACCGCTGGCTACTCCTCATTCTATTTCGATGACCAGCAGGCGATAAAAAACGGAGCGGGCCACGACGGATTTTTTTATACCGGGGAGCCGGTTACGTCAGGTTTTAGCGCAGTACGTCAGGCTGGGGAGTGCGTTTCAGTTCAGTTGATTCTGGAAAATGGCGCGGTCGCGGTTGGTGACTGTGCTGCGGTACAGTACTCCGGGGCAGGCGGTCGCGATCCGCTGTTCCTCGCCGAGCATTTTATTCCGTTCCTTAATGACCATATCAAACCGTTACTGGAAGGCCGCGATGTGGATGCGTTTGTGCCGAACGCCCGTTTTTTCGACAAGCTGCGTATTGACGGCAACTTGCTGCATACCGCCGTGCGCTATGGATTATCGCAGGCGCTGCTTGACGCTACCGCGCTGGCAACGGGCCGTCTGAAAACTGAAGTAGTTTGCGATGAATGGCAGTTACCGCGCGTGGCGAAATCCATTCCTTTATTTGGTCAGAGCGGCGACGATCGGTATATCGCCGTCGATAAGATGATCCTTAAAGGGATCGACGTACTGCCCCATGCGCTGATTAATAACGTCGAAGAGAAGCTGGGCTTTAAGGGCGAAAAACTGCGCGAATATATCCGCTGGCTGTCAGATCGCATTCTGAGCAAACGTACCAGCGCTCGCTACCACCCTACGCTGCACATCGATGTATACGGCACCATCGGTCTGATCTTCGACATGGATCCCGTTCGCTGCGCGCAATACATCGCCAGCCTGGAAGAAGAAACACAAGGTCTGCCGCTGTACATTGAAGGCCCGGTCGATGCCGGTAACAAACCTGACCAAATTCGCCTGTTGACTGCCATCACCAAAGAGCTGACGCGCCTCGGTTCCGGCGTGAAAATTGTCGCCGACGAATGGTGTAACACCTACCAGGATATCGTTGATTTCACTGATGCAGCCAGTTGCCACATGGTGCAAATCAAAACGCCTGATCTGGGCAGTATTCACAACATCGTCGATGCGGTTCTGTACTGCAACAGCCACGGAATGGAAGCCTATCAGGGTGGCACCTGTAACGAAACCGATGTCAGCGCCCGAACTTGTGTCCACGTAGCTCTTGCCGCGCGTCCCATGCGGATGCTGGTAAAACCGGGGATGGGGTTTGACGAGGGCCTCGACATCGTGTTCAACGAAATGAATCGTACTATCGCGCTGATGCTGGCTAAGGATTAACAGATGGCTCGTTCTTTTAAAGTCTTATCACCTACTGCGATCCTCGGTTACGGCTTCCCTGAAGAGAGCTTCCGCAAAGCGATGGCGGAATCTCCCGATCTGATCGCCGTTGATGCCGGTTCTTCCGATCCTGGCCCGCACTATCTGGGGGCGGGTAAGCCCTTTACCGACCGCGCGGGAGTTAAACGCGATCTACGCTATATGATCACCGCTGGCGTGCAAAATAATATTCCAGTGGTGATCGGGACGGCAGGTGGTTCTGGCGCAGCCCCGCATTTGGAGTGGTGTCGTCAAATTATTCACGAGATTGCGCAAGAGGAAAAACTTTCGTTTTCGATGGCGCTGATCCCGGCGGACGTTGACAAAGCCATCGTCCACCAGGCACTGGATAACGGCAAAATCACGGCGCTGGATTTTGTCCCGCCGTTAACGCACGACGCGATTGACGAAAGTACCTATATCGTCGCGCAAATGGGCATCGAGCCCTTCCAGCGGGCGCTGAAAGAAGGCGCACAGGTGGTGCTGGGCGGCCGGGCTTATGATCCGGCCTGCTTTGCAGCGCTACCCATCATGCAAGGCTTTGACGAAGGGCTGGCGCTGCACTGTGGGAAAATTCTCGAATGTGCAGCAATTGCCGCGACACCAGGCTCCGGCTCTGACTGTGCGATGGGCATCATCGACGATAATGGCTTCACGCTGAAGACGTTCAATCCGCAGCGTAAATTCACCGAAACATCCGCAGCCGCGCATACGCTGTATGAGAAATCGGACCCGTACTTCCTGCCGGGACCAGGTGGTGTTCTGAATCTGAAAGGCTGCACCTTCAAAGCCGTGAACGACGGTGAAGTTTATGTCAGCGGTTCTAAGCATGAAGAAACGCCATATGCCCTGAAACTGGAAGGTGCGCGGCAGGTGGGCTTCCGCTGCCTGACCATCGCAGGCACTCGCGACCCAATAATGATCGCCGGGATCGACAAAATCATTGAAGATGTCAAAGCCAGCGTAACGCGCAACCTGTCGCTGACCGATAACAGCATTCGAATGACATTCCACCTGTACGGTAAAAATGGTGTCATGGGCGACCACGAGCCCATGGAAACTGCCGGACATGAACTGGGGATCGTCCTGGATGTGGTCGCGCCGACGCAAGAAATCGCCAACAGTGTTTGTTCACTGGTGCGCTCCACTATGCTGCACTACGGTTATGAAAATCGCATCGCCACTGCGGGCAACCTGGCGTTCCCGTTCTCCCCTTCTGATATCCAGAGCGGACCCGTATACGAGTTTTCTATCTATCACCTGATTGAAGCCAACGACGCACTGCGGTTTGATTTCCATATTGAACAGGTGACGCCAGAAGGAGTTCAGGCATGAAACAGTCAATTGTCTCACTGGCGCAAGTCATTCGTTCAAAAAATGCCGGACCCTACGAACTGGTTTTAGATATTTTATTTAAAACGAAAGAAAACTATGAGCGAGTTAAATCATCAGGGCAATTAACTCCAGAGCTGATTGCGCGCTTATATCATGTTGAACCTAACTTTATTCATCGTATTGTCTGGTTTGATCCTTCTAATGCAGTAAAAATCGTCATGCCACGAGATATTATCTCTGGGAATGTAGGCGATAATGATGTTTATGGTGCGCAGCAGCACGCACCTTTATTAAGCATTCATTTTGATATTTAATACTGTTTAGATTATCAACCCCATAAATGTACCTGCACAGATTCCATTATGTCAGGTACATTTATCTAAACGTATCAATAAAATTGATTACGATGCTACCAGGATTTTCACAGCTGGAATAACTGGTGGTCTACGTTCTCCCAAAAACCATACAACAATCACACGTAATTAAACAAAAAATACTTAAGTCAATACCGAATCTCTGCTGGAAAAAAGACTGCCTTATCATTCGGTAAAAATAACCACAATGTGAGAACACATCATGTCCAAACCATTTATCTGGCAAGAACCGTTTTTACTATATAAAGACGCAACGGAATATAAATTAATCAGCGATCAATATATTACAGTAACGGAAATAGACGGCGAAGAAGTGATAAAAGTCGCTCCGGAAGCATTAACGTTGCTTGCCCGGGAGGCATTTTATGAAGCCTCTTTTTTCTTACGTCCCGTTCACCTGCAACAAGTCGCCAGCATTCTGAACGATCCGCAGGCCAGCAGTAATGACAGATATGTGGCCTTGCAGCTACTGCGCAATGCCGAAGTCTCAGCAAAAGGGATATTACCCAACTGCCAGGACACCGGCACCGCCACCATTGTCGCCAGTAAAGGGCAACACATCTGGACCGGGGGCAATGACGCCGAAGCCTTAAGCAAAGGTATTTACATCACTTTCCAGGAAAATAATCTGCGCTTTTCACAAAATGCGCCACTGGATATGTATACCGAAGTCAATACACAAACCAATCTTCCGGCGCAGATTGATATCAGCGCCGTCCCCGGCGACGAGTACCATTTTCTGTGTGTCAATAAAGGGGGTGGCTCCGCCAATAAAGCTGCGCTTTACCAGGAAACTAAATCTCTCCTGCAACCAGAAAAACTGACTGCGTTTTTAATCGAAAAAATGAAATCGCTGGGAACTGCCGCCTGTCCGCCCTACCACATCGTCTTTGTCGTCGGGGGACTTTCTGCCGATCAGGCGTTAAAAGTCGCCAAACTAGCGTCGACAAAATACTACGATAATCTGCCCACCAGCGGAAACGAGCAGGGACAAGCCTTCCGCGATGTTGAGCTGGAAAAAACCTTGCTCGACGCCAGCCAACAATTTGGCATTGGTGCTCAGTTTGGTGGCAAATATTTCGCTCATGATATTCGTGTTATTCGTCTACCGCGCCACGGCGGCTCCTGCCCGATCGCTATGGCACTCTCCTGTTCCGCCGATCGTAATATTAAAGCCAAAATTAACAAGCACGGCATCTGGCTGGAAAAACTCGAACATAATCCGGGGCAATATATTCCAGCATCAATGCGGGAAGACAATCACACGCATAACGTACAGATTGATCTAAATCGTCCATTGCGTGAGGTAATGCAGGATCTCGCCACATTACCGATCGGCACCCGTGTGTCGTTAAGCGGCCCCATCGTAGTGGCGCGTGATATCGCCCACGCCAAAATAAAAGAACGACTGGATAACGGCGAACCGATGCCGGATTACCTGAAAAATCATATCGTCTATTACGCTGGCCCCGCGAAAACACCGGAAAATATGGCCTGTGGTTCTCTTGGGCCCACCACGGGCGGTCGAATGGACGGTTATGTCGACGCCTTCCAGGCGGCTGGCGGCAGTCTGGTAATGTTATCGAAAGGCAACCGCAGCCAGCAGGTTACCGATGCCTGTCACAAACATGGCGGCTTTAATCTGGGAAGTATCGGCGGTGCAGCGGCGTTACTGGCGCAAGAATATGTCAAAAGCCTGCATTGCCTGGAATATCCGGAGTTGGGCATGGAAGCAGTGTGGATGATGGAGGTTGAAAACTTGCCCGCGTTCATTCTGGTGGATGATAAAGGCAATAATTTCTTTAGTCAGTTTGAGCAGCAACACCGTTGCGCCAATTGCCCCGCCGGGCATTAAGGAAAGTGAATGGAAGCGCGGATTTCAACTGAACGGCATATTCAGCGCCAGCAGAAACTGAAACAACAGGTCGACACACGCATCGCGGCGGCGACGGAGAAAAAAGGAATATTGATTGTTTTCACTGGTAACGGAAAAGGAAAATCCACCGCCGCTTTTGGTACCGTGACGCGCGCCGTAGGTCATGGCAAAACGGTTGGCGTTGCGCAGTTCATCAAGGGACTGTGGGACAACGGCGAATATAACCTTCTCCATCCACTGGGCGTTGAATTTCATATTATGGGAACAGGTTTTACCTGGGAGACACAGAATCGGCAAGCGGATATCGACGCGGCGAAAGAGGTCTGGTCTGAATGCAAGCGAATGCTGGCTGATGAGCGTTACGATTTAGTGGTGCTCGATGAGCTGACCTACATGCTGGCTTACCATTATCTGGATACCGAAGAAGTGATCGCTTCGCTACAAAATCGCCCGGCACAGCAAAACGTCATTGTCACCGGACGCGGCTGCCATAGTGAAATAGTAAAAATGGCGGATACGGTAAGCGAAATCCGCCCCGTCAAACATGCTTTTGATAACGGTATTCAGGCACAGCCTGGTATCGACTGGTAATGACTGCGCCTGGCATCTCACCAGGCGCAGATTTTACATCTCCTCCGGTACGACCGATTTTGCCAGCAACCACTCACGAAAGAGTTGCAAGTGCGGATAATCAACCTTCTCTTCCCGCCACGTCATAATAAAGCGATTGCCGGTACGAATAGGCACATCACACGGAATCACCATGTCACCGCTATCTAAATCGTGTTGAATTGCAAACCGAGGCAGGAGCGCCACACCGAGATTAGATCGCACGGCGGCAATCAGCATTGAAAGTAAATCAAAACGTGGCCCGTTATTCACCAACGGACTACTAACGCCAGACAATGCAAACCACTCTTCCCAGCCAGTAATACGGGTGCTTTGATGCAGCAGTGGTAGCTCACTTAATAGCTCTGCAACAGACAGTTTTTGGTCAGGAAGTGAAAGTAAACTGCCGCTGCATACCGGCAAGATCTCTTCCTCAAAGAGATATTCTACCTCCGACCAGGGCGCACAAAAATTTTCGCGCATAATGACGGCATCGTATTCCCGATTAAGGAAATCCCCGTTATTAGCTAATGAGTGAATATTGACAATAATATCGGGATACAATTTATTGAACTCACGCAAATTGGGGATCAACCAGTGCGTGCTGAAAGTAGGATTGACAGCAAGCTCAATAACCTGAACCGTAGGCTGCCAGGTCATGATAGTATTTGTGTCACGTTCAAGCTTATTCAATGTTTCTTTAACAATGCCCAGATAATGCTTTCCGGCATCATTAAGAAATATTCTTTTTTTAGAATGCGCAAATAATGATATATGTAAAAAATCTTCCAGTGCGCTAACTTGCCTGAATACTGCGCTTTGGGTTAACGCTAACTCCTCTGCCGCTCTGGTATAACTTTCATGGCGTGCGACTACCTCAAAAGTTACCAACAATTCCGTTTTGGGTATTTTTCCTCTCATAATGCCGTCCCTTAAAAATAGTTTAAACTATCAAAAAACCATTACTTATTGCTAAGTAATGGCAACCAAAGCAGCAATAGATATTTTATAAAAATCATGATCGATATTTATAACCCAGCAAGCCCGGCGTGACAATTGTCTCAATCAGATAATAATAATCCGAAAAGCAAAGCGCCCTTCGGATTATTATGATTCAAGTTAAGTGAAGATTATTAAATTGATAGCAATTATCATATCTATGGATATTATGATAAACAATCAACAAAAATTTTATTTTTGATTTATAGCATACCCTTCTAAGAATTTTTGCGAAGCTGCAATATCTGGGGTAAAGACCCGATCCTGGTCGACAAAAGGCACGACTTTTCTGTATTCGGTAAACATTGCTTTGGTGGATTTCCCTAATGCCAGTTGCGGATCGGCCTGCAACCGTAAATCGAGAGCCTGTGCGGAATGCATCAGTTCAATGCCATAAATCACGTTCAGATTATCGACAACCTGTTTCAATCTTCTGGCCGCGTGGTCATTATTGGCGCCGGTATCTTCTATACCTCCGGCAACCGGTTGAATATCGAAAGAAACAGGATTGGCGAGATCGACGTTTTCTGCATGCAGCGCGACAAACGGAATATGCAGCGAACCGAAGCCGTGACCTTTATTACCGGATGCCGACAGGAAGCGCGTTAAACCGGTAAAGTGCTCATCTTCCAGGTGCAGCGAGCGACGCATACTGTTATGCGAAACATGCACCAACGCCACGGTCAGACGCTGAGTGGCAAGCGCAACAGGTAACGATTCGAAATTCGCCGTCGGGAAGATCCCACCGCTGACTGCGCCATCTTTAACAAAATATTGCGCGACCTGGCTGGAGTCCTGATATGCCTTGTCAGCATTCAGCACCGTTGCCGGGTTGTCATCGGAACTGTTGATTTGTACGGTTATGACCTCTTCAGCATCATGCAAAGCGCGTACTGATTCAGCAATGGTGTATACCGTTGTTCTGAACGATAACGGATCTTGCAATGCCCGTTTGTCATCTTTATGCCATAAATATGAACCGTTTAACGCATCGCGAATCTCTTTTGCCGAGTCAGCCAACTGCGGGAAAGGACGCACGGCAATTGACTGCGGCAGTACCGGTGCGACGTTACCATTCAACGCTTCCAGACTCATAGCGAAAACCACCGGGCTGACATTCAACAACTGACGTGCCGAACGAACTGCTTCGATAGCGTAGGCTGTCCCGACGCTGTTGTTCGACAAAATCGCCAGCATATCTTTACCCTGCGGCACCAGTGGCTTAAGTCCCACTTTCGCCAGCGCGTCACCACCGCTCATTTGCACGCCATTTACTCGGGCTTTCCATTCCCCCATCATCACCAGACCAACGTGCGAAGCGAGCATAATATCCGCTGCGCCGATGCTTCCCCGCGCCGGAATTAAAGGCGTAACGCCGCGATTAATAAATTCAGCATACAGTTCGGCAATATAAGGCTGCGCGCCGGTTTGCCCATGCAGCATGGTATTTAAACGTAATACCATTGAAAGGCGTGCCAGATAATCCGGTAACATCGGACCAACGCCCGCAGAATGGGCGCGCAGCGCGGCAGCATTAAATTTTTTCGACGCGTCAATCACCTCAGGCGTTAAATTTCCTTTGGCATCAAATATCGGCTGGTCTTTATTTAGCCCCACGCCTACGGTTAAACCATAAACGGGTGTTCCAGAATGCGCGGCGGTCATCACCAGCTCATAACTTTTTTCCATTCTGTCCAGCGCTTTCGGCGCGATTTTGACGTCGTTATCACCTAACGCAATTGACCAGGCCTGGTCAATGGAAAGATGTTCGCCATCCAGAGTAATGGTTGATTTCGCCATCGCGATGGAGCAAACGCTCCAGAGCACAACGGTGACAGTGACTCTTCGTATCAATCCTTTCATTGTGTTTCCTTATCATGATGTGTTTAACAACGGGTTACTGCGACAACGTTTTAATTTGTTCTATCTGTTTTCCCCCGCCGGACAATACTGGTCACCAGGCGAGCGGCAACTTTCGCGGTTAAATTATCGCGATCCAGGTCCGGGTTAAGTTCGGCAATATCCGCCGCAATCAACTTCTCGCTACCGGCGATTAAATTCACAATGGCTTCAGTAATATTTAACGGCACGCCTAACGGTGATGGCGCAGAAACGCCGGGCGCCTGATAACCAGGTAAAACATCGAGACAAATCGTTAAATAAATGGCGTCACACGCCTGAATATCTGCCGAGAGCGCATTAGCGACCTCATGCAAACCACGTTCAAATTGCAGAGATTCGTCCAGCCAATAACGCACACCGAGACAATCAGCGCGATCAAATAACGCCTGAGTATTGGCAAAACGACTTATTCCCAGCACGCGATAATTAAACGGTTTGCCATTCTGCGCGTTCCACTCTTGCATCTGACGAAACGGCGTACCTGAATTGGCTTTTTCCGCCATCCGTAAATCAAAATGCGCGTCAAGGTTCACAATCAGTAACCGCTGAATATCAGGACGCGACTGCATAATCCCCTGAAACGTTCCCCACGCCACTTCATGACCACCGCCCAGAACCACCGGTAAACTGCCGCGCGCAATGGCTGTAGATACGTTGGCCGCCAGACGATTTTGTGCGGACTCCAGCGCGTGGTCCTCGCTTTGTACATCGCCCATATCGAAAATAGCGCCTTCACTGAGCACCGGCATATTTCCCAACATGCTGCGCAACGCGCCCGGTCCGCCTGCTGCACCCGCTCGCCCACCATTACGTTGCACCCCGTCATCAACGGCAAAACCAATCAGCGTACAACCGCCGTGGCTTTGTTCACTAAACGGTTGCACATGCTGATGCCAGCGAGTGCTGATGCCGATTTCCTGCGAGTCAACACGCCCACTCCACGGCAATAATGTTTGCTTCATTACCAACTCCTTTTTCCGCCGACAATAAGCCCCTGGCAAGGCTGATGCCCAAACCAGTAAGCCAGTTCACGTGGATGGTTAAGATCCCAGACCGCCATATCCGCCCGTAATCCCGGTGCAAGTTCACCCCGGTCAATAAGTCCAAGTGCCTTTGCCGCATGACGCGTAACGCCCTGAACGGCTTCCAGCGGCGTCATGCGAAACAGCGTACAGGCCATATTGATCATCAATGGCAATGACATATTGGGAGACGTTCCGGGGTTATGGTCCGTGGAGATAGCAATCGGCACGCCCGCTGCCCGCAAAGCGGCAATCGGCGGCAGATGGGTTTCGCGCAGGAAGTAATAAGCGCCGGGGAGCAGTACCGCCACCGTTCCAGCCATTTTCATGGCGGCGATCCCCGACTCGCTAAGGTATTCCAGATGATCGCAGGAGAGTGCAGAAAACGCCGCCGCCAGCGCCGCGCCTTGCTGGTCAGAAAGCTGTTCGGCATGCAGTTTTACAGGCAATCCATAGTGTTGCGCTTTACTGAAAACGCGCCGTACCTGGTCTGGGCTAAAGGCGATGTTTTCACAAAAAGCGTCAACCGCATCAATCAGCCCCTGTTCATGTAAGACGCCCATCCAGTCGCAAAGCGCCGTAATGTAATCATCACTGCGCCCGGCAAACTCTGGCGGCAAGCTGTGCGCCCCAAGAAACGTAGACTGAATACGTAATCCTGTAGATTCCTGTAAGCGGCGGATAACGCGCAAACAGCGCGCTTCATCTTCCAGCGTCAAGCCATAACCAGATTTTATTTCCAGCGTACTGACGCCTTCACGCAACCAGTTTTGTAGTCGCTGCGCCGCCAGTTCAAACAGTTGTGTTTCGCTGGCCGCCCGCGTGGCATTGACGGTAGATAAGATCCCGCCGCCCGCTCTGGCGATATCTTCATAAGCCACGCCTTGCAGCCGCATCTCAAACTCATTCGCCCGCTGGCCGCCATACACCAGATGCGTATGGCAATCCACCAGACCGGGGGTCAGCAACTTACCCTGCAGGTCGTGTTCCTCTGTAATGTCCGCCATCAGTTCGCGAGGGATCTGCGTGGCCTTGCCAAGCCAGACAATAGTGTCGCCACGGCTGATTAATGCACCATTTTCAATCACTCCCCAATCGTTAGCGGAAAGCGTCGCCAGCGTGGTATTTCGCCAGAGCGTTAATGCACTCATAAGGATTTTTCCCCTCGTAGATAATAAAGCCACCAGCCCGCCAGCTCACCGACGGAGACTTTTTTCCGTGGTACGAAACGCCAGGGCTTGCCATCAGTCACAACCAGCCATAACAACATATTTGCCGCGACAAACACCCTTTTCTCGCCGCTTATCCACTCCCCTTCACACAGCGTGAACAGGCCGGCTTGCGCAAGTGATGGCGGAAGCCAGTCAACGGCACTTTGCACCCGCAACATCCCCGTATCGCCTTCCCGCGCCATGACATTGAGATCGCGAACTGCACCGCCCATCAGCTGGCAATCTGGCCTGGCTTCTCCGGGAAAAATTAAGGCGGGATCGTGACGTTGCAGGTTGATTATCGAATCGGCAAACGTCAGCCTCACCCCTTCCCCATCGAGAATGGCGAGGCCACGTACCACGCCAGGCCACGCCGAAAAAGGACCGTCCTGGCTGACATTGGCCATACTGATGCGTAACAGCCAGTTTTCATCATCAGGCCAGGCATGCAGTTGTCGCGTAAAACCCCCGCCGTTGCGCCACGGTTGCAAGGGCTTATCCATTGCAGATATCAGCATTGGTTCCATTTTACGACTCGGGATAAATAGTCTGGGCAGGAACGCTGGTAGTACGTTTTGCCCACGGGTAATAAATAACGGCAGTCATTAACAAGCCGATAATCCAGGAAATATCCGCCCCGCCCATCAGTACAGAAATGGGTCCCTGATACAGTTTTTGATTCAGGAAGGGGATCTGCACCAGCACACCAATTCCGTAGCAAACCAACGCGGTTTTGTTATATGCGCCATAGCGTCCCTCCGGGGTATAAAGTGCTGGAATATCGGTTTTACCTTGTGAGATGAAGTAGTAGTCGATGAGATTGATGGCGCTCCACGGCACAAATACCGTCAACAGCAGCAGAACGAAGTTTTTGAAATTATTCAAAAAGTCTGCGCTTGCCGCCAGCGCGACGACCATCGACAACAGCACAAACCCTACAACGTAGGCAGCACGAACACGCTGTGAAACCTGGCTGCGATTGTTAAAGGCGCTGACGGTCGCCAGAATCGACATAAAGCCGCCGTAGGCATTCAAACAGTTAACCGTCAGTTTGCCGCAAACAATCACCGTATAAATCAGAATGGCAAACGTTGGCCCGGCTAAATCGCCCATAAAACCAACCTGATCTTTCAGGAAGTTAGCACCGCAAGCAGCAACAAGAACGCCAAAAGTCATGGCACATTGCGCGCCAAGCGTGGTTCCCAGAAAGGTGGCAAAGAAGATTGATTTTGCTGGTGTATCAGAGGGTAAATAGCGGGAATAATCAGAGGCGTATGGTGCAAACGTTAATTGCCATCCGGCTGAGAGTGCAATCGTTAATAAGAACACCGATAAGCTAAATGGCTTTTGACCAAATGCCGCAGCCACGTCGTAGTGACCGCTAAGTTGAGTGGCAAGGTAAATAAACCCCAGAATACTTAATATCCCTGCAACACGGCCAACGACGTGAATAAGTTTATAACCGACCAATGCGATCATCGCGGTAAGCATGCCGAAAATAATAATTCCGGTCGATGCTGACTCAAAACCAAATATCCGGTTAATCGCCTGACCGGATAATACCGTTCCAGTTGCAGCAAACCCGAGATACATAATAATCACCATCAGTAACGGTAGCGCCGCTCCTTTGACGCCAAAGCGGATACGACTGGAGATCATCTGTGGTAATCCCAGCTTTGCCCCCTGTGACGAGTGCAATGCCATAACTGCGCCACCAATAATATTACCGATTAATAAACCAATTATTGCTGACATGGCTTCAGAGCCAAAAATAATCGCTAACGCGCCGTCCACCACGGCGGTAATTTGTAAGTTAGCACTTAGCCACAACGTAAACTGGCTGGAGGGCGCACCGTGGCGAGCGGACTCAGGAACGGCGTTAATCGTATTTGATTCTAATACTGGTTTTTTACTGCGGATAGGGCTGCTTGATTCCATGAAAAAGTCTCCTGCAAAATGAGAGGTCATTTTTTGAAACAGCAATAGAGGGTCGAGAGATATTTCTCTCGACGATGTAATGAATATTTTTGATAATTATTGTTATACAGGCGGATAACTTCCCGCCTGTATTAGCGCAAATATTAAATAACAGCGTTAATATTTAGCGAATCATCGGCAATTTCAGACCATAATTTTTGGCACATTCAATTGCCGCTTCATAACCCGCATCCGCGTGACGCATAACCCCGGAAGCACAGTCATTTACCAACACACGCGCCAGACGTTTTTCGGCTTCTTCGCTACCATCGGCAACAATAACCATCCCGGCGTGTTGTGAATACCCCATCCCGACGCCGCCGCCATGATGCAGAGACACCCACGTTGCTCCACCTGCGGTATTGAGCAGACCATTGAGCAACGGCCAGTCAGAAACCGCGTCACTGCCATCGAGCATGCTTTCAGTTTCGCGGTTCGGGCTGGCGACAGAACCGGTATCAAGATGATCGCGACCAATCACAATCGGTGCTTTTAGTTCACCGTTGCGCACCATTTCGTTGAATGCCAGCCCCGCCAGGTGACGCTCACCAAGCCCCAGCCAGCAAATACGTGATGGAAGCCCCTGGAAGGCGATACGCTCACGCGCCATATCCAGCCAGCGATGGGTCAGTACGTTATTGGGGAATAGTTCTTTAATTTTGGCATCGGTTTTATAGATATCTTCCGGGTCACCAGACAGCGCCACCCAACGGAACGGGCCTTTGCCTTCACAAAACATGGGACGAATGTAAGCAGGAACGAAGCCCGGGAAATCGAAGGCATTTTGCAGACCTTCGTTGAAAGCCACCTGGCGGATGTTGTTACCATAATCGACAACCGGGATCCCCATCGCCTGGAAGTCCAGCATCCCCTGAACATGCGCCACGCAACTCTGTGCCGCTTCTTTTTGCAGTCTGGCGTGCTGTTGTGGCTCCTGCTGTGCAGTACGCCATTGTTCTACGCTCCAGCCCATTGGCAGGTAACCATAGACCAGATCGTGAGCGGAGGTCTGGTCGGTCACCAGATCCGGCTTGATCGCCCCCTGACGTGCACGTTTCACCAATTCAGGAACAATTTCCGCCGCATTGCCCAGCAGCGCGATAGAAACGGCTTCTTTGCGTTCGGTGTGGTATTTAATCAGCGCCAGTGCATCATCAAGATCTTTCGCTTGTTTATCGACATAACGGGTACGCAGACGGAAGTCGATGCTACTTTGTTGGCACTCGATATTTAATGAACAAGCCCCCGCCAGAGTCGCCGCCAGCGGTTGTGCACCGCCCATACCACCGAGCCCCGCGGTCAGGATCCATTTTCCACTTAGCGAATTGTTGTAGTGCTGGCGACCTGCTTCGACAAAAGTTTCGAACGTCCCCTGCACAATGCCCTGACTACCAATGTAGATCCACGAGCCAGCGGTCATCTGGCCGTACATGAACAGACCTTTGCGATCCAGTTCATTGAAGTGATCCCAGTTGGCCCATTGCGGCACCAGGTTAGAGTTGGCAATCAGCACGCGTGGCGCATCAGTATGAGTTTTAAACACGCCCACGGGTTTACCGGACTGTACCAACAGCGACTCATCAGGCTCGAGATTTTTTAGTGATTCGAGGATCTGGTCGAAACATTCCCAGTTACGCGCCGCGCGGCCAATGCCACCGTATACCACCAGATGCTGTGGATTTTCGGCTACGTCGGGATCAAGGTTGTTCTGCAACATCCGATAGGCAGCTTCGATCTGCCAGTTTTTACAATGCAGTTGAGTTCCTTGTGGCGCATGGATAACGCGGCTGGTATCAATACGAGGGTCTGAAGGCTTACTCATGAATCTTCTCCTGTTACTGGATAAAATTAAATGCTGTCATCGCCCAGAAAAAAATGAGCGAAGGAATACAGAAACGGTTTATATAATCTCCGTTTATGATTTCGCATTATCAATTCATTTGGTGAATTTCATTTGTTCTGGAATATTCACCCTGAATGTAAATTCAAAAAAACTGCCAACGCTTTGTATGCGATTTCAATATGCTTAATTTAACTTTTGGAAAAAGTGATATTGTTGGCAAAATATTTTCTCATTTGAACATATGAATATGATGAGATTGCAAGATGTCTATAATTTAATTATCTAAGAAATGCGTTAATAACAACCAGACATTAGCATAACACCAGGTAACCCGACACCACGCAGTGCGCATAACACGATGATATTTAAAATAAGATCTTCATTATTTGTCATAAAAACATGTTGTATTATCATCAATAATTCATTTATTTCACTCCCGCTTTGATAATTAAAAAACGGCAAGCAATGGATAGTTACCGCCGTAAGAACAGGCGTAAAAATAACTCTTAAAATATATATTCTGGGAGTTATCATTTTTCATATTTTACAATCCGGTGTCGATAATTCACCTCCTTTATAACAACAATCCTCTTTGGCAATCGGCATTTTTATCTTGTATTCATCGTCATTGCTGAATACACTACGCGCGTTTTCTTTCCTTTTTGCTGGCTGCTGACCGGAAAGACAAAATTACCCTCGCAATACAGGGGGTTGATTAACGTCTATATTTCAGGACAGCGTTATGCATCATCTTTCGAGGCTTGATAAAGCCTTTCTGCGCAAAGGGATCCAACTTTCCCGCGCCAACAATATTGTTTCATTATCTCGTCAATCAGGTGCCAGTGCCCGCGTACTGCTGCCGGACGAACTGCCGCTAGAAGAAAAAGCAGTGACACAACTGCTTGATTTTGCAGAAGTGAAGCTACCAGATCATCCAGGTTATGTACGCCAGACGTGCGCGACGCCAGATTTTCACCCCGGCAATGGCGTCCCCGTTGGCGCAGTGGTGGCCTCAACGCCGGATTTAATCATTCCCGCCGCCATCGGCACCGATATTTCTTGTGGCATGCGACTGCTGACGACTGGATTAACACTTGCGCAAGCCGAAGCGCATAAAGACGTCATCACTCAGCGGTTAACGCAAGTGTTACTGCAAAATGAGCGCGATGTTCCGTTATCTGCACGAGCGTTCACCGCGCTTTTTGATGGCGGACCGGCAAATTGTGTGTCGGCCTTGCCATCAGCGGGTCTCTGGACACGCACGAATATCCCCCGGATGGCGCAAGAAATTGACCGCTGCATTGGGCTGAACGAGCATGACAGTCATTCGCGTTATGCCCCACCCGCCCTGCTGGCAACGGACCGCGCATTACTCCGCGATCCTTGTCTTGGTACGCCGGGTTCAGGTAATCATTTTATTGAACTTCAGGTGGTTGATAGCGTGGTCGATCGCCATGTGGCCTGGCAACAAGGGCTGAAAATGGGCGATATCGTGGTGATGATCCATAGCGGATCGCGAGATGTCGGATTTTACGTCGGACGACGCTGGATGGATCGCGCCCGTGCAGCCTGGCCCGCCGGGCATAAACATCCACAAAGCGGATTATATGCTCTGGGCGGTGAGCTGGCGGAGGAATACCTGCAGGCTATGGGAATGGTGGCGCGTTACGCGTGGTTAAATCGCGTGACCATTGCGGAAATGGTTCGCGTATGTTTTGCCGATTTATTCCATCAGGATGATTCACATCTGGTGGTGGATGTGCCGCATAACATCATCCTTCGCGAGCATGAAATGAATATTCATCGCAAAGGTGCAACACCGGCACGCACGGGCGATCTGGCGTTAATCCCCGGTTCAATGGGCGATTATTCGTGGCTTGCGGTAGGTTGTGGCAACCCGGAGTGGCTGTGGTCTTGCAGTCACGGAGCTGGACGCAGCCAGCGTCGGCAGGCCATGCGCTCGCGCGCGACTGAAGAGTCAACGTTGCCGTGGCAATGCGTCACATTGCGCGAAGAACGACGTCTTGAAGAAGCGCCTGCTGCTTATAAAGATATTGGTCCGGTTATCGAAGCCCAACAAGAAGCCGGATTAATTCAGCCAGCGGTCAGATTTCGACCGTGGTTAACATTTAAGGCATAAAAAAGGCCATCATACGATGGCCAACCATGTCGAAACCGACAGCCCTTCGCCATTCCTGTAGAGGGAAGCGGCGAGGGCTATTTCTTATTACAGATATTTATTTCAGAACAGTTTTCAGTGCTTCACCGATATCCGCCAGGCTGCGAACGGTTTTCACGCCTGCGGCTTCCAGAGCAACGAATTTCTCATCCGCAGTCCCTTTACCACCGGCAATGATCGCACCCGCGTGGCCCATACGTTTGCCTTTCGGCGCAGTCACACCAGCGATGTAACCCACAACTGGCTTGGTAACGTGCTCTTTGATGTACGCGGCCGCTTCTTCTTCAGCGCTACCGCCGATCTCACCGATCATCACGATCGCTTCGGTCTGCGGATCTTTTTCGAACATTTCGAGGATGTCGATAAAGTTAGAGCCAGGGATCGGGTCGCCGCCGATACCGACGCAGGTCGACTGACCGAAGCCGTAATCGGTGGTCTGTTTAACCGCTTCATAGGTCAGTGTACCGGAACGGGAAACGATACCCACTTTACCCGGCTTGTGAATGTGACCCGGCTGGATACCGATTTTGCATTCACCCGGAGTGATAACACCTGGGCAGTTCGGGCCGATCATACGAACGCCTGCTTCGTCCAGTTTCACTTTCACAGTCAGCATATCCAGCGTCGGGATGCCTTCAGTGATGGTGATAATCAGTTTGATGCCTGCATCAATAGCTTCCAGAATGGAGTCTTTGCAGAACGGAGCCGGTACGTAGATAACAGAAGCGGTAGCGCCAGTAGCAGCAACAGCTTCACGCACGGTGTTGAACACAGGCAGGCCAAGGTGGGTGGTGCCGCCTTTACCTGGAGTTACACCGCCAACCATTTTGGTACCGTATGCAATGGCTTGTTCAGAGTGGAAAGTCCCCTGGCTACCAGTAAAGCCCTGGCAGATAACCTTGGTGTTTTTATCAATTAAAATGGACATTATTTCCCCTCCACTGCGGCAACAACCTGCTGAGCTGCATCCGTCAGACCTTTTGCTGCAATAATATTCAGGCCGCTGTCAGCCAGTTTCTTCGCGCCGAGTTCGGCGTTGTTACCTTCCAGACGTACCACGACCGGTACGTTAACACCCACTTCCGCTACCGCGCCGATGATACCGTCAGCGATCAGGTCGCAACGAACGATACCGCCGAAGATGTTAACCAGAACGGCTTTCACTTTGTCGTCAGAGAGGATGATTTTGAATGCTTCGGTTACACGTTCTTTGGTTGCGCCGCCGCCAACGTCCAGGAAGTTAGCCGGTTCGCCGCCGTGCAGTTTAACGATGTCCATGGTGCCCATCGCCAGACCTGCGCCGTTAACCATACAACCGATGTTACCGTCCAGCGCAACGTAGTTCAGTTCCCACTGTGCAGCTTGTGCTTCACGCGGATCTTCCTGCGACTGGTCACGCATTTCGCGCAGATCAGGTTGGCGGAACAGTGCGTTACCGTCAGCGCCCAGTTTGCCGTCGAGGCAAACCAGATCGCCCTGTTTGGTGATGACCAGCGGGTTGATTTCGATCAGCGCCAGATCGCGCTCCAGGAAAATGGTCGCCAGACCCATGAAGATTTTGGTGAACTGCTGAACCAGTTTACCTTCCAGACCCAGTTTGAACGCCAGCTCGCGTCCCTGATACGGCATCGGGCCAGTCAGCGGATCAAGCGCAACTTTGTGGATCAGGTGCGGAGTTTCTTCCGCCACTTTTTCGATTTCCACGCCGCCTTCGGTAGAGGCCATAAAGACCACGCGACGGGAACTACGGTCTACAACAGCACCAAGATACAGCTCTTTAGCGATATCGGTCGCTGCTTCAACCAGAATCTGGTTAACCGGTTGGCCATTGGCATCTGTTTGATACGTTACCAGACGCTTGCCCAGCCAGTTTTCTGCAAAAGCACGGATGTCTTCTTTGCTGTTTACAACTTTCACACCGCCCGCTTTACCGCGGCCACCAGCGTGAACCTGACATTTCACTACCCACGGACCGGCACCGATTTTTGAAGCGGCTTCTTCTGCTTCGCGCGGAGTAGTACAGGCATAACCCACCGGTGCTGGTAAGCCATAGCGGGCAAACAGTTGTTTTGCCTGATATTCATGTAAGTTCATGTGTTCTGTCCATCCTTCAGTAATCGTTATCTTTTAAACCGTAGACCGAATATTTCGTATCGCTTCCGGGCATTGTCGGATGCGGCGCAAGCGCCTTATCCGACCTACATCTGTAGTCCCCGTAGGCCTGATAAGACGCGTTAAGCGTCGCATCAGGCTTCAAATGCCGGAGAAGGCGATAATGTCTAATCCGGTCTACAGTGCAGGTGAAACTTAAACTACTATACGTCCAGCAGCAGACGCGTCGGATCTTCCAGCAACTCTTTGATCGTTACCAGGAAGCCTACGGATTCGCGACCATCGATCAGACGGTGATCGTAAGACAGCGCCAGGTACATCATCGGCAGGATCTCAACCTGACCATTCACTGCCATCGGACGATCTTTGATAGCGTGCATACCCAGAATTGCGCTCTGCGGCGGGTTGATGATAGGCGTAGACATCAGGGAACCGAACACACCACCGTTGGTGATGGTGAAGTTACCACCAGTCAGATCTTCAACCGTCAGCTTGCCGTCACGGCCTTTAATGGCCAGTTCTTTGATTTTCTTCTCGATGTCTGCCATGCCGAGGGTATCGACATCACGCAGTACCGGCGTCACCAGGCCGCGCGGCGTAGAAACCGCCATGCTGACGTCGAAATAGTTGTGGTAAACCACATCATCGCCGTCGATAGACGCGTTCACTTCCGGATAACGTTTCAGGGCTTCAACCACCGCTTTCACGTAGAAGGACATAAAGCCCAGACGAATGCCGTGGCGTTTTTCAAACGCTTCACCGTACTGCTTACGCAGATCCATAATCGGCTTCATGTTGACTTCGTTGAACGTGGTCAGCATAGCGGTGGAGTTTTTCGCTTCCAGCAGACGCTCTGCCACACGCTTACGCAGGCGAGTCATCGGGACACGTTTTTCGCTACGTGCAGCCAGGGCCGGTTGCGCCGCCGGAGCAGCCGCTGCCGGAGCAGACTCTTTCGCTGGGGCTTTCGCCAGATGTTTTTCCACATCTTCACGGGTCAGACGACCACCCACACCGGTGCCTTTAATGGTGCTGGCGTCAAGATTGTGTTCAGCCAGCAGGCGACGGATCGCCGGGCTTAACGCATCGTTGTTTTGCTCTTCCAGAGACGCCTGTTGGCGTTGTGCCGGAGTGGACGCTTTCTCTTCAGATTTGGCGCTGGTTTCTTTACCAGCACTGTTGCCTTCACGCAGGCGACCAAGGATCTGACGAGACGTTACCGTTGTACCTTCATCTTCCAGAACCGCATCCAGAATGCCGTCTGCTGATGCCGGTACTTCCAGTACCACTTTGTCAGTTTCGATTTCTACCAGCACTTCATCACGTACGACTGCGTCGCCGGGTTTTTTATGCCAGGTTGCGACGGTGGCATCGGCTACGGATTCAGGCAGGTCAGGGACCAGAATATCTACGCTACTCATTGTGTATCCTTTATTTATTCGACGTTCAGCGCGTCATTAACCAGATCTTGTTGCTGTTTCTGGTGAACGGACATATACCCTACCGCCGGAGAGGCGGAGGCCGGGCGGCCTGCATAACGCAGAGAAGCCCCAAACGGAATCACTTCACGGAAATGATGCTGGCTGCAGTACCATGCGCCCTGGTTGAGCGGCTCTTCCTGGCACCAGACAAAATCCTTGACGTGAGCAAACTGCTGCAACACTTCCTGCATCGCTTTATGCGGGAACGGGTAGAGTTGCTCGATACGCACAATGGCGACATCGTGTTGATTGTTCTTACGACGTTGTTCCAGCAGGTCGTAATAAACCTTACCAGAACACATCACTACGCGCTTCACGCCCTTCGGATCAAGCTCGTCGATTTCACCGATGGCTGGCAGGAAGGTGCCGTTCGCCAGTTCTTCGAGGCTGGAAACCGCCAGCGGATGACGCAGCAGGGATTTCGGCGACATCACGACCAGCGGACGACGCATCCCGCGCAGCGCCTGACGACGCAGCATGTGGTAAACCTGTGCCGGGGTAGACGGTACGCACACCTGCATGTTTTGCTCAGCGCAAAGTTGCAGATAACGTTCCAGACGCGCGGAGGAGTGCTCTGGCCCCTGCCCTTCGTAACCGTGCGGCAGCAACATCACCAGGCCACACATCCGGCCCCATTTCTGTTCGCCAGAGGAGATGAACTGGTCGATAACCACCTGTGCGCCGTTGGCGAAGTCACCGAACTGCGCTTCCCAGATGGTCAGGGTGCGTGGTTCTGCGGTGGCATAACCATATTCAAACGCCAGCACGGCTTCTTCAGACAGTACGGAGTCCCAGACACGAAATGCGCCCTGGCCGTTATGGATATGTTGCAGCGGCGTGTAAGTGGAACCATTAGACTGGTTGTGGATCACCGCGTGGCGGTGGAAGAAGGTACCGCGACCGGAGTCTTCACCCGACAGGCGAACCGGAATTCCTTCATCAACCAGCGTGGCGTAAGCGAGGTTTTCCGCGCCGCCCCAGTCGAACAGTTTCTCACCGGCTGCCATCGCCTGGCGGTCGCCATAAATCTTGGCAACACGAGACTGCATTTCAACTGCTTCCGGCACCGTACTGATGCGTTTAGCCAGCTCCTGCAGGCGCTTCATATCAACTTTGTTCGGGTACTCTTCGTCCCATTCGTGGTTGAGGTATGGCGACCAAGTGAAAGAGTGCATGTTCATCGGACGCCACTCTGCCACTACGCAATCGCCAGCATCCAGCGCATCGCGGTACAGGTTAACCATCTCGGTGGCATCTTCCAGCGTCGCCACTTTTTCCTGCTCCAGCTTGTCAGCGTAGATTTTGCGCGGCGTCGGATGTTTTTTAATTTTCTGATACATCAGCGGCTGGGTTGCGCTCGGCTCGTCGGCTTCGTTATGCCCGTGACGGCGGTAGCATACCAGGTCGATGAAGACATCACGTTTAAAGGTGTTACGGAAATCGAGCGCCAGACGGGTCACAAAGGCAACGGCTTCCGGATCATCCGCATTAACGTGGAAAATCGGTGCCTGAACCATCTTACCGATATCAGTACAGTACGGTGTAGAACGGGCATCCAGCGGGTTAGAGGTGGTGAAGCCAACCTGGTTGTTGATAACGATACGTACCGTACCGCCAACTTCATAACCACGCGCTTTCGACATGTTCAGGGTTTCCTGAACCACGCCCTGCCCGGTCACTGCGGCGTCACCGTGAATGGTGATTGGCAGCACTTTGTTGCTGCTCGGCTCATCGAGTCTGTCCAGACGGGCACGAACAGAACCGATAACTACCGGGCTGACAATCTCAAGGTGAGACGGGTTAAACGCCAGCGCCAGGTGCACCAGGCCGCCATCGGTCTGGAAGTCAGACGAGAAGCCCATGTGGTATTTCACGTCACCCGTGCCGAGGTGTTCTTTATGTTTACCGGCAAACTCGTCGAACAAGTCTTGCGGTTTTTTACCCAGCACGTTCACCAGCACGTTCAGACGACCACGGTGCGCCATCCCGAGAACCACTTCGCGGGTGCCGCTGTTGCCAGCGTGGCGAATCATCTCTTTAAGCATCGGGATTAACGCGTCACCGCCTTCCAGCGAGAAGCGTTTTGCGCCAGGGAATTTTGCGCCGAGGTAACGTTCAAGGCCTTCAGCGGCGGTCAGTTCGCTTAGGAAGCGTTTTTTCTCTTCGCTATTGAAAGTCGCGCGACCAGACTCGATACGCTGTTGGATCCAGCGTTTTTCTTCGGTGCTGGTAATGTGCATATACTCGGCACCAATCGGGCCGCAGTAGGTTTGCTTGAGGGCTTCCAGCAGTTCGCCGAGTTTCATGGTTTCTTTGCCGCTGGCAAATGAACCGACGTTGAAGGTCTCCTGGAAGTCTGCTTCGGTCAGATCGTGGAAAGACGGATCCAGATCGGCCACTTTATCTTGCTGCCACAGTCCCAGCGGATCGAGATTCGCATGCTGGTGACCACGGAAGCGGTATGCGTTAATGAGCTGCAGGACTTTCACCTGCTTCACATTGGTGTCAGGGTCGGAGATCGTTGAAGAGTAACGTGAAGCGTCTTTCGCCAGGCGGCGGAAATATTCACGCGTTTGAGAGTGGAATTGATCCGGTTTGACTCCCGTACCAGGTAACTGCTGGAACGTCGAACGCCAGTTAGCGTCAACCGAGTCAGGATCGGTTAAGAAGTCTTCATAGAGCTGTTCTATCCAGCTCTGGTTTGCGCCAGAGAGGTAAGAAGAGTCCAACCAGGCTTTCAAAGCGCTGTTCTGCATCGTGATCCCTTAAGCATCTTTTTTATGCTTACTTCGCCGTGGATACTACCACGCACATTTCACATCAGATGTGCGTGCCGGGGTTCACTTGTTGCGGACTTGTCGTGTTTTCTGCGTCCGCTAAGGAACCTTTAAAAACTGTCTTAGTGTCAGGGGCAGTTTTTAAAGATTTCCTGCATTTCTTTGTTACGCCTGATGCGCTGCGCTTATCAGGCCTACGGGTAATGACTTGTAGGCCGGATAAGGCGTTCACGCCGCATCCGGCTCTGGTTGCCTGATGCGACGCTTACGCGTCTTATCAGGCCTACGGTTTATGCATTACGCTGCAATAACATCGACTTGATATGGCCGATGGCGCGCGTCGGGTTCAGCCCTTTCGGACATACACTGACGCAGTTCATGATGCTGTGACAGCGGAATACACTGAATGCATCACTCAAACCGTCGAGGCGCTCGTCAGTCTCGGTATCACGGCTATCGATCAGGAAACGATATGCCGCTAACAAGCCTGCCGGGCCGATAAACTTATCGGGATTCCACCAGAAAGACGGACAAGAGGTTGAACAACATGCGCAGAGAATACATTCATACAGCCCGTCGAGTTTTTCGCGCTGCTCTGGCATCTGTAAATGCTCGCGAGCTGGCGGATTTTGCCCATTATTCAACAGGTAAGGTTTGATTTTCTCATATTGCGCATAGAATTGTCCCATGTCTACCACCAAATCGCGGACAACCGGTAAACCAGGTAACGGGCGAATTACAATTTTCTTACCCGGCTGGTTGAGTGCCGAAATTGGGGTAATACAGGCCAGACCATTCTTACCGTTCATGTTCAGACCGTCGGAACCACATACCCCTTCACGGCAGGAGCGGCGGAACGACAGGCTGGGATCTTTCTCTTTCAACTGGATAAGCGCATCCAGCAGCATCATGTCGCGACCTTCATCCGCTTCCAGGGTGTAATCCTGCATACGCGGAGCATCATCAACATCCGGGTTATAGCGATAAATTGAAAACTCGAGTCTCATTTTCCTGTCTCCGCATTAGTAAGTACGAATCTTCGGCGGGAATGCCGGGCGCAGTTTCGGTTCCATGTTGACGCTTCGGCGCGTCATGGATTCCGACTCTGGCAGATACAGGGAGTGGCACAGCCAGTTTTCATCATCGCGATCCGGGAAGTCGAAGCGGCTATGCGCGCCACGGCTTTCGGTACGGAAGTTGGCAGAAACAGCCGTTGCATACGCCGTTTCCATCAGGTTATCCAGTTCCAGGCACTCAACGCGCTGGGTGTTGAACTCGCTGGAAGTGTCATCCAGACGGGCATTTTTCAGGCGCTCGCGGATAACTTTCAACTGCTCAAGACCTTTCGCCATCGCATCACCTTCACGGAAGACCGAGAAGTTATGCTGCATACATTCTTGCAGCGCTTTACGAATCGCCACCGGATCTTCACCGTTACGGTTGTTATTCCAGCGGTTCAGGCGATTGAGAGACGCTTCTACATCAGACTCGCTGGCATCGCGCAGTGCGCCCTGCTCGGCAATAGACTCTTGCAGATGCAAACCTGCCGCACGACCAAATACCACCAGGTCCAGCAGCGAGTTGCCGCCCAGACGGTTGGCGCCGTGTACGGATACGCAGGCAATTTCACCTACCGCGAACAGCCCAGGGATCACCACATCTTCGCCTTTCTCGTTCACGGTCAGCGCCTGACCGGTCACTTTAGTCGGAATACCGCCCATCATGTAGTGACAGGTTGGGATTACCGGAATCGGCTCTTTCACTGGATCAACGTGAGCGAAGGTGCGGGAGAGTTCAAGGATACCCGGCAGACGGGATTCAAGAACTTCTTTACCCAGGTGGTCGAGTTTCAGTTTTGCGTGTGGCCCCCACGGACCATCACAGCCGCGACCTTCACGAATTTCGATCATGATGGAACGCGCCACCACGTCACGGCCCGCCAGGTCTTTGGCGTTCGGCGCATAACGCTCCATAAAGCGTTCGCCATGTTTGTTCAGCAGATAACCGCCTTCACCACGGCAACCTTCGGTTACCAGTACGCCCGCACCTGCAATACCTGTCGGGTGGAACTGCCACATTTCCATATCCTGCACCGGTACGCCTGCACGGATAGCCATGCCGACACCGTCGCCAGTGTTAATGTGGGCGTTAGTGGTGGACTGATAAATACGCCCTGCCCCGCCAGTCGCCAGCACGGTAGCGCGAGCTTTAAAGTAAACCACTTCACCAGTTTCGATACACAGTGCGGTACAACCAACCACCGCGCCATCGGCGTTTTTCACCAGATCCAGCGCATACCATTCGGAGAAAATAGTGGTGTGGTTTTTCAGGTTCTGCTGATAAAGCGTGTGCAGCAATGCGTGACCAGTACGGTCGGCAGCCGCCGCAGTACGTGCCGCCTGCTCGCCGCCGAAGTTTTTCGACTGACCGCCAAACGGACGTTGATAGATACGACCATCATCAAGGCGCGAGAACGGTAGGCCCATATGTTCCAGTTCCAGAATCGCTTCCGGCCCGGTTTTACACATATATTCAATCGCGTCCTGGTCACCGATATAGTCCGACCCTTTTACGGTGTCGTACATATGCCATTCCCAGTTATCTTCATGGGTATTACCCAGCGCAACGGTAATACCGCCCTGCGCAGACACGGTATGGGAACGGGTCGGGAAAACTTTAGAGAGCAGCGCACAGGTCTGGCCGCTCTGGGAAATTTGTAGCGCCGCGCGCATACCTGCGCCTCCGGCACCAATCACAACTGCATCAAATTCTCTGACTGGCAATTTCATCACACACCCCACACCACAACGAATCCATAAATCACGTAAACCACCAGTGCAACGACAATCACCAGTTGCAGAATCAGGCGCAAGGCCAGCGGTTTAACGTAGTCGGTCAACACCTGCCACATGCCGATCCAGGCATGGATCAAAATGGAAAACAGTGCCAGCAGAGTGAAGACTTTAGTGAACGCAGAGGCAAAGAAACCAATCCAGACGTCATATGTCAGTTCGCCACTGATAGCAAAAAAACTGACCATATAAATGATGTAAAGCGTCAGGACGATAGCAGTAGCGCGAACGAGGATGAAATCATGTACGCCATTGCGTCCTAATGCGGAGGCGTTGCTTACCATACGAGGACTCCTGCAAGAATTGAAAGCACGACAGTAATGACAAAAGAGACTTTGGCAGAGCGTTTACCCGCTTCGAATGTTTCTTCCAGATAGCCAAAATCCATCATCATGTGGCGAATACCTACGACGACGTGATATGCCAGAGCGGTAAGGATGCCCCACATGATAAATTTCACGAAGAAGCTGCCCATAATGGCGGAAGCTTGCTCGAAACCTTCAGGGGAAGAGAGGCTGGTACCCAGAAGCCACAGCAGGATGCCCACTGCAACAAACGTAATCACACCGGAAACGCGATGAAGAATGGACGCTATCGCCGTGATGGGGAACCGGATGGTCTGTAGGTCCAGATTAACAGGTCTTTGTTTTTTCACATTTCTTATCATGAATAACGCCCACATGCTGTTCTTATTATTCCCTGGGGACTACGGGTACAGAGGATAACTTTCTGTTACCTGGAGACGTCGGGATTTCCTTCCTCCGGTCTGCTTGCGGGTCAGACAGCGTCCTTTCTATAACTGCGCGTCATGCAAAACACTGCTTCCAGATGCGAAAACGACACGTTACAACGCTGGGTGGCTCGGGATTGCAGGGTGTTCCGGAGACCTGGCGGCAGTATAGGCTGTTCACAAAATCATTACAATTAACCTACATATAGTTTGTCTGGTTTTATCCGGAACAGTGATCTGGGTCACGATAACAACATTTATTTAATTTTCAACCATCGTATTTGACAATCATTCAACAAAGTTGTTACAAACATTACCAGGAAAAGCATATAATGCGTAAAAGTTATGGGGTCACTATTTCACCGAAGATTAACTTATGTAACAGTGTAGAAGTATTGACCAATCCATTCGAGACAGTTATTAGTGATAGACAGGTTTAATAATTCGGATTGCTAAGTGCTTGATTCGCCGTTTATTCGTCATCAATGAATTCTTTACCTGCAAGCGCCCAGAGCTCTGTACCCAGGTTTCCTCTCTTCCACAGAGCGGCGAGCCAAATAACAAACGGGTAAAGCCAGGTTGATGTGCGAAGGCAAATTTAAGTTCCGGCAGTCTTATGCAATAAGGCGCTAAGGAGACCTTAAATGGCTGATACAAAAGCAAAACTCACCCTCAATGGGAACACAGCTGTTGAACTGGATGTGCTGAAAGGCACGCTAGGTCAAGATGTTATCGATATCCGTACGCTTGGTTCAAAAGGCGTATTCACCTTTGACCCTGGTTTCACTTCAACAGCATCCTGCGAATCTAAAATTACTTTTATTGATGGTGATGAAGGTATTTTGCTGCATCGTGGCTTCCCGATCGATCAGCTGGCAACCGATTCTAACTACCTGGAAGTTTGCTACATCCTGTTGAATGGTGAAAAACCAACCCAGGAACAGTATGACGAATTCAAAACTACAGTGACTCGTCATACCATGATCCACGAACAGATCACCCGTCTCTTCCACGCTTTCCGTCGCGACTCGCATCCGATGGCGGTAATGTGCGGTATTACTGGTGCGCTGGCGGCGTTTTATCATGACTCTCTGGACGTCAATAACCCGCGCCATCGTGAAATCGCCGCGTTCCGCCTGTTGTCGAAAATGCCGACCATGGCAGCAATGTGCTACAAATATTCCATCGGGCAGCCGTTTGTTTACCCGCGTAATGACCTCTCCTACGCTGGAAACTTCCTGCACATGATGTTCTCCACGCCGTGCGAACCGTATGAAGTCAATCCGATTCTGGAACGTGCTATGGACCGCATTCTGATCCTGCACGCTGACCACGAACAAAACGCCTCTACTTCTACCGTACGTACCGCAGGTTCTTCAGGCGCAAACCCGTTTGCCTGTATCGCGGCAGGTATTGCTTCTCTGTGGGGACCAGCACACGGCGGCGCCAACGAAGCTGCACTGAAAATGCTGGAAGAAATCAGCTCGGTTAAACACATTCCGGAATTTGTTCGTCGTGCGAAAGACAAAAATGACTCTTTCCGTCTGATGGGCTTCGGTCACCGTGTGTACAAAAACTACGACCCGCGCGCGACTGTAATGCGTGAAACCTGCCATGAAGTGCTGAAAGAGCTTGGTACCAAAGATGACCTGCTGGAAGTGGCCATGGAGCTGGAAAACATCGCGCTGAACGACCCGTACTTTATCGAGAAGAAACTGTACCCGAACGTCGATTTCTACTCTGGTATCATCCTGAAAGCGATGGGCATTCCGTCTTCCATGTTCACCGTCATCTTCGCCATGGCCCGTACCGTTGGCTGGATCGCTCACTGGAGCGAAATGCATAGTGACGGCATGAAGATTGCCCGTCCGCGTCAGCTTTACACTGGTTACGAAAAACGCGACTTTAAAAGCGACATCAAGCGTTAACCATTGATTGCATGACAGTAAATCCTTCTAACCCGTCTTTTCTATGGCGGGTTATTTTTATTTGCCTAAACACAAAAAATTGTAAAGATAAAATCCATTATCGGACCAACATAGATATTGTAAAAAAATAACACTGCTCATTTTGTGATCAGCCTGATGATTTTTTATTACACCCTCCAGATAGCAACATTTTTAACCTCATGAAAATGAGGGGAATCTCTAATAAACCTGCATCCTTTTCATTAAGCAATTAATTCACCGCATCAATTAATTGGCCTTGTGTTTAATACAGTTAACAATGTTTTTAAGTAAAACTAAAAACATTTGATATTCAAGTAAGTTATTCTGGTACCGCTATACTTTTTCTATTTCCTTAAAGGACTCCGTTATGTTTAAAGGACAAAAAACACTGGCGGCGCTGGCCGTATCTCTGTTAATTTCAGCCCCTGTTTATGCTGCAAATGAAGGCTCTGGTGAAATTCACTTTAAAGGTGAAGTTATTGAAGCGCCTTGTGAAATTAAGCAAGAAGACATTGATAAACAAGTAAATCTTGGTGAGGTGACCAAGACCCGCATCAACCAGGATCATCACAGTGCATTAACGCCTGTCGATATTCATTTAGTTAACTGTGACCTGCCAAATTCCGATAACGGTTCTGGTTCCGTAGTATCAAAAGTCTCAGTAACCTTTGACAGTTCGGCGAAAACCACGGGAGCCTCACCAATGCTCAGTAACACCAGCGCTGGTGAAGCCACTGGTGTTGGCGTGCGCTTAATGAACAAAGACCAGTCCAACATCACTCTGGGTTCAGAAAGTCCAGATATTGGGCTGGAACCAACAGCCACAGAACAAACACTAAACTTCTTCGCCTGGATGGAGCAGATTGATAACGGCACTCCCGTGACGGCGGGTGAAGTCACTGCCAACGCGACCTATGTGCTGGATTATAAATAATCACCGCGTCGTCATTGATTAATCTATACATATGACAGCGACGTATTACGGCGGCAAGTTAGCCGCCTTTCTTCAAATATTTATCAGGTATGGATGCCGTGAATATTTACCGAGTTTCTGTTTTATCCTGCCTGACAATGGCTATCCCCTCTGCATTGGCAGTGGAGTTTAACCTTAACGTCCTTGATAAATCGATGCGCGATAGCGTTGATATTTCTCTGCTCAATGAAAAAGGCGCTATCGTCCCCGGTGATTATTTTGTTAGCGTCGTTGTTAATAATATTCAAATCAGCAGTGGGCAATCTATTCACTGGCAAAAAGCCAACGACAAAACAATTCCCTGTATCAATGATTCCCTGTTGAGTAAATTTGGCCTTAAAGAAAAAATCCGCCAGACATTGCCGCAGGTTAATCAGTGTTTTGATTTTAGCGGCCTGCCGGAAATCGTCTTTACGTTTGATCAGACCAACCAACAACTTAATATCACGATTCCACAAGCCTGGCTGGCATGGCATTCAGACAACTGGGCGCCGCCTGAAACATGGGATGCCGGAGTTTCGGGTATCTTGCTGGACTACAACCTGTTTGCCAGCACTTATCGTCCGCAGGAAGGAAGCAGTAATACCAATCTGAATGCTTACGGTACAACGGGTATTAACGCCGGAGCATGGCGTTTGCGTAGCGATTACCAGCTCAACCAGTCCGACAATGGTGATGTGCATAATCAATCCGGGGCCATTTCCCGAACCTATCTGTTTCGCCCGCTACCACAACAAGGCTCCAGATTAACGCTTGGCGAAACCGATCTCAGCTCCAATATTTTTGACGGTTTTTCGTATACCGGTGCCTCCCTGACCAGCGATGACCGAATGCTTCCCTGGGAATTACGCGGATACGCACCGCAAATTAGCGGTGTGGCGCAAACTAACGCTACCGTCACCATAAGCCATACCGGACGCGTCATTTATCAGAAAAAAGTCCCGCCTGGCCCGTTTATCATTGATGACCTGAATCAGTCAGTTCAAGGCACACTGGATGTCAAAGTGACGGAGGAAGATGGTCGGGTTAATAATTTCCAGGTATCCGCAGCATCAACGCCTTTTCTGACCCGCCAGGGGCAGGTGCGTTATAAACTTGCAGCGGGTCGTCCGCGTCCTTCGTTGTCTCATCATACTGAAAACGAAACGTTTTTAAGTAATGAAGCTTCCTGGGGGGTGCTCTCCAATACTTCACTGTATGGCGGGTTGATTCTCGCCGGGGACGATTATCATTCTGGCGCGCTGGGTATAGGGCAAAATATGCTGTGGCTGGGGGCGCTCTCCTTCGACGTCACCTGGGCTAAAAGTCGTTTTGATAATCAACCGGACGAGAAAGGTTACAGTTATCGCTTCAACTACAGTAAACGGATAGATGCCACCGACAGTCTTCTTTCGATAGCGGCATATCGTTTCTCCGACCGCCATTTCCATAGCTACGCCAATTATATCGATCATAAATACAATGACGCTGATGCTCAGGATGAAAAAAGGACAATCAGCCTTTCCGCCGGGCAACCCATTACGCCGCTGAATCTCAACCTGTACGTCAACGTGTTGCGTCAAACCTGGTGGAATGCGGAGTCCTCCACAACCGCCAATATTACCGCTGGCTTTAACGTTGATATCGGTGACTGGAAAGATATTTCCGTCTCAACCTCATTTAACACCACACATTACGAAGACAAAGCTCGTGATAACCAGATTTACCTGTCCATTTCATTGCCTATTGGTGACGGTGGCCGCATTGGTTATGACATGCAGGACAGTAAAAATAGTACCTCGCACCGCATGTCGTGGAACGATACCCTGGATGACCGTAACAGTTGGGGAATATCGACCGGCCTGCAATCTGACCGCCCTGACAATGGCGCGCAGGTTAGCGGCAATTATCAGCATCTTAGTTCTGCGGGCGAGTGGGATCTGTCTGGCACGTACGCCGCTAATGATTACAGCTCTGCCAGCACCAGCTGGAGTGGCTCCTTTACTGCTACACGCTATGGCGCTGCGTTTCATCGCCGTAGCTCCACCAACGAACCTCGTCTTATGGTTAGTACAGACGGTGTAGCCGACATTCCGATTCAGGGTAATCTCGACTACACCAACCGTTTTGGCATTGCGGTCGTACCGTTTGTCTCCAGTTACCAACCCTCGACTGTCGCGGTCAATATGAACGACTTGCCCGACGGCGTCACGGTATCCGAAAACGTGGTCAAAGAAACCTGGACGGAAGGTGCGATCGGCTATAAAGCGCTGGCTTCACGTTCTGGAAAAGATGTCAACGTCATCATCCGCGACTCCAGCGGTCATTTCCCACCACTCGGCGCTGATATCCGGCAAGAAGGAAGCGGAATCAGCGTCGGAATGGTGGGGGAAGATGGCCACGCCTGGTTAAGTGGTGTGGGTGAAAGTCAGCGATTCACAATACTTTGGGGTGATAAACAGCGTTGTTTAATTCAGCTTCCTCAGCACCTGGAAGATATGACTAAACGTCTGATTCTCCCCTGTCATTAATTAAGGAAAAGACAATGACAATTTTTAAAGGAATGCCCCTTATTCTGCTGATCGTGAGCTTATGCAGCCATGCTGCGTTACAGCCCGATCGCACTCGCATCGTGTTTAACGCCAAAGATAAAGCGACCAGCCTGCGGATAGAAAATCGCAGCGATAAACTTCCCTATCTCGCATACTCATGGATAGAAAATGACAAAGGGGATAAAAGCGATGATTTCCTCGTAGCCTTGCCGCCAATCCAACGTCTGGAAGCGAAAGCGACCTCGCAGGCGCGTATCGTCAAGCAATCTTCAACCAGCCAATTGCCGACCGATCGTGAGTCGCTGTTTTACTATAATCTGCGCGAGATCCCCCCCGCTCCGGAAAAAGCAACCGGTCATGCCATTCTTCAAGTTGCTATCCAGAGCCGTATAAAGTTGTTCTGGCGGCCCGCCGGATTACGCAAAAAATCGGGCGAGCATGTGGAATTACAGTTACAGGTCAGCCAGCAGAATAATCAGCTTACCCTGAAAAACCCGACCCCTTATTACCTGACCATCGCCTATCTTGGCCGCGATAAAAAAGGCATTCTGCCCGGCTTTAAAAGTACGCTCATAGCGCCTTTTGCTTCGGCAATCGCCAGTACGGGTAACTATAACGGCAACCAGTTTTATCTTGGTTATATGGATGACTATGGCGCGTTGCGTATGACGACGCTCAACTGTCAGGGGCCATGCAAAATGCAGCGCGTGGTGGAGGATAAACAATGAGTATAAGCAAAGGACTGTTACTCATTGCCTGTTTGTTATTTCTGCCCTTAAAAAACGCGTTGGCGCTGGACTGTTATTTTGGCGCCTCAGGCGGCTCGGTGGAAAAAGCAGAAACGATTATGCCATTCGCCGTCCCGGCTAACGCCAAAACGGGAGATAAAATCTGGGAATCCGATGATATTAAAATCCCCGTCTATTGTGATAACAATACCAACGGTGATTTCGAAAGTGAGCATGTATACGCGTGGGTAAACCCCTACCCCGGTATGCAGGATCGCTACTATCAACTCGGTGTAACCTATAACGGCGCTGATTATGACGCCAGCCTCGGAAAAAGCCGTATCGATACTAACCAATGCATCGACAGTAAAAAAATTGACATGTATACGCCAGAGCAAATAATCGCAATGGGATGGCAAAATAAAATTTGCTCTGGTGATCCTGCAAATATCCGTAAATCGCGAACATTTATGGCGCGTATGCGACTTTACGTCAAACTACGCGAAATGCCGCCGCACGATTACCAAAGCACCCTTAGCGATTACACTATCGTACAATTTGATGGCGCTGGCAGCGTCAACGAAGATCCCTCGGCCAAGAACCTGAAATATCACATCTATGGGCTGGAAAATATTCGCGTTCTTGACTGCAGTGTCGACTTCGCCATTACCCCTGATAATCAGGTCATCGATTTTGGCAAATTTAACGTGCTGGATATTCGCCGTCACAATATAACAAAAACGTTTTCCATCAAAACGACCAAAACCCAAAATGGTGAATGCACCGATGGCTTCAAAGTCAGTTCTTCGTTTTATACCGAAGAAACATTGGTGGAAGGCGATCAGGCGCTGCTCGTGGGGAATGGATTGCGGCTACGTGTGCTGGATGAAAATTCTTCACCCTATACATTCAATAAATATTCTGAATACGCCGACTTTACCAGCGACATGCTGGTATACGAAAAAAACTTTACGGCAGAACTGTCATCTATAAGCGGCACGCCAATTGATCCCGGCCCCTTTGATACCGTGGTGCTGTTCAAAATTAACTACAACTAAATTCTATTCACGCGGATAGAACGTTGTGTGTATCACTGTCGTTATATTGTTATCAACGTTCTGGCCTTCTGGTCAGAACGTTTTCTAACCAGCATATACTCTAAATTATTTTAAAAAACACCCCATCGGTTAACCATAGAAAGAAAATAGTGCAAAAGCCTATGGGTAAAATACCCCCGAAAAAATCACGGGGGTCATACTCAATCAAAGGGTATTACATTTATTGTTTAAACCAGCAGCAAAGATATTATCGGAATATAGGTAATGACCAACAGAAGTAAAATCAGACTTATCAGTAGTGGTACCGCTTCTCGCATAAATTGCCCGACAGAAACCTGTACGGTATTACACACCAGCAGCATCACCGTTCCGACAGGCGGTGATAACGTTCCTAACGATAAGTTGAGGATCATGATGATGCCAAAATGCACCGGATCAATGCCAAAATGCGCCACCACAGGTTTGAGCAACGGCACTAATATCAGCAGGATGGCGCTGCCTTCAAGGAACATGCCAAGCACCAGCAGCAATAGATTAATAATCAATAAAAAGACGTATTTATTGTCAGTCAGAGAGGTCACAAACTCCGCAACTGTTATACCGGCCCGCTCAAGGGAAAATATCCAGCCCAGCGCGGCACTCGCCATAATGATTAACATGACTGAAGCCGTGGAACGCGCCGTCTCAGAGAGCGCAGTAAATACATGGCTGATTTTCAGTTCGCGATAAATGACAAAACCAATAAACATCACCAACAATACCGCCACTGCTCCGGCTTCCGTTGGCGTGAAGATATTTGCCCGAATGCCGCCGATAACCGCAACGATTAAAAACAATGCTGGCCAAGCCTGCACCAGAGCCACCGACACTTCTTTCGGTTTTGGCCAGTGTTCGCTGGAAGGCTTTAAATCGCGACGAATAGCCACCAGCCAGACGGTGACAATCAACATCGCGGCGCACAGCAGTCCCGGAAGGATCCCGGCCATAAACATGGAACCGATGGAGACATCCGCCACCAGTCCGTAAAGGATCAGTGCAATACCCGGTGGGATAATAGGCGTGATCAGCGAGCCGCTGGCAGTTATCGCAGCGGCAAAGCCACGGGAATAACCTTTCTGTTCCATTTCCGGCACCATCATGCGCGACAACATCGCAGCATCCGCCAGGTTAGAAGCACTGACGCCGCCCATCATGGTACTCACCAGAATGTTAGCCCCGCCCAGGCCACCGCGCATTCTACCAACCAACACGTTGGCAATTTGCAAAATACGCGCGGCAATACCGGTATAGCTCATTAGCGTACCTAATAAGATAAAAAACGGAATAGCTAACAGCGAAGGAGTTTGCGTCGTGGCAATCAAACGCTGAATTGCCACCATTAACGGTACGTTTGAATAGCAAAGGAAGTAGGTCAGAATGCCGCAAAACATCGCCAGCCATACCGGCATATTAATAAATAAACAGATGAACATCAGCGGAATGATCATCAGCCAGTTATCCAGCCAACTTCCCGCCAGTAATTCACTCAATGCGGTCATTATTCACCTTCCTTGTTGGGTGTTTTCTTTATCAGGTGTAAGGCGGTAAAACAGGCAATGCCGATAGCGCCAACCGTGACTGCAATATCGATCCAGAACCAGGATATTTTTAATATTTGTGTTGTTTTAAACGCTGTCCCGGCAGCTAATTTCCATGCAGACCAGGCCATAACAACCAGCAAAATAATAGATATCAGAGAGACAAATAAGGTTAATACGCGTTGCCAGCGAGGTGTAAGTGCATCAGCTAAAAATGGAATCGATAAATGAGTATTATCTCTTTCAGCAACAACGGCACCGAACATCACCACCCAAACCATTAATAAACCGGAGATTTCTTCTGTCCATTGTAATGGCATATTAAATACGTAGCGCATGATTACCGCGCCAATGGTTATTATCACTAATAAAAAGAGCGTTAATACTGCGGCAACTTCAATTACTTTCCCTAAAAGACGCATACACACCTCTGCTCTTAACGGTCGGTGCCGAAACACCGACCTGTCCTTGTGCCATGAAGTTATTTCAGCTGTTGCTGAATAGTGTCATATAACCCCGGGGTCCATTCCGGGAATTGTTGGTACACTTTTAAGGCTTTTTCTTTGAAAGGAGCCACGTCAGGATAGATAATTTCTACGCCCTGCTCCTGCATGGTTTTCAACATTGCAGCGTCCTGCTCGGTGGTAATTTTCTGGCTATATAAACCAGCTTCATATGCTGTCTGGTGAATAATATCTAACTGCGCAGGTGTCAGGGTACTGAAAAATGCTTCGCCACCCAACCATAATGATGTATTGGTCAGATAGTTCACCATTGACAGATATTTCGCCTGCTCATGCAGTTTTTGCCCATAGAGAACAGAAACTGGGTTTTCCACGCCGTCGATCATCCCCTGCGTCAGCGCCGGATAAACGTCTCCCAGCGGCATCGGCGTTGGCGTTGCGCCCATTGCTTCAATGGCCTTAATCTGCATGACGTTATTCGGTACGCGAATCTTCATTCCTTTCAGGTCTTCCGGTGTACGAATTGGTTTTTTAGCAATGATCTGCCGGGTACCGTACAGATAGTTGCTCATGACAATATGCACACCTTTTTCCCGCAGCTTTTGTTCTTTCTGTTTAAACCAGTCGCTGGCATAAATCGCAAACAGTTTCTGCGGATCGTCGGTTAAATAAGGCCCAAATAATATTCCCAGGTCTGCATCATAGTCAGTTAAAAAACCAACATCACTGATGGTGATAATATTCATCCCCATCAACGCTTGCTCTGTAATATCTTGTTTAGAACCTAACTGTGAACTTGGGTAAAGCTCGAAAACAATATCTCCATTGCTTTTTTTCTTCACAAGATCTGCCCAGTACTTCACTACTGTATCCGCGGGTTCGCCAGGGTTACTTTCATAGGCGATTTTGATAGTTACCGGTGCGGCATTCAGCATCGGACTTAATATAGCGAAAAGAAATAAAAATGACGTCAGTAATTTCTTCATTATTATTACCTGTGAGAGCTTTATTGATTAACGGGGATCTGCCCGACAGACTGCGTTTTTGTTGTAATCAAATGCTTTATACGTTAAAACAAACTCCTGATGTTCCAGCCGTTCTGCGGCACAATGTTGACCGTTGGCGACATTTTCAATCACCTGCATAATATCGTCCGCAATGTCGTCGAGCGTTGCGCCTTCGCTAATAACTCGTCCGGCATTTACGTCCATATCGTCAGATAAATGCTCCCACGTCTGCGGGTTATTACACACTTTAATAATCGGTGCGATCACAGAACCAATAACCGAACCGCGCCCCGTGGTAAATAACACCATATGACAGCCAGAGGCGATAAGTTCCAGCGCTTCTGATGAGTCATTAATATTCGGATAACCAAAACGTGGCTCACCATCAGGCACAACGTCCATCAACCAAAGTCCGGGAAAAGGTGTTTGTTGTGTCGGTAAAATAACACCAGCAATATGCGCATCACCCGATTTGGTATATGCCCCGAGGGATTTTTCTTCCTGCGTGGTTAAGCCACCTTCGGCATTACCATTGGAAAAACTCCCCAGCCCCATCAAACTGTAATAACGCTCTGCTTTTGTCATTGCCGCTTCGATGGCATCACGTGCCTGCGGACTGCCCGCTCGCGACATCATATGTTGCTCACAACCAAGCAACTCACCGCTTTCTTCAAAAATGCAGGTAGCCCCTTTCTCCAGCAACTGGTCAAAGGCACGCCCTACTGCCGGATTGCCCGTGATACCACTGGTGCCATCGGAACCACCGCAGATAGTGCCAACCACCAGGTCGCTCCAGTTCAGAGTACAACGCGGTGTATCCGCAAGCTGTTCCAGCATTTCAGCGACCAACTGCTTACCCTGAGTAATGGTGTTGGTCGTACCTTTATTTTCCTGAATCACCAGCGTATGACACGGTCGCCCGCTTTCGCGAACTTCTTGCTCCAGCCGACGGCGATCGAAATTCTCGCATCCCAGCGAAATAATCAGTACGCCGCCAACGTTGCTATGCGTCGCCAGATTTTTCACCAGCCGATAGCCGTAATCGCTGGGATAACAACCTGAAAAACCAAAATACTGCACATCGTGACAAGGAAATCCCTCGGCAATCTTTTTAGCGACGTGGCTGGCACACTCCACCATAAAGATTACCTGCACAGTATTACGAATACCCGGTCGGCCATTTTGCCGTACATAACCTTCCATTATGCTTTTTCCTCTGGCTGATAGCCGGCATCATCATGATGAAAAATGGCGATGGCATTGCTGGCAAGATTATGGGAATGCACATGTTCACCCATGGCAATATCACGAGTGGCATGTCCGATAATGGCGCCATATTTCAGAATCGAATCACCATTGTTCAGCGCTTCGCAGGCCAGTTTGTGACCCAGGGTAACGGAACTACAGGCCACCATTTCCCCCTCATCCCACCAGACAATATCGCCACTGGCGATGTCATTCAGCGCGACTACACAGTTATCTTTGGCATGTAGCTTTAACGCACGTTTGCGCATAATTCCTCCGTACATCAGAAGCCGATCAATGCGCCGCCATCGACCACCAGCACCTGACCACTGACAAATGCCGCTGCGTCTGAAGCCAGGTAAACCGCTGCCCAACCGATATCTTCCGGCTTACCGAATTTTTTCATCGGTGTACGACCAAGGATTTTGTTACGGCGTTCGTCATCACCCTCAATGGCCTTACGCAGCATCGGCGTATCAATCCAGCCAGGCGCAATACCATTGACGCGAATCCCGTGTCCGGCAAGCTCCGTGGTCATACCGCGAATCATGCCGAGATAGGCTGACTTCGCAGCGCTGTAGCCAGTAACCAGAGGCTGCCCAAGAAATGAGGTCATAGAGGCGGTAAACAGAACACAACCTTGACCGCGTTGTTTCATATGCGGCACAAGGGCTTTGGTTAACGCAAATGCACCGACCACGTGAACGTCGAGCACTGACTCAAAATCACTGACACTCATCTCTTCAATCGGTTTTTTGCAGTGATTGCCTGCGTTATTAACCAGGATATCGATCGCCCCGTGTTCGTTAATAAGCACATCAACTTTTTCCTGCGCGGCTGCGGTATCGCCGACATCCATTTGTATCCAACTGGCCTGCGAACCTAATGTTCCGGCGGTCGCTTGCGCCAGTTCGCCGTTCAGGTCAGCAATAATGACCTTCGCCCCGCTGACTATCATGCATTTGGCCATTGCCAGCCCCAGTCCACTGGCCGCCCCTGTAATCAGCGCGGTTTTGTTATGTAAAGAAAAAGCATTCATGAAGTGTCTCCTTAAAGGTCAATGAGGATTTTGGTATACGCGCCGGGATCACTTGCCCAGTCGCTAAAAGCGTGATCAGCCTGTTCCAGCGGGTAGTGAGCACTCACCAGATTGCTGACCGGATAACGCCCGGACTCCATCAATGCCAGCACGGCACGAAAATCCGCCACGGTGGCATTGCGCGAACCATGGATATCCAGTTCTTTCATCAGGAACTGCGCACTCTGATAACTCACTGGCTGTTTGGCGTAACCGACATAAACCACACGACCGCTAAACGCCACCAGCCCTGTAGCCTGTTCAATGGTTTGTTGATTACCCACCGCTTCAATCACCACTTCCGGGCCGCGACCGTCATTTAACAGCGCCAGTTCTGCCGCCACGTCACATTGCTGCGAATTAAGAAAACGTTGCGCGCCGCACTCCTGGGCAATGTTCTGCTTGCGATCATCAATATCGATAGCAATTACGCGCGCGCCCATCGCGGATGCCGCGGCGATAGCGCCAAGGCCAATTACCCCACAACCGATAACTGCGACCCATTCACCGACATTAATTTGCGCACGTCTGGCTGCATGTAGTCCCACCGCCAGCGGTTCTACCAGCGCTAACTCATCAACACTTAAGGCATTACAAACAATGACCTTATGTGCAGGCATCGTCAGTTGTTGCGCCATCCCCCCCTGACGCTGTACACCGAGAGTCTGGTTGTTCTTACAGGCGTTAGGACGACCGCTCAGACAGGAGCTGCACACGCCACACTCAGTGCACGGCAGTACGACCACCCGGTCACCAGGCTTGATCGCCCCCGCCATATCGCCAGTTGCCAGCACCGTGCCGCCAATTTCATGCCCCGGAATACAGGGATAATTAACCAGCGGATTCAGCCCCCGCCAGGTATTGAGGTCAGAGCCACACAGCCCAACACGCTCAACATTGATAAGCACTTCTCCTTTCCCGCAGACCGGTTCGGGGATATCAACAAATCGCGCCTGACTTCCCTGCTCAATGGTTAATGCCTTCATTCGTTGCTCTCCTTACATTACGCCGAAGGTTTCAAAGGCCTGTACCGTGCTCATGCCATCACTGATGGCTTTGCGCACTTCACTTTCAGTTGCCACTTTTTCCAGGGCCTGGCTAATAACTTCTTTCTCAACGGTCTGAGGAATAATCAGTAATCCGTCACGATCGCCAAACACGATATCGCCCGGATTCACCCGCACACCGTGAAATTCGATGGGTACGCCGAAATCGATAACTTTGCCGCGCGGACCTTGATCCTGTGCGTAAGTGCCATGACAAAAGGTGGGAAATTTAAGTTCAAGAATTTCAGCAGAGTCACGGGCGTAACCATCAAGTACCGCACCTGCTGCTTTCAGATGCATGGCACGGGTCGACATCAACCCGCCCCACAACGCATAGCGCAGAGAGCTGCCCGTAGTGATGTAAACATCATTCTCTTTGAGGGCATCCAGCGCTTCAAACATGATGCCAAACGGTTTTTCGCCGATCGCCGTCTTACCCGACGTCGATTTGGTTTCGTAAACGTCGGACTCCAGCACCGGCATTGCCCGGCCTGCCACCACCATATTCACCTCCAGCGGCTTGATTGCCGGAGAAACAAACTGGTGCATATAGCCCAGCGTGTCGAGAATATCGCCAACCACGGCGGTAAATAGCCGGGTTTTCATCAACGCAAAAAGTTCGTTATCACTCTTCCACATCATATTTACCTATAAGCCTGTTTAACAGGTTTACAGGGTAAGGAGAAAAAGCGCACAATACTGCGATGGGCGTCACGAAAAAATTGGGGATTTACTATTTCTTCGCCACGCTTTGACGCAATATGTCTTTGATTCGCACTGCATGGCGGGCGCACAGGCGCAGTAGTCTATTGATAATCAAGGGTTCTGGAGGAAAATATGAAGGATACAGTCCCGGTATTCTGGATTTTACCGACCAGGAAAAAGTACAACAGGAGTAAAAATGAGTGAGAGTGCGTTATTGACCAGCGTAACGTTATCGTCACAGGTCAAAAATCATATTCTTAATCTGATCGCCGAACAAAAATTGACACCGGGGATGCCAGTTCCCAGTGAAGTTCAGTTGATTCAGAAATTGGGCGTCAGTCGGGGTATTGTGCGTGAGGCCTATCGTTCACTTGCCGCCCTGGGGATTCTGGAAACGCATAGCGGTAAAGTGCCACGAATCAAAAAATTTGATGATGAAGTGCTGCGCGTGGTGTTTGGATTTGCCCTGGCGACCGAACAAGTGACAACAGAGCAAATTCTTCAAGTACGCCGCTGGCTGGAGTTGGGCGTTGTGGAAGCGGCTGCCCGTAATGGCGAAGAGGAAGATTTTGCTAACCTACGGGCTGAAATGGCAAAAATCCGCGAACAGTTCGATGATGTCGAAAGCTTTATCACCCATGATATCCGCTTCCATCAGTTACTCGCCGTTGCCTCAAAAAATCCGCTTTTTATGATGTTATTGCAGGCATTACATCAGCAGTTGCGGCAATCCATCCAGGAGGGGTTAAACGCCCAAAGCGATCAAAAAGAGTATGGCAATCACATCATCACACTACACCAGAAAATCTGCGACGCGGTGTGTGCCAGAGATGTCGAAACGGCGACTCAAGCCATGAAATCACACTTCGACAGCCCGGTCAGTGCACTGATCAATAATTCCTCGCCTTGACATCCTCCACGCCCTGAATGACGAGGATCCCTGCTACGTTCAGCCTGTCGCCTGAATCATTTCGGTGGGTTCCTGCTTCAACGGGCGGCCTGACTGCCCCATCCCTCCACAGGCAAGAACGGCGCGCCCCGCCGCTAAAATGTTACGAGCGCCGTTTACATCGGCGTTCGCTGTATATCCACATACCTGGCATCTGAATTTACTTTGTGACAGGCGATTTTCTTTCGCTGTATGACCACAGCACGCGCAACGCTGGCTTGTGTACGCTGGCGGAACCGCAAGCACCTGACCGCCACGCCAGAGCTTTTTGTACTCAAGCTGGCGGCGC